>NZ_CP159823.1:342455-684910 GCF_047729535.1 Candidatus Pelagibacter sp. Uisw_094 | reverse complement strand
GTTATTGTTGCAGATGGATTTACTGGAAATGTTGCTTTAAAAACAGCTGAGGGTACTGCAAACTTTATTACTAGTGAATTAAAGAAAGCTATGACAGGTAATATTATTGGTAAAATTTCATCATTATTAAACATTTCAAATTTAAAAAAATTTAAAGCAAGACTAGATCCAAGACTTTACAATGGTGCAATCTTTATAGGTTTGGATTCTCCAGTTATTAAAAGCCATGGTGGAACAGATTATATAGGCTTTTCAAACTCTTTAAGTGTTTGTACTAGAATTGTTAGTGGTAATTTAATAGAAAAGATAAGAAACAACATCAGTTAATGCAAAGAACTAACTTAACAAAAAAAGACCTTATAAACTCAATTTATATGCAAATTGGTTTTTCAAAAAATATATCTGAAAATTTGATTGATGATTTTCTAATCACAATAGTAGAAAATTTAAAAAAAGAAAAAAAATTAAAGCTCTCAAAATTCGGTACTTTTTCTATAAGAGCCAAAAAAAGTAGAATTGGACGAAATCCTAAAACAAAAGAACAAACAACCATTTCCAATAGAGATGTTGTTTTATTTAAAGCTTCTAAGGAATTTAAAGATTTGGTAAATTCTAAGAATGATTCATAAAAATAATGATGCTTATAAATCAATAGGCGAGGTTGCTAAAATTCTTGATCTTGTAAATAAGAAAAAAGGAACCCTGAATACTCATACTATTCGTTTTTGGGAGAAGGAATTTAAGCAAATTAAGCCAAAAATTTTAAATGGGAACAGGAGGTATTATAACAATGATACAATAGAGGTTTTAAAAAAAGTTAAATATCTTCTTAAAGATCAGGGAATGACAATTATTGGTGTTAAAAAAGTTCTTAATTTTGATAAATCATTAAAACTTGACGAATTACCAAATAATTCTATAAATGCTGATTATAGTATAAAAAATAAAATTAAGAAGATTTCTGAACTAATAAAAAAGATTAAAAACTTAAAATAATATGGCTAAAAAAACACACGTTAAAGTTAGATTAGTACCAGAGGCTAAACCGGATAGTCCATTTTTTTATTATGTTAAAAAACCAGCAGGTGGTGAAAAAGCTAAAGTTAAATTATCTGCTAAGAAATATAATCCTTCTACAAGAAAACATGAAATGTTTGTGGAAAAAAAATTACCTCCACACAGTAAATAGTATTATTTTTTTCTAAAATTTCTTTTTTCGTAATCAATAAAAGACCAAATCATATTTTTCCATATTCTATTTGTAATTTTTGGATCTATATTAGTTTGTATTGATTTTTTTTTAATCTTTTTAAGAATAAAATGGATCCTTTTTTGATCAATTATTTCTTTCTTATGTATTTTTACTTTTAATACCTGATTAACTAGGGATGATCTTTTTTTGATTAATTTAAGTAAATCATTATCAAGTCTATCAAGCTTTATTCTTATCTGATTTAGTTTTTTTTTATTAGTAGGCGACATTTATTCAATTGGTTATTAAGATAATTATTATAAGTATAATTTATGTTTGTAAATAGCGACAACTATATAAAATATTTAAAATTGTGGTTAATAACTTTATTTTCATTAATTATTCTCATGGTAGCGGTTGGTGGTCTTACTAGATTAACTGATTCAGGTCTATCAATCACCGCTTGGGAGCTCTTTACTGGAATACTACCACCATTTAATATTAGTGAGTGGAATTTTTATTTTTCAGAGTACAAAAAAATACCTGAATATAAAAATATTAATTACGGTATGTCTTTAGATGAGTTTAAAGTAATTTTCTATTGGGAGTATGCCCATAGGTTGTTAGCAAGATTTGTTGGTCTCTTTACATTGCTCCCTTTACTTTTCTTTAGTTTATATTTTAAAAATACCCCACATTATGCAAATAAATATTATTGGATATTTTTCCTTGTGTGTCTTCAAGGGTTTATTGGTTGGTATATGGTCTCTAGTGGATTAATTGAAAATAATGACGTTAGTCACTTTAGACTTAGCATTCATTTATCTTTAGCTTTATTCATCCTATGTTTAATTTTCTGGTATATTTTAGATATTTATAAAACTAAAAAATTTCATAAAAGAATTCCAAATCTACTTTTATTATTTATACTAAAGTTGATAGTTTTACAGATTGTATTGGGTGCTTTTTTATCGGGCTTAGATGGTGGTCTTATCTATAATTCATGGCCTGATATGAATGGTAGCTTTTTTCCAAATGATGTTGGTTATAACGATGTAATTAATACTCAATTATTTAACAACCCATCAATTGTTCAATTTCTACATAGAATTACAGCTTATTTACTTTTATTTTTTATTATTATTTTAAATTATCTTTATATAAAAAATAATTATGAAACTAAAAATATTATACTATTTGATATTGCAATATTGCTTCAGATCTTTTTGGGAATTATAACCTTACTATCTGGTGTAGAGATTAAATATGCATCACTACACCAGTTAGGTTCAATTTTTGTATTAACTACTTATCTTGTAATTGTATATAAAAACTCTAACCAACAGCTTTAGCTTTATCAATGTCTTCAATATTATCTGTTCTTTTTAGAGCTTGCTCTAAATCTTCAATGATGTCGTCAATATGCTCAAGACCAATACACAGCCTCACATATCCTGGTGTTACACCTGAAGCTAAAAGCTCTTCTTCATTTAATTGACTATGTGTTGTTGTTGCGGGATGTATTGCTAGACTTCTAGCATCACCAATATTTGCTACATGATAAAACATTTTTAAAGCTTCTATAAACTTTTTACCAGCTTCAATACCCCCCTTTAACTCGATACCAACTAAAGCACCATTTCCACCGTTTAGGTATTTTTTAGCTCTATTTCCAATTTCACCTTTGTATTGATTTGGATAAATAACTCTGGAAACTTCAGTATGTTTAACTAAATAGTCGACAACCTTTTCAGCATTTGAGCAATGTTGTTTCATTCTTAAAGCTACAGTTTCAAGTCCTTGGATTAATCCAAATGCATTATCAGGAGATAATGCTGCACCCAAATCTCTTAATAAGACAACTCTAGCTCTAACTGCAAAAGAAACGTTCGCACCAGTTAACTCGGGTACTACTTTACCCCATACCGCACCACCATAACTTGCATCAGGTTCATTAAATAGGGGCTGTCTTTTAGGATCTGCTGTCCAATCAAAATTACCACCATCGATTAAAGCTCCACCTACAACTGTACCATGTCCACCTATATATTTAGTAAGTGAATAAACAACTATAGCAGCACCGTGCTCTAAGGGCTTACATAGAACGGGAGAAGCCGTATTATCCATTATTAGTGGTATGTTATATTTTCTACCTATGTCAGATACTTCTTTAATAGGAAAAACTCTTAAGTACGGATTCGGTAAAGTTTCTCCATAAAATGCTCTAGTTTTATCATCTATGGCTTTTTCAAAGTTTTTAGGATCAGCAGGATCTGCATACCTAACTTCTATTCCAAGTTTACTTAAAGTGTGTGTAAATAAAGAAACTGTTCCGCCATAAAGATCGGTAGAGCTAACAATATTGTCTCCTGCTTTTGCAACGTTTAAAATTGAAAAAGTTGATGCTGTTTGACCGGATGATACTGTTAAACAAGCTAAGCCCCCCTCTAATGCAGCAAGTCTTTTTTCTAGGGCATCATTAGTAGGATTCATTATTCTTGTGTAGATATTACCAAACTCTTTTAAAGCAAATAAGTTTGCAGCATGTTCAGTACTATCAAATTGATAGGAAGTTGTTCTGTAAATTGGAACAGCTACAGCTTTAGTTGTTGGATCACTTCTGTAATCACCACCATGTATGGCTATAGTCTCAGGGTTTTGTCTTTTTGTGCTCATCTCAATACTCCTTTTTTAGTACTTTTGCTTAATGCAAGGCGTACAATACAGTTCAAATGCGCCTACCGATAATGTGAGTAAAAATCCTTTTTAGCATTAACTAGCCTGCAATAGGAACAAATCGGCCTAATCAAACTATCATTTAAGCATGATATTACAAGGGAAATATAAAATTGACATTATATCTAATAATAGTATTAATCCTCGCACAATGACAAAATTTCTAAAACAAAGTGAATTAACTAGTAACTGGTTCGAAATCGATGCAAAAAACGCTGTAGTTGGAAGACTTGCATCTATAATAGCCATGATTGTTAGAGGAAAAAACAAAACTACTTTTACACCTCACATGGATGATGGTGATTTTGTTGTAGTTAAAAACGTCGAGCAAGCAAAGTTCACTGGAAAAAAATTCAAAGATAAAAAGTATTATAGACATACTGGTCACCCTGGTGGAATTAAAGAAATTACTCCTGAAAAATTATTAGAAAAAAACAAACCTGGTGAGACACTAAAATTAGCTGTTAAAAGAATGTTACCGGGAGGAGTTCTTGGTAGAAAACAGCTAACTAAAGTAAAAATTTATGCTGGTGAAGAACACCCTCATGCAGCACAAAACCCAAAAATTTTAGACCTAGGTAAATTAAACAGTAAAAATTTAATAAGAAATTAATATGGAAACAGCAGCCGCACCAACTAAAGTATCTACAAAAAAACCCAAGATTAAATTAGATTTTAAAGATAGTAAATATGCAACCGGTAGAAGAAAAAAATCTATTGCAAAAATTTGGGTAAAAAAAGGTACTGGTAAAATTTATGTCAATGGCAGAACTATGGATGAATATTTCACTAGCGGAAGTCATAAAATGCAAATTACAAGACCATTCGAAATTATAAACCAAGCAACTGATTATGATGTGAGATGTAGTGTTGCAGGTGGAGGTCACACAGGTCAAGCTGGTGCAATGGTTCATGGTATTGCTAAAGCATTAATTTTATTTGATTCAGAGAATAGAGCGGTACTTAAGACAGAAAAGCTAAATACCAGAGACTCTAGATCAGTTGAAAGAAAAAAACCTGGTCGTAGAAAAGCTAGAAGAAGCTTCCAATTCTCAAAAAGATAATTCTTTTTTAACTCTAAACTGTTATAATAAAAAAATGCCTAAGCTTAATGTTTTAGTTGCTGGATCTACTGGTTATATTGGTGTTCAATTAATTAAATTATTAGTTAAACACAGCAATGTTAAGATTAAATATCTTTGTGGAAATTCCTCAGTTGGAAAAAATATCTCTAGTTATGAAAAGTCATTAAGTTCAAAAAAATTACCTAAAATAATCAAATACAATAAATCCCTTTTAAAAAACATAGATCTTATTTTTACAGCTTTACCTAATGGTGAGGCACAAAATATTTCAAATGATTTGTTAAATCATAATGTATTAATTGATTTAGCTGCAGACTTTAGACTTAATAAAGCATCAGACTATCTAAAATGGTACAAACAAAAACACAGATCTGTCAAAAATATTAAAAAATCAATTTATTCATTACCAGAAATAAATGGTGACGAAGTAAAGAAATTTAATATTATTGGATGCCCAGGTTGCTATCCAACTTCAATACTTCTAGCACTTATTCCTTTAGTAAAGAAAAATTTAATAAAAACAGATAATGTTATTATAGATTCAAAATCCGGTTACTCAGGAGCTGGTAGAGGTGTACATAATAAACATAAAGATAAAAACCTTTACGAGTCATTAAGTTCTTATGGTGTAGGTTTTCACAGACATAACTCAGAAATTCAGCAGGAAATTAATAACCACACTAAAAAGAAATTTTCTTTTACATTTACACCTCATCTAACACCAATGTTTAGAGGAATATTTAGCACTATTTATGTAGATCTTAACAAAGGTGTAAATATTAAAAAATTAGAAAATACTTTAAAGAGCAAATATTTAAAAAACAGATTCGTTAAAATTTTAAAAACAAATTCATTGGTAAGCACAAACGACGTAATTAACACAAATAATTGCTCTATAGTAATTTGTAAAACTAAGTATAAAAATAGAGTTATTATTTTATCTGTTATTGATAATCTAATTAAAGGTGGAGCAGGTCAAGCAATACAAAATATGAATATCAAATATGGTTTTAATGAAACAAAAGGATTAATTTGAAATATTTTTTTTTATCTTTAATTCTACTTTTAACCTCGTGCTCTCTAAGTAAGGACTCTGCTTACTTTAATAAATACCTAATAAAAAAATCTGCTGAAGATAGAAAACCATCTAAGATATTAATGAAAACTGATAATTATAAATCTATGACTTTTGATGAATTTAATCTTTTTCTTAAAGATTATTCAAATAAAGCAGAATACCCAGATATTAACCAATAGATGAAAAATATAATTAACATTGCTGTAGTTGGTCTAGGACAAGTTGGTATCTACTTGTTAAATGAGCTTAACATTAAAAAAAAAGATATTGAACTTAAGACGGGTAAAAAGATTAATGTAGTAGCTGTTTCAGCAAGAAATATTTTTAAAAAGAGAAGGTTTAAAATTAATAAGAAAATATTTTTTAAAAACCCATTAGAAATTTTTAATAAGACCAAAGTAGATATTTTATTTGAAGCTATAGGTATGTCGGACGGAATATTTAAAAAAGTTGTAGAAACTGCCTTAAAAAATAAAATACATGTAATCACTCCTAATAAAGCACTTATTTCTAAACATGGTGATTATCTGGGAAAGTTAGCTGAAGACAATGGTGTAAACTTAGAATTTGAAGCCTCTGTTGCAGGGGGTATTCCAATATTAAGAGCTATTAAAGAGGGACTTGCAACAAATAAAATTTTAAAAGTTTATGGAATTTTAAATGGAACTACCAATTATATACTTTCTGAGATGGAAAATTCTAACCAAAGTTTTTCTGAAGTTTTAAAAAAAGCTCAAAAACTTGGTTATGCTGAACCAGGTAATCCTAAATTAGATTTAAATGGTTTTGATGCCTTTGCTAAAGTTAGAATTTTATCTGCTTTAGCATTCAACAACAAAATATCAAAACACAAGTGTTTGATGGAGGGAATAGAAAAGATTGAACTAAAGGATATTAAAATTGCAAATCAATTGGATTTAAGAATTAAGCTTTTAGGTATTTCTGAACTAAAAAATAATCAACTTTTTGAAACTGTACATCCATGTCTTGTTAGCAAAAAATCTTATATTGGTAATGTTGGTGGTGTTATGAATGCGGTTATTATTGAAGGAAAACCAGTTGGAGAAAGTATTCTACAAGGAGAAGGGGCAGGCCCTGGTCCAACTTCATCTGCACTACTTTCAGATTTATTACTTATTTTAAAAGGTAATATTAACAATCCCTTCGGTGTGAGTGTTTCTAATCTGAAATCTTTAAAACCTTACAATATCAATAACTATACTAATTCATTGTACTTAAGATTTGAAGTTAAAGATAAACCTGGAGTATTATCACAAATTACAAATCGATTAGCAAAATACGATATATCCATAAAAAGACTTATCCAAACGCCTGATAAAAAAAATAATAAAGCAACGATTGTTATTATTACACACAAAACATCAGAACTTAATTCTATTAATTGTTTAGCTATATTTAAAAATAATAAAAATATTCTTAAAACACCTACATTGATAAGATTACTTGGTTAATGGATATATACGCTAAACTTTTTGAAGTTTTATTTCCAGTCTTTTTTATTGTCGCTATTGGTTATTTTTTAGGTAAAAAAAATCCTAAATTAGATACTTCTTTTATAGCAAATTTTGCAGCAAATATAGGTAGTCCAGCAATGGTTTTTTATGCTGTTACAACAACAGGGATATCTTTTGATATTTTTATTGAATATTTTTGGTATTCATTATTGGCAATTGCTGGGTTTGCCCTTACTGGTGTTATTTTTCTTAAATTTTTAAATAAAGATATCATAACTGAATTACCACCTTTTATTTTACCAAATACTGGCAACATGGGTCTTCCAATTTGTTTATTTGCTTATGGCAGTCAAGGCCTTGGTATAGCAGCAACAATCTCATCTCTAGTTATATTATTTCATTTTACCTTAGGAGTTTTTCTTGCTAGTAAAAAATTTGATTTAACTCTCTTATTTAGAAGTCCACCTTTTTATGCAATTATTATTTCAATTTTATTTTTATACTTCGATATAGAAACGCCAGTTTTTTTGATCAATACAACAATGATGCTTACTTATGCTGCTATATTTTTAATTTTGATGTCTTTAGGTATAGCATTAACGCGGTTTAAAGTTTTTTCATTTAAATCAGCTTTAATCTCATCTATAGCAAGGGTTATTATTGGTCCAATTATTGGTTTTTTTATTATAAAGACTTTTAATCTATCAGGATTTGCTGCAGGAGTTTTATTAATTCAGTGCTCAATGCCAAGTGCCGTTTTGACATATTTGGTTGGATCACTTTATTCTTCTAAAAAAGTTGTTGATAACATTGCTAGTATGATCGTTGTTTCAACTCTTATGTCATTTATTACAGTTCCAATAACTGTATTCTTTGCTTTAAAATACTTTTATTAAGAAGTAACCTCAATTAATGAAGGCAATAATATTAAATGCATCAGCATGGATGATAGTCCCAGTTATGGATGCCTTTGCAAAGCATTTAACTGCCACTATGCCTGTATTACAGATAACATGGGCTAGATATTTTTTCACAGTTGTTTTTACAGCTTCGTTAATGCTATTTTTTTATAGGGAAACCCTTGTTTGGAGTAAAAGGCCTATTTTACAATCAGTTAGAGGTGTAATACTTGCTTTTTCTACCCTATGTTTTTTTTATTCTATATCAGTAATTTCACTGCCAAAAGCTTTAACATTAGCATTCGTTGCTCCAATAACTTGTACGGCACTGTCACCTTTTTTTCTCTCTGAAAAAGTTGGAATTAGAAGATGGACTGCAGTTTTGATAGGATTTTCTGGAACTCTTATAGTTATTAGGCCAGGTTTTATAGATGTAAATTTAGCTACTTTAGCTGCATTAGCATGTGGGATTTGTTATGGGTTTTATTTGGTAATAACCAGAAAGCTCAGTACTTCAGACAACTCGCTTTTAACCCTCTTATTTACAGGGGTAGTAGGGTTACTCATATTTAGTTTATTTATGCCATCTGTATGGGTTAATCCAAGCCTTAACGAGTGGTTTATGATGGCCATAATAGGCCTTATAGCCTCTGTAGCGCATCTTTTTATAATTTTATCATTAAAATATGCTGATGCATCTAAACTAGCTCCATTAGGATATACAGAGATTATTACTAATATCATTATCAGCTATTATTTTTTTAATGAATTACCTGATAACTGGACTTACCTTGGTTTATTTATAATTGTTCTTAGTGGATTATATATCTCAAGGAGAGAAATTTACATTAAATCAAATTAATTAGGTATCACTTATTTACTAATACTTAATATTATACATTAATAGTATATCTTAAACTATTGAAATTATTAGTTTAAATACGATACTATAAATCTATAAAATTATATTTAAAATATAAAAATATTTAATAAATAGTTAAATTATAGTTACTAAAAATAGGCCTAAAATAAATAAAAGTAGCATAAATCTTCTTTTCTATAGTTGAAAAAGCGAGAATTGAGAAATTTTAATTTTTTAGAAATTAATTAGAATACTTATAGTAAGATAAAATGGTGATTTAGTATTGATATTAAATGCTTATTTCAATTAATAGGCTAGTTTAGTGAAAATTAGATTATTTATTGGATAGAATAGGGGGTTAAAAAACCCAGTAAAATGGTGTTTTTTACTATCTCTAGAAACGTTGCTATTGTTGACAAGTAGAGCAATGCAGTATGAGAATATGCCGTTTAAACGTCCATAGGATAGCCTATTTTAGCTGAAAGTTCATTTGCAGTACAACTGAAGGATGCATTATAGCAATTAGACAAAAATATGGCTAAATAGAAAAAAAGTCTTTAATACCAATAGTTTTTTACGTTTTTTAAGGTTAAAAGTACTATTTTATAAAGACCTTTTCTAATCTCAATAAACGTCGTTTTTGATGGATTCCACCTTTTCCAGAGTATCCGCCGAGGCTTCCGTCAGATCTGATTACCCTATGACAAGGTATTTTAGGAGGATAGGGGTTTTTACCCACTGCATTAGCAACAGCTCTGAATGCCTTAGGTTTTCCAATGGCTTTAGCAACTTCTAAGTAGGTCTTAACTTTGCCTTTGGGTATTTTCTTCAAGTAATTCCAGACTTTTAGCTGAAACTTAGTTCCCTTTAAGTTCATAGAGTTCAAATCCAGTGTTATTGGCTATTTTATCGTATAATTTCTTTGCATTTTCATTTGAAGAGTGGGTGATCCAACGAATTCCATTCCAATTATTGGCTTTAGATAATGATTTTAGGTGACTAATGAGTTTTTGAGCTATTTTTTGACCTCTAAATTCTGGCTTTACAAACAAATCGTCTAAAAAACCAATATATTGGCCCTTAATTGGTCTTGGCATTGTTCTGTAATGGGAAATTCCAACGATTTTACCCTCTAATTCAAAGCAAATAGCATTCACATCATGAGCCTCATCATGAATCCAGCTCCAAACAGTGTCTAAAACCCCTGAATCCATTGGGATTTTATAGAATTCAGCATAATCATTGTATAATTTAGCCCAATTTTCCTTATCTTTTTTTTCTAATTTCCTAATCATTTACTTTAATTTAATTATATAAAATACTGAATTAATTATGTTTTTCATCAATATTATAACATTCTGTCCAGTGCTTGTTTACTGTGTACCTGTAAAGTTTGTTATTTTTTTCTAAAATAAATCTAATATTGTAATCACCTGATCCAGTATATCCTAAAATTCTTGCATTCTTTATTGCATCTTCACATATATCAGAATTTATTTTTTTAGTTTCCTTGGCTGATAATGCTGAAGTATTAATTATTAATATAATAATAAGTGTAAATATTTTTTTCATATTTTTAATTTATTATATTGACTATTAAAATCACTTAATATATTACTAACGATAATTAATGGTTATCAATAGTAATAAGTATGAATGAAATTATAACAGATATAAAAGCTCTACAGGAAGAAACATTATTAAATTTACAAAGCTCAAAAGCAAACAATACCGTAAGAGCTTATAAATCAGATTTTAATGATTTTGGATTATTTTGTACCAAAAATGGTTTTAAAACTTTACCATCAGAACCGAAAATTGTATCTCTGTATTTAACATACTTATCAACTAAAGATGCTAAAATGAGTACTCTAAAGAGACGCTTAGTATCTATAGGAGTTATTCATAGGCTAAAGGGCCATTATCTGGACACTAAGCATCCATCCATTATTGAAAATATAATGGGCATAAAACGTCGAAAAGGGAGTATTCAAAAAGGAAAAAAACCATTATTAATCAACAATTTAAAACAATTAATTAATGTAATAGATCAACAAAATAAACAAGATATTAAAAAGTTAAGAGATAGATCTATAATATTAATTGGTTTTTCAGGGGGATTTAGAAGAAATGAGATTGTATCACTAGATTATGATGACCTTGATTTTGTTGAAGAAGGTTTAAAAATACAAATCAAGAGGTCTAAAACAGACCAATATGGTGAAGGTTTCGTTAAAGCACTGCCCTACTTTGATAGCTCTAAATATTGCCCAGTTATTTCATTAAAAAATTGGATAGAAATATCAAAAATAAAGTCAGGACCTTTGTTTAGGAGGTTTGTAAAAGGTTCTAAGTTATCAGATAATAGATTAACCGACCAAACAGTAGCGTTACTCATTAAGGAATACTTAAAACTAGCAGGGATAGACAGCAAAAATTACTCTGGACACAGTCTAAGATCAGGATTTGCAACATCGGCTGCTGAATCGGGTGCTGAAGAGAGAGGTATTATGGCTATGACAGGTCATAAATCAACAGAAATGGTAAGAAGATATATTAAGGAAGCAAATCTATTTAAAAATAATGCTTTAAATAAAATCAAAATTTAATACGTGGAATTACTTTAAAACAGATCCTCTTATAGAATCAATTACTTTTGAAATATATGAGTGAGTATAATTAAAGTTAGTGTAATTTTCTTTTTGTATTTTAAGTAAGTTTTTTTTATTTTGAATTAACTTATCAATTTCATTATAAATACATTTAACAGATAGTACTTTTAATTTGATAGCACTTTTACAAGTTTCTGGAAGTCCACCTTTATTACTTATTATTACAGCGGAACCCCTACTAGATGCTTCTAAACTGGATCTTCCAAATGGTTCATTCCATCTTGAGCAAACTACTGAAATGCTTACTTTTTTTAAATAATTTAAAATGAAGTTATTATCTTTAAAACCCATAATTTTTAATCTTGAGTGATCAAAAAACAAATCTTCTCTAGGCTCATCACCAAATACAACACCCTTCCATTCCTTATGTTTATCTAATATTTGAATAATGGCCTTACCGAATAAATCATAACCTTTTGATTTATTGAGTTTACCAACAAAACTTATAATTTTCTTTTTTTGGATAAAATTAATCTTTGGCTTATCAGAGGATTGATAACAAATAGAGATGTTTTTAATATATTTCTTATTTGAAATGTTTGTAAAAAATTTTTGTTTAGACCATTTACTATTGAAAACTATTTTATCAACATTTTCTAATAAATAAATTCTTTCTTTTAAAGATTTTGATCCTTTCATTTCAAGTGGATTATTATGAAAATATAGAATGATTTTATTTTTATAATATTTACTAAGTAATCTGATATAATGAGGTCTATTATGTATTTCTAATAGATCTGACTGATTTTTTTTATCTTTTAAAATAAAATTTTTAATAAATCTTTTACTTGTGCTTTCATAAAACTTAGAATTTAGTTTAATATTAATATAGTTGTTTAATAAAATTTTTTTATAGTCAGTACTGCCAAATATCTTGATACTCTTCAAGTATTTACTCTTTTTTACAGTTTGACTTATGAACAATGATATTGAGCCTGCATAATTTGGTGAAAAATTTTCTTTATATGGAAGCAGTATAGAAATTTTCATTTTTTTTAATATAATCAAGTTTTAATTTAGATCTAAGTTTATAATCTTTTTTTAATTTATATTCTTCACTTAAAGCTTTTGATCTAGAGTTATATTTCTTATTATAAATTAAAGTCCATTTTCTACCTTTTGTAAACTTTGCTCCCTTTGAGGTATTATGTAATTTTAGTCTGTTATCTAGGTTGTTTGTCGACCCAACGTAGGATATTAATTTTTTTTTAGAATTTGTTAACAACAAATATACACAATATCTCATATTAATGGCGGTCCCTGGGGGAATCGAACCCCCCTTTGCAGGATGAAAACCAGCTGTCCTAACCGATAGACGAAGGGACCACGTTGAGATCTTTTATTTTAAAAGTCATTATTTATCAAGCGCAATTAACCTATAAGAAGAGGTCTCTAATAGTTAATTGAAGTGTTTTTTTGTTATTCCATATATTTTCATTGATCTGACCTATTACATTAAGGCTATTTTTATAACTCATTAAGTGTTCACCAATCTTAGTATTAATAGAATTAAAGGATATTGATTTAATTGAAAATCCTGTTTTTGATCTTAATATAGAAGAAATATGTTTGTTATTTAACACTATAGGCTTAATTATTCTTAAATCTCTTAATAAAAATGTTGGTACAGGGTTTCCTGTACCGAAGGGTTCTAATTTTTTTATATTATCATAAAAATCTTGATTAAATGCTAGTGATGAAATTTCTGATTCATATGAAAATGTATTATTATTTACAGTATTGGATTTTAAAAAATCCTCTAATATGTAATTTTCAAAAGTTTTAAGGTTTTCTCTATTCAACGTAAATCCTGCAGCCATATTGTGACCACCACCATTTACAATTATACCTTTATCTAGTGAATTTTTAATTACACGACCAATATTATAGTTATAAACTGATCTAGCAGATCCTTTTAATAATTCATTAGACGTGGTTATAACAATAGTTGGTTTATTAAAATAATCTTTTAATCTTGCTGCAATAATTCCAATTAGACCTTCGTTAATATTTGGATTATAATAAATAACCACGTCTTTATTTTCTTCTTCAAGTTTTTTAAAATCAATTTCATTTAATACTAAGGTTTCAATTTCTTTTCTTTTCTTATTCAATTTAATCAAATAAATAGACCTATCTTTGATAACCTGATCATTATTAGAAGATAATAATTCTGTAGCATATTCAGATTTACCTAATCTACCACCAGCATTTAATATTGGACCAATTAAATAACCTAGATCATTAATATTAATTTTATTTTTTTTATTATTTAAATCAAACAAAGTGCTCAAAGGTAAATTTTTTGTTATATCGAAATTTTTAAGAGCATTCAGTGCAATTAATCTATTAAGTTTTCTTAAAGGCATCACATCACACACTGTAGCCAATAAAACATAAATTAAATAATCCTTTATATTAATTTTATTTTTGATTTCTTTAATTAATAAATCTAAAAAAAAATAAGAAAGAGAGGTTGCACATAAATAGTCATACTCTTTATAACCATTATTTTTTTTTGGGTTTATAATTGAGTTTGCATTTGGAAAAGGCTTATTAATTTCATGGTGATCAATAATTAAGGACTTTATTTCATTATTATTTAAAAAATCTATTGCTTCATTAGATGTAGACCCACAATCAACCATTATAATCAATTTAGGTTCTTTTAAGATTAGTTTTTGGAATAATTTTTTGGTAGCTCCATAGCCATCTTTTTCTCTGTCAGGGATATAATAAAAAAATGGGTGATTTATGCTTTCTAAAAATTTAACAAATAATGATGTAGCAGCAGACCCATCCACATCATAATCTCCTAAAATACATATTTTTTCATTGTTATTTATGCAATTAACAACAAGCTTAATAGATTGATTGAAATCTTCATTGTTTAAAAAAACGTTGTTTAAATCTAAATCGGTATTGATTGTTGCAATTTCATCATCTTCAAATTTTCTTGAAATAATTAGTCTAGATAAAATGTCACTAAAATTAAAATCTTGTTTTAATTTATTAACTAAATTTTGATTAATTTTTTTTTGTTCCCACTTCTTACCTGAAACAGAAATCATTCTTCAATAAGATTTGTTCTTTTTATCGTTTCTTTAAATTTTAAACTTTTGTGTGTAACTAGTGTCTCTGTTGTATATTTATTGTCATTAATTTCGACTCCACTTAACATGTCACTAGAAGTAATACCTGTTGAGCAAAAAATTGAATCACCTTTTATAATTTCATTTAATTCGTATTTTTTATTCAAATCAGTTATTCCCATCTCTTTTGCATCTTTAATATCTTTGTCGTTATCAAATATAAATCTTCCTTGGAAATGGCAGTTAAATGCATCAAGAGCTGATGCTGCCAAAACTCCTTCAGGACCACCTCCTACACCTAGAAATATATCAACATTATATTTTGGATTTGTCACATACAATGCACCAAGAACATCACCATCAGTAATTAATTTAATATTAATGTTTAGCTGTTTTAATTCATCAATTATTTTTTTATGTCTTGGTCTATCCATGACACATGCTGTGAGTGATGATAAATCTTTCTTAAGAAAATCAGCCAGATTTGAAGCATTTCTTTTTAAAGGAAAATCTAAATCAATTAATCCTTTTTCAATTGGTCCAGTTGCAATTTTATCCATATAAGTTTCTGGTGCATTAAAAAGATTTCCTTTTTCAGCAATTGCAATAACAGATGTTGCTCCAGGTAAATTATTTGCTGCAAAATTTGTTCCTTCTAAAGGATCAACAGCAATATCAAAATAGGGTCCATTTTTATTTCCAAGTTTTTCACCTGTAAAAAGCATAGGTGCCTCGTCGAGTGAACCTTCACCAATAACAACTTCACCATTCATATCAATTTTATTTAATTCTGATCGCATTGCGTCAACAGCTGCTTGATCTGCTGCGATTTTATCTTTTTTTCCAACTAAATAAGATGATGCAAGAGCTGCTTTTTCAGAAACTTTTAAAATTTGATCAACATATTTTTTATCGATAGCCATTAAACTTTTTCGTCAATTGACTTAGTAGAATTTATCACATTTTCAAATTCTCTTAGACGTTTATAAACACTTGCTAATTCTATGATGGTAGGCCAGGCTTTTAACAAGTATTGCATAGAACCTTCTACTCTTCCAAAGGCTCTTATTATTTGCTGCATAACACCTAATGTCACTACACCAGCAACAATTGCTGGAGCTAAAAAAACGTATGCTGATAAAACATTGGCCTGTAAATAAGCCATACGACCAATATTAAAATATAAATACCTTGTATAGCTTAAAAAGTGAATTGAACGAACGTCATCAAATAATTCATTTATTGTTTTAGGTCTAACGTTACCATCATCTTCAGCTACTACTAATATTTTTCTGTATGCAGCCTCTTTTTTTTGTAGATCATATTCCACTCCAACTAAACGTAATATCCAACCTAATCCTATCAAGAATGCTGTACCACCCAATGTCCAAAGCAATGCGCCGGTTATTAATCCATATTGCCAATCACCAAAAAAGAAGATTGGTATTCCAACTGATAGCCCTAATAGAATTGGAGTAAATTGTATTAATACCATGACTGATTCAATAAAACTTGTACCTAGAGACTCCATAATACGGGTAAACTTAATTGTATCTTCTTGAACTCTTTGTGATGCACCTTCTATTTTACGGGCTCTATCATAAACAGAATGATACCATTCCACCATCGCAGTTCTCCATCTAAACAAGAAGTGTGCTGTAAAAAAACTAATTACAACGTAAAGAGCTATATATATTCCAGCTAGTGTAATAAATGATGCTAAATTTGCCCAGTACTCTTCAATTGTGATAGCGTTGGGTTTAGCAAGTGCTTTTTGAATCATATCATAAAACACACCAAACCATTCATTTATTTTTACATCAATTTTTACTTGAACCCACAATGATGATAAAATTACAAATGAACCTAACCAAGACCATAATTGCCATTTTTTTTCTGTAAAAAATTTAAACATTATTTTAGAAAATTATCTGCATATGATTTTTTAACAGTTTTTCTTTTTTGAGGTTCAATTATTTCAAAATCAATTTTATTTTTTTTTGCATAATCTATTGCTAATTCTTTAGAAGGAAATTCTAGATTTAATTCTGAAAAAGTATTAGTGCTTGTCTCCCAACCCATCAAGGGATTAATGCCAGTATTTTCTGTTTCAAATTCAATTAACCATTTGTCTGATTTACCTAAACCAGACTGCATTGAATTTTTTGTAGGTATATAAATTTTTGCTTTTTTCATAAATTGGTCGGGGCGGCAAGATTTGAAACTGGTAATCATTTCGCCTCGATACGTTGTTATATAACACTTCAACCCCTGTTAGCAAAGATCTAGTTGTCACTTATGCCTATTAAATAAGGGTTGTATTTATTATGATATCTCAAATTGAGACATCGCTCACCGTACTTTTACCGTACCTTTTTTTTTGATTATAAAATTAGGTTTTTAATGGGGTCGCAGGTTTCTACCCTGCTGCCCCTTTAATATTTATTACCTTTCGTAATATTATCTTTAATAAATAAGGCTTGTAAATTTAGGTAATGATTTGCTTCATGCATACGATTAAATTTAAATTTTGAAATAGGCTTAATATGATCAAGTGACCAAATTTTTCCATAATTTTTCCAATTCATTCCTTTTACAAAAGTTTTTTCTAAATGATTTTTTAATTCTTTTTTTGTGCAACCAGTATCTTTTTTAATACTAGAGTATTTATTTTCACCTTTTTTTGTCAAATAACCCCATAATCTTGAACGTAAATTATGAAGTAGTCTATAAATAGGATCATTTTTTAATCTTTTGTTCACTTGTTTTGTTGAGTTTTTAATATGTATTTTTCTACCTCTCTCAGTTGAATAATATGCCAAATATTGCGCATTAAGATATTTCTTTCCTTCATCAGTTTGACGAAACTCTTTTTGTTTTATGTATCCTTTTTTTCGATTTATTTTACCTTTAGTTGTTAATTCATATCTTTTTAAATGTATTTTTTTACAATCCATACAAACATTTCTACTAGTTGATCTTTCAGCTATATGTCCACGCCTACATTTTTTACCTGTATAGAATCTTTTTAAACCTTTAATTAAAGCTTCTTTTCGAGAGATTATTTTTTTGTTTTTTATAATAGTCATAAAATTGGGTGGTAAAAATCATCACCACCCTTTTTCATATTTTAGTTAACTGTATCTTTAACTGGATACTCTCTATTAAACTGAAGATTCCCTATCAATATCTGTTGATATTCCTCAATTCTGATCTTTCTGTGAGCTGACTTACCTTTTGTGATAAATCCCATTAAAAATAACTCACTCACTATCTTTCCTGCTCTAGCTCTAGAAAATCTAAATTTTCTTGCTACTTCTGTAAAGGTTGGTGAGTAATGTTTGTCTAGCGAAAATGCTAGAATATATTTTAATACATCAAACTTAATTTTACTTAAGTAGATATATTTTTCTTTGTTATTACTTTCTTGGTTAAATTTAATATTTAACATGGTTGATCTCCTTTTTGTATCAATCGAGCCAGTAGTGAACTGTTGTGTCTATCTGATGATGTAAATAATATATGAACACTGCAAAAATATTTCAAGAAATAATAAAAAGAGCAGTTGATTGTTAATCAATTGGTCGAGAACAACAAAATATTATCGTTGGTTTATTTGAGTTTTTTTTAAAAAAACAAAATCTATAAGTGAATTATGTTTCCATGTTGCAACATGAAAATTAAATCCACCTATGAGTTGTAATTAATTTTTTTTTGGATTTTTTTTGCCGAATTCTAATTTTTTAATAGATCGTTAACTCATTTACCGTACCTTTTACCGTACCCTCCCCCAGAAGTGTTGGGAGAGTGGTCGGGGCGGCAGGATTTGAACCTGCGACCCTCTGGTCCCAAACCAGATGCGCTACCAGGCTGCGCTACGCCCCGATTGAGGTACTAATACATTAGATATTGATAATTTCAAAGAATAAAGAACATCAAAAATAAGGCTTTTTTATAAGAATCAGATATACATCAATTATGATCATTACTTGTAATAATTGTAATAAAAAATTTGATATAGACTCAAATTTGATTCCAGACAAGGGTCGTTTGTTGCAGTGTGCCAGCTGTAATCATAAATGGTTTTTTAAAAAAGAAGTTCTTAAAAACACTGTAAGCCCAATTGTTGAAGATATAGACAATGATAATGTTAATGTTTTTGATCAAAACAACCCTACTAACAACGATGAGATCAATCCATCAGATCTATCAAAGGATCAGGTTGAAATAGATACAGTTGAAGAGCTTAATGAAAAAATTGAAATTTATAAAAAAGAGGAAACAAAAAAAAATATTGAGGTTAATATAAATGAAGACATACCCGTTATATCCAAACCCAAAAAACCAAAAAAATTTAAGATATTAAATTCTTTTATTGTAGCAATTATCTCATTCGTAGCTTTTATAATTCTTGTAGATACATTTAAATATCCTATTGGAAAAATTGTCCCAAATATTGAATTTATACTTTATAATCTTTATGAAAGTATTAAAGATATCTCATTATTTATTACAGATTTAACATAAAATTATGATTAAAAATCTTTCAAAGCCTTTTAAATGGTTTTTTCAGCTAGAAGCAGCAAGTGGTCTTGTATTGTTAATTGCTGCAATTATTGCTCTTGTAATAAGTAATTCTAGTTTTAGTAATTTATATTTTGACACATTAAACCAATACCTGTTTGTAGGTATTAATGATTTTGGTTTAAAACTTTCGGTACATCACTGGATCAACGATTTATTGATGGCAATTTTCTTTTTCTTTGTAACGTTAGAAATTAAACGAGAATTTATTCAAGGTGAGCTTTCTAACTTAAAAAAAGCGTTACTTCCAATTATTGGAGCTGTTGGAGGAATGGTAGTCCCTGCTCTAGTCTATGTTTTTATAAACATTGGTAATTCTGAAACATTGAATGGTTGGGCAATACCATCGGCTACAGACATAGCGTTTTCACTAGGAATTTTATCTTTACTTGGTTCAAGAGTTCCAATTTCTTTAAAAATCTTTTTAACGGCCCTTGCTATTATTGATGACCTTGGTGCGATATTGATTATTGCTTTTTTCTATTCTGGAGATTTAAGCATAAGCTATTTGAGTTTAATCTTAATCTCATATATTTTATTACTTACTTTAAATAAATTTGGTGTTAAAAAGTTTATTCCCTATTTAATAATTGGTGCCTTCATGTGGTTCTTCACATATAAGTCTGGAATTCATGCAACAATAGCAGGTGTTCTTTTAGCTACGACCATACCTCATAGAATTAAAGACAAAGATTTCTCTTTATTAATTAAACTTGAGCATGCAATCAGTCCTTATGTTGCTTTTATGATAATGCCTATATTTGCATTCGCTAATGCAGGTGTATCTTTAGAGGGATTATCATTAAATTCATTATTAGAACCTGTTCCATTAGGTATTCTTTTAGGGTTGTTTGTGGGTAAACAAGTTGGTGTTATGGTTATATCTTTCATTGCTGTAAAATTTGGTGTGGCTCAAATGCCAGACAAGTCTAACTGGTTAAGTCTATATGGAGTTTCAATATTAACAGGTGTTGGTTTTACAATGAGCCTATTTGTTGGAAACTTAGCCTTTGCTGAAAATATTCAGTATATAGATGGTGTAAAAATTGGTGTTCTAGCAGGATCTTTACTGTCAACATTATTTGGATATTTTATACTATTGTATGCCTCTAAAAAGTAAGCTATGTCCCTGAAAAAAGTTAGCCATGTACTACAAATATAATTTTATAATTCTAATAATCATATCTATGTTTACATTTTTTGAAAAAGTTGATGCTAAATACGAAAAGATATTTTTTGATCACACAATGAAAGATATTAACAGTGAAACTATGGATTTAAATCAATACAAAGGAAAAACTATACTTTTAGTGAATGTGGCTAGTAATTGTGGATTCACTAAACAATATTCAGGCCTTCAAGAACTTTATGAAAAGTATAAAGACAGAGGTTTCTATGTAATTGGTGTTCCCTCAAATCAGTTTGGGGGGCAAGAACCAGGATCAAATTCTGAAATTAAGGATTTTTGTGAAACTAATTTTAATATTACATTCCCAATAACTAACAAAACAAACGTTAAAGGGGATGATGCGCATGATTTATATAAATGGGCAAAAAAAAATTTTGGTAACTCGACTGTTCCTAAGTGGAATTTTCATAAAATTTTAATTAATAAAGATGGAAAAATACAGGATACGTTCAATTCTTTTATTACACCGATGTCAGATAAAATAACAAAACAAATAGATTTAATTCTCTAAATTAACAGTCATACCATCAAAACCAGGAATAATATTTTTAGGCAATCTTTTCTTAAGTTTAGAATAATCTAAGTCACTATGCATGTTTGTTAAAATAGTTTTTCTAGGAGTTAAGATTTTAACTAATTCCAAAACTTGATCTAGATTAAAATGTGCTGAATGATTACGGTACCATAAACAATCAATAATTAAATATTCTAAATTTTTTAATTTTTTGTAATCTTTTTTAAAGAATAAACTAATATCACTTGCATAAGCTAATTTTTTATTAATCAAATAGCATATACTTTTAATATTACCATGCTGAACTGGAATAGATTCTATTATAATTTTTTTATTTTTATTTGTAATTTGATGTTGTTTTTTAAGACTATTAATATTTAAAGTTGATGGATAACCATAAGATGATTTAAAACAATATTTAAAAGTTGAAAGTAAATATTTCTTGGTATTAGAGTCTGCATAGACTGGAATTTGTTTCTTGTTTATTAAAAAAAATGGACGAAGGTCATTAATACCATGTGTTTGATCTGCGTGAAGATGTGTGTAAAAAACTTTACTAATAGTTCTAATTTTATTTTTTAGAAGTTGTGACCTTAAATCTGGTGATGTATCTATTAGGATATTTTGATCATTAAATTTGATTAAAGCAGAACATCTTGTTCTAAAATTCTTTTTATTTTTTAAATCACAATCACCAGAATATCCATCTGCTCTTGGTACGCCCATTGAACTACCACTACCCAAAATGACAAATTTAAGAGACATTATAGGTTGAAAAGTTTATCAAAATTTTTTGTAGTTAAATCTGACATTTCCTGATTAGTCTTTTCTTTTAACATAGATAATTTTTCTAGAGTATACTTGATAAAGCTTGGTTCATTTTTTTTTCCTCTCATAGGTATAGGAGCTAAAAATGGGCTATCTGTTTCAACAAGCAGTTTATCTAAAGGAATATTTTTAAAAGTTTCCTGAAGGTCTAAACTATTTTTAAATGTAATTATTCCACTTGCAGAAAAAAACGCATCTAATGCAAGCAATTGATTTGCAAAATTTAATGAACCAGTAAAACAATGCATTAAAATTTTTAATTTTTCTGATTTATATGATTTTAGGATATCATATGTTTCATCCTCAGCATTTCTAGAATGTATGATAATAGGCATATTAAGCTCTATAGAAGCCTCTATATGGGCTTTAAAGCTATCAATTTGCCTTTTCTTGTTGCTATGATTATAAAAAAAATCTAAGCCAGTTTCACCAATACCAATAATTCTTTCATTTTGATTTATTTGATTAAATATATATTTTTTATCAATTAAAATACTTTCCTCGGTCTCATGAGGGTGAATACCAAACGTTCCATAAATCATTGGATCTAGTTTAATGATATTTTTGATTCTATCAAAACTTTCTACTGTAGTGCATATTGTTAATAGTTTTGAGATACCAACTTCTTTAGATCTTTTTATAACATCACTTAAATTCTTAAGTAAAGGTTCATGATCTAAATGACAATGAGAATCAATCATTTTTCTTTTCAATTTTTTTAAATAAAATATCTATTTTGTTAATAGGTTTTCCGGATACAAGATAGTCATGTTTTGCAATAGATTCAAAATTAATTCCATCTACATTTAAATTAAAAATCTTTAAGGCTTTTTCTATTGAACTTGGGATTATAGGATAAAGCATGAATGAAATTTTTCTAATCATTTCTAAAGATGTGTAGACAATTGTATTTAATCTGTCTTTATCATCTTTTTTTTTCCAAGGTTCCTGGTCATTAAAATACTTATTTGCTTCAAATAAAGCACTAACAATAAAATTAATATAATAATTAATATTTTGATTATCAATTTCAGTACGTATTGCCGTTAAATTATCAGTAAATTTATTTAGCATTACTAAATCTTCATCGTTAAATTTTTTATTGTCTGGTACAGATGAGGAGCAATTTTTCTCAGCAAATGCAGTAACTCTTTGACATAAATTTCCATAATTATTAGCTAAATCACTATTGATACAATCCTCTAACCTGTCTTGTGAAATGTTACCATCATTACCAAATGAAACTTCTTTAATTAAATAATATCTTAAGGGATCAAGACCATAAATTTCAATAATATCTAATGGATCAAGAATATTTCCTTTTGATTTGGACATCTTTTCATCACCAGATAAAATCCAACCATGACCATAAATTTTTTTAGGTAAAGGTATTTTTGCAGCCATTAAAAATGCAGGCCAATATACAGAGTGAAATCTTAATATATCCTTACCTATTAAATGAACAGACGCAGGCCAAAATTTTTTAAACAGCGCATCATTTGTATCTGGATAGTTTAAAGCGCTTATATAATTAGTTAGAGCATCGAGCCAAACATAAATTACATGATCTGGACTGTTAGGTACCTTGATTCCCCAGGAGAATGCTTTACGACTTATAGATAGGTCTTTTAATCCACCTTTTACAAAGCTAATTACCTCATTTTTTCTAGATTTTGGTGAAATAAAGTCAGGATTTTTTTCATAATAATTTAGTAATTCATCTTGCCATTTAGACAGCCTAAAAAAATAAGACTCTTCCTCTATCCATTCAACTGGTGAACCAGATGCAGTTGCTATTTTAATGTTTTCTTTTTCAGTAATTTCTTCATCACTGTAGAAAGCTTCGTCAGAAACAGAATACCAGCCCGAATATTTCGATAAATAGATATCATCATTTTTTTTAAGCTCACTCCATAAATGTTGAACTGTTTTTTTGTGTCTCTCTTCGGTAGTTCTAATGAAATCAGTATTAGATAAATTTAATGTTTTTGAAAGATCTCTAAATGTTTGACTAATTTCATCACAAAAAGTCTGAGGATCAACATTTCTTTTCTCTGCTGCTCTTTGTATTTTTAAACCGTGCTCATCAGTACCTGTTAAAAAATGCACATTAAAACCATCTATACGTTTAAATCTAGCAAAAAAATCAGCAGCAATGCTTGAATATGCATGACCCATATGAGGTTTCGCTGATGGGTAGTAAATTGGAGTCGTGATATAGTAATTTTTATCCATTTATAATAACTTTGATTTAAACTCTAAAAACAAACTTTCATCATCTAAATTAAATTTTTCTGTATCGTAAATTTTTTTTATATATTTATGATAAAAATTAATTAATGAAATCTTTGTATTTGTTATCATGTATTTTTTTAAAAAGAATAACTCAATTAAGTTTATTAATAAAATTTTAATAGGTTTATTTTTCTTGTAATAATTATTTTCTATTATTAAGTTTATAATACTTGAAATAGTATGATCCATTAAATTAATTGATTTTTCTTCTGCAAAATTAAATAAACTAATGATTTCACCAGGAGAATTATAATAACTTAGTAAGTCATAATTAACAAATTCAAGTACATTTTTTTCAAGTATTGAGTTTGAGATATTTAAAACTTATTAAATGTTAAACTAATCTTAAATGTTAAACATCGTGATTTGAGAGTTGGTAGTATATTTTTTTCACTATTGTTTATTAAGATAAAAAAAACATTTTTATTTGGCTCTTCAATAATTTTAAGTAGTGCGTTAACAGAATTCTTATTCAGATTTTCAACATTATCTATTAAAATAAATCTTGCCATATTATTAAATGTTGATTTATTTGTGTAATTAATCATTTCACGTATTTGACCTACATCAATGCTTTTTTTTTCAGTTAATAGATCTATTAGATAGAAATTAGGATGTGAGTTATTTTGTAAAAGTTTATAGGATTTATTATCCTTATTGATGCTAAAATTTTCTAAGTTATATTTGTACTCCTCATTTTCGGATAAAATATAGTTGATTAAATGATAGGCTAATGTTGATTTTCCTGATCCTTTTTTTCCAGATAGTAAAATTCTATTAGGTATTTTTTTCTGTTTATATAGTCCAACTAACTCGTTAAAGAAATTTTCCATACCGTAAACCTTAGTGTTTTCTGATGGTTTTAAATTCATAAATCTAAATTAAATCGTTAATTTTATTTAATATTATATTTTCATTAAGATTTATATCTAGATTTGAATTTATTTTAATATATTTTTTGGGATTTTTTTTTAATATTTTTATAAAACCATTTTGTACCTTTTCATAAAACTTACTGTTAAATTTATCGTATCTGTTAAGCTTTTTTCTTAGTTTAAGTCTTTTTTTCATATTTGATAAATTAACAGTATTCAAAAATGTAAAATCAATTTTAATATTTCTTAAAAGATGATTGTTGATATTTTGTATAAATTTTAGGTTTACACCCATCCCATAATGTTGATAAGCAATTGTCGAGTTCTGAAAATCTATCTATCAGTATGATTTTTTTACCAGCATTTTGTCTTATAATTTCTATATTTTCACTTCTTGCAGAAAGATAAAGTAGTAAATCAGTTTCTTTATTAAATGTAGACTTGTTATCTAGAATAAGATTTCTTATTTTTTCTGAATTTTCACTACCACCAGGTTCTCTAATTTTAATAAATTTAATTTTTTTACTTGTTAAATAATTTGCAATTTTTTTTATGTGATGGGATTTACCAGTACCCTCAATACCTTCAAATACTATTATTGGTTTTTTAGACATCGCCCCAAATTAAAAAATTAATTGATTTCATTAACCTTGAAAAAACATTCAATTTTTTAACATCTTCATAAGCAAGTAAATCATATTCTTCAATTAGTTCACCATCAAAGGTTAACTTTAATTTTCCTAAGATATCATCTTTTCTAATAGGAGCTTGAATTGGACCATTATAATTCAATGATACTTTCAATAGTCTTTTTTTTGCTTTTGGAATAGTTTTATAGATATCATTTTTTATATAAGTTTTAACAGTATCTTTTTTACCTAACCAAACATCTATATCTTCTATTGGTTTGTTTGCTTTTGTGATTTCAACTAAGTCAAAATTAGTTAAGCCCCAGGTTAAAAGTTTAGCACTTTCCCGAGATCTATCATTTTTAGTATTGAAGCCACTACCTACTGCTATTAATCGTCTTCCATTTCTTTCTACAGATGACGCTAGTGAATATTTTTCAACAGCTAAATAACCAGTTTTGATTCCATCTGCTCCTAGGCTTTTATATAATAGGGGATTTCTATTACCTTGAGTAATGGGGTCACCCCCTGTTCTATCCCAAGTAAATTCTTTTTCTGCAAAATACTTATATTCTTCAGGAAATTCTTTAATAAGATATCTGGACATAAGCATAATATCTCTTACCGTTGATACGTTTTCGGTATTATTAATACCTGATGAATTAGCAAAATTAGTATTATCCATTCCTAATTCTTTAGCTTTAGCCGTCATCATCACAGCAAATTCATCCTCTGTACCAGCTATACCTTCAGCTAACGCAACGCATGCATCATTACCAGATGCAATAATTATTCCTTTAAGTAAATTTTCCACACTAACTTCATCACCAACCATTATGAACATTGAAGAATAGCCAGCTGACGAAAGTCTCCAAGCATTCTCGGATACTAAAAATTTTTCATCTAGATTTAAATCACCACTTCTAATTAAATCAAACGCAATAATGGTAGTCATAATTTTTGTCATTGATGCTGGATAGATTGATTTATCAGCATCTTTTTCAAATAATATTTCACCTGAAAGATAGTCTTGTAATATTACTGTTCTAGCCTTTATATCAAACGCAGCATTAGAATTAGCCGTTACTAAGAGTGTCAACAAAATTGTTATAAGTCTTAATTTAATCATTTTTTATAATTTCGATATTTTCAAATTCAAGTATGCTTATATCATTAAATGATTTTTGTAGAGAGTTAATGTTATTAAAAGGACCAGCATATACTCTGTATTTTTTTTGATTAATTTTTTTGATTTTAGCATCCCTAATCTTTGTTTCTTTAATGATTCTATCAACTAGCAATAATGCCGTATCATTAAAATAAAAATCAGCTATTTTTATTTTGTAAGAAAATTTTTTACTTAATTCATTTTTGGTATTTTTTTCTTTAATGTTAAGATCGCTAATATTGATATTATTAACCGGAGCCTTGTTGGCAACTCTTTTTTCTTCTTCAAATGTTTTAGCTCTTTTTGCTATAAATAGTGCGTCTTCTAGTATTTCTAAAATTTCTACATAAGGTTCATTTTCATTTAACTCTATTTCATCTGCTATTCTCAATGATAATACTGCATTATTAAATAAGGGATAATCAGCATTACTACCAACAGTGGCTATAACAGATTTATTATTTAAAATATTGGTAATTTTAACAATTGTATTTTTTTTTAAATTTTTTTGAAAAATAACTAGACTTCGTTCGTTAATTTTTTTTGAAATAATCTTATTGTCATAAAACTTATCACTATAAATAAGACTAAATCCTTTGTTTATAAATGGATTATCCAATGAATTAGAAATTGTATTTTTTGTTAAGTTAGTTGCTGTACAGTTATTTAGCAAAATGAAGCAGCATAAGATTAATAGTTTCTTATAAAGCATTTTCAAATTTTTCCTTTAATGTACATACTGCTAGACCAAATCTTAGGGATCTATTCCATTGTAGTATTTTTTCATAATTTTCAAAAACTATATAGGCTGGATCTAAATTTTGAGCATCAGGTATAATATCTTTATCTGGTGTTATTATTGAAGCAATCAAATTTTCGTCAACAACATTAAAACTATCCTCATTAATTAAATATTTTTTTAATAGTTTAAACTTATTTTTATTGTGAAGTTTTTTTGCAGATGTGTTTAATATATTGTTAGGTATATTTTTTTTTAATTTGACTTTTATGAAACAAGGTTGGTTTTTCTTCCATCCTATTTTATTTATATAGTTAGCTGCAGAAGCAAATGAATCTATAGTTGATTTAAGCTCAATAATGTTATTTTTATCATAGTCTATCGCATAGTTGTCTATAGTAGAGGGCATAAATTGAAAAAAACCGAAAGCTCCTGCCCATGAACCATATAAAATATCATGGTCTATTTTCCCTGCATCTATTAATTGAAGAATTGTAATTAACTCATTAGTAAAAAAATCAGATCTTCGTTGATCATAACTTAAAGTTGCAAGAGATGATAATATATCCATTTTTCCTACATAAGTTCCAAAATTAGTCTCTATCCCCATCAAAGCTAAAAGTAACTCTTTCTCAACTGAAAATTTATTATCTATCATATTTATGAAATCTTTATTCAATCCATAAAGTTGAGCACCCATATTTACTTTTTGCTTAGAGGTTCTCTTTGTTATGTAAGTTTTTGTATCCTCATAGAACTCAGGTTGAAAACGGTCATATTTTATCACCTTGGGTAAAAATACAACATCAGACATTGCTAGATTGAATGTCTTTTCTGAAATTTTTTTTTCTAAAGCATAAACTTTAAAATTTACCAACCACTCGTTAAATTCTCTTTCATTTGCATTTAATGTTCCGTGGATAATTGTGAAAAATATAATTATAAAATATTTAATTATTTTCATATAAATCTTTTAAATAAATAATTACAGCAATCCATATTAAAATGAAACTTAATGATTTATCGAAAGAAAAAGCCTCATCATAATAAAAAAAGCCTAATAAAAACTGAAATGTTGGAGTTATATAGAATATCATTCCAGTGGGTCCAAGACCACACAGCTCAACACCTCTTACGTATAGAAATAGAGGTATGACAGTCATTGGTCCAGCTAACATTAATATAAACATCAACGAAGGATCATTTAAACTAAAGATATTTAGATTATTTTTAAAAAGTAAAAAAAATGCAAATAAAGCAAACGGCAATATGAAAAGACTTTCTATTAAAAGGCCAACATCAGTATCAACATTAACTTTTTTTCTAAGAAGGTTGTAAAAACCCCAACTTAGAGCAACAATTATTCCAACCCAAGGGATTGAGTGAAAACTTTTAAATAAGAGAAATAATATAGATAACAAAACTAGCAGTATGGAAAGACCTCTTCTTTTATTTATTTTTTCACCATAAAAAATATATCCTAAGAATACACTTAAGATAGGCATAATAAAATAACCAAAACTTGCATCAATAATTTTTTCTGTACCTACAGCATAAATCCAGGTTGCCCAATTTATAAAAATTAATAAGCTTGAAAAAAATAAATAAATTATGCTCCTTTTATTTTTCATAATTTCAAAAAAAACATCCAATTTAGAAAAATAAAAAGTAGTTATTATTAAAACTACAGATGTCCATACGCAACGATGGATCACTACCTCTATAGACCCGGCAAAAGAAATATATTTGAAGTAAATAACCCCAATAACACCCCACCAAAAAGATCCTAATGCAGTTAATCCTATACCTTTATTGAATTTTTGCTTTTCCATAGTAATAAAATTATACCTATTAAATGATTATCTGTTTAATTTATCAATTTTATTGTTGAATTAAAAATTTATAATAATAAAACGTTGCTAACGGAGAGATGGCAGAGCGGTTGAATGCACCGGTCTTGAAAACCGGCAAAGGGGCAACTCTTTCCTGAGTTCGAATCTCAGTCTCTCCGCCACTATTCACAGACATATTTATAATTTTTAAAAATTTCCGAAACTTTATTTAGCTTAATTTGAATTGTTAAATTTTGACCTTGATTAAATCTATAAAGATTTTCATCATCACAATCCAACAAATCACATAAAAACTTTAACTCTTGTTCATTAAATTGATCAATATATTTTTTAGTAAATGAACCTAGCAGTTTATCCATTTCTTTTGTGCCTCTATAGTTGGCTCTATAAATTATTTTATTTTTTAAATCCTTTATATTAATGGTCATAAAAATTATTATATTATACCTAACATGAAAAATAAAAATAATTACGATTATTTATTGGCAGATCTTACTAAATTAAATGGGGTGGGCAAAAAAACCATGGAAATTTTGAAGAAAAAAAAAGTAAATAATATTTTTGACTTACTTTGGAGATTGCCTAAATCTTATACAGACAGAACGCTTGTTAGTAAAATTTGCGACCTCCAAATAGGTGTTATTCAAACTATCAGAATTGTTCCTCTAAAATATCAATTTCCAAGAATCCGAAACTTACCAAATAGAGTAAATTGTATTGATGAAACTGGAAAGATTGATTGTATATTTTTTAATAGTCATGAAGGATATGTGAGGAAAATTTTACCGTTAAATGAAGAGGTGACAATTAGTGGTAAGATAAGTAATTATAAAGGAAGATATCAAATAACAAATCCCACGTATATTTCACAAGACAGCTCTTTAATTGAAAATATTGATAATAAGTATTCGTTAACAGATGGAATTACTGAAAAAACTTATAATAAAATCATTAATCAAATATTAAAAAACTTACCTGTTTTAACTGAGTGGCACGATAAAGACATATTAAAAAATTTTAATAATCAAAGCTGGAATGAGTCAATAATAAAATTGCACGATCCAAAAAATATTGAAAATTACAAATCTGATTTCTATAAAAGGCTTGCTTATGATGAAATACTGGCGTCATTTTTAGTTAATTCAGAAATTAGAAAAAAAATAAAAAAAATAAAAAAAGTATCAAAAAATTTTACTGAAAAAGCCCATAATAATATAGTTAATAAATTAGATTTTACTCTTACTAATGATCAAAAAATTTCATTAAATGATATCAATAATGACCTAAATTCTAAAAGTAAAATGTTTAGACTTTTGCAGGGTGACGTTGGAAGTGGCAAAACTATTGTTGCATTAATTTCTTCTTTAAGTGTTATTAGTTCAGAGTTCCAAGTTGCATTAATGGCCCCTACTGAAATATTAGCTAGACAACATTATAGTTTGGCAAAAAAACTATTTCCTAAAAATATTAAAATTGAATTACTTTCCAGTAAGAGTGAAAATAGTGAAAAAAAAAGAATTGTAAAAGAATTAGAAAACAATGAAATTCAAATGGTTTTTGGCACGCATGCAATTTTTCAAAAAAAAATAGTTTTTGCAAACCTTGGTTATATTATAATTGATGAGCAGCATAAATTTGGAGTTAGGCAAAGAAAACTTTTATCAGATAAGGGTGGTGATAATTGTGATGTTCTTTTAATGTCAGCAACGCCAATTCCAAGAACCTTAACTATGTCAGTCTATGGTGATATGGATGTTTCTATTATTAAGGAAAAACCAAGTAATAGAAAAGAGGTTAAAACTTATAGTAAATTAGAAAGTAAAATAGATGATGTTATTAATTTTGTAAAAAAAGAAATTAAAGAAGGAAACCAAATTTTCTGGGTATGTCCCTTGATAGAAGAATCAAAAAAATTAGATCACCAATCGTCAGTTACTAAATACAAATTTCTTAATGAAATTTTCCCAAATAACGTTGCATTACTTCATGGAAAAATTGACAATGAAGAAAAAGAAGAAATATTGAATAAATTTTTAAACAAAAAATATTCAATCTTAGTTTCAACCACAATTATAGAAGTTGGTATTGATTTTCCTAATGCCAATGTAATCATAATAGAAAATGCTAATAAATTTGGATTATCACAGTTACATCAATTAAGAGGCAGAGTTGGACGTGGAACAAAACAAGCTAGTTGTATATTGATGTTTAAGTCTAATTTAACTGTTAATGCTAAAAAAAGAATAAATATCTTAAAGAATTCCAATGATGGTTTTGAAATTTCAGAAGAAGATATGAAGTTAAGGGGCTTTGGTGATTTGCTTGGGTTTAAACAAAGTGGGGTTAAAAATTTTAGATTGGCGGACCCTATTCAAAACGAAGACTTATTTTTAATGGCAGAAAAACAAATTAAAAAAATAGAATTAGAAAATACTGATATTGAAAAATATAAAGCATTACTCAAGTTATACGATCAAGCAGATATAATTAACGATATGGTTTAGCTTTTTGGTTTAGAGGTTCCCGCCGAAACTATAAATTTTGACGCTTCTTCAAATGTCATATCCAAATAAATCAAATCTTCTTTTGGTATCATTAGCAGAAAGCCACTTGTTGGGTTGGGCGTTGTTGGAACAAAAACATTAACCAAGTTAATATTTGTTTTAGCTTTAATTTCACCTGTATTTTCTTTAGTGGCAAAACCCACGGCCCAAGATCCCTTTCTTGGATACTCAACTAGCACTACACTTTTTTTATTACCCTCTTGCTCTCTAAAAGAATCTGTCATTTGTCCAATCGCAGAGTAAATAGTTCTGAGTATGGGCATTCTTTTAAATAAATCATCAATTATTTGTAAAAATTTTTTACCTATAAAGGTTAAAGAAAGGCCACCAACAACTGTAATAAAAATAATTGTTAAAACTATTTCAATACCTGGAATTGCATATGGAAGATAAGTATTAGGATTTAATCCTGATGGTACTAATTTTGTTGAAAAATTTATTAAGAATTTGCTTAGATAAAGTGTAAACCCAATCGGTATTAAAACAATTACACCTGTGAAAAAATAGTTTCTTAATTTAAGAGCTAATGATTTTTTTTTCTTAATAGGCATAGATAATTTAGCTATAACTTGAATAAACAACAAATGAAACAGCTATAATGAAAAGTGTAACTAAGATTTTATTGTTTAAATTCATAAAAGTATATATTTATATGATTATCAAAATTTTAATAAAATGAATAGAAGAAAATTTTTAAATTATGTTGGGTGCGGATGTTCAGGCTTGATGTTAGGTGCTTGTTCTACAGCGCCAATTACTGACAGAAGGCAATTAAAAATTATACCTGAATCTAAATTAAACGCTCAAGCAGCTCAAATTTTTGAAAAGGTCAAAGAAAAAGAGAAAATGAGTGATGACACTAAAACACTAAATGAAATTAAAGATATTGGAAAAAGAATGGAAGACTCTATATCTGAATATTTTTATAGAGTGGGTTTAAACGATCCTACTGTTAATTTTGATTGGGAGTATATTTTAATAGATAATAAAAAAGTTAAAAATGCTTGGTGTATGCCTGGTGGTAAAATTGCTGTGTACACAGGAATACTTGATGTTACAAAAAATACAAATGGTCTTGCATCAGTCATGGGTCATGAAATTGCACATGCTGTTGCTAAACATTCAGTTGAAAGAGCTAGTAGAAGTGCACTTTTACAAACTGGAACATCTTTGATTGATATTTTTTCAGGTGGAAAATTAGGACAGATCAATCAAGCAACTGGCATGAACACTGTAGGACTATTATCCCAAATAGGTATAATGAATCCTTTCTCAAGAACCCAAGAAAGTGAGGCTGATTACCTGGGAATGATTTTTGCTTCATTATCTGGTTTTGATATCAGGGAAACTAAAAAGTTATGGGAAAGAATGAAAGCAGAAAATAAAGGCAAAGAACCCCCTCAATTTATGAGCACACACCCATCTTCCTCTAAAAGAATAAAAGATTTATCAGAATGGGAAAACAGTGTCATTTTAGACTATCCACCGATTACGATTAGTTAATATTTTAGAGATTATTTTAGTGGTGAGCCCTGATGGACTCGAACCATCGACCCATTCCTTAAAAGGGAATTGCTCTACCAACTGAGCTAAGGGCCCACATATAAATTAATGAAGTTAAGATAAATGTTTTTTTTTATTTAATTTTAAAAAAAAACTTTTGGTGAAGTCTTCCTTAAAATTTTTAAATTTCTTTACACTTAAAAATCTAAACAATAAAAAAATATCAAACTTGAATAATTTTTATTACCAAAAAACAATTATTTATTCCATAACATCACAAATTGCAAATATTTAAATTACAACTTATCAATGTATTCATCATGAAATTTATCAAATGTACCTTTTTTAATATTTTCTCTAATAGAAGACATTAATTCTTGATAAAAGTTGATGTTATGTAAGGTTAAAAGTGTAGAACCCAGTATTTCATTCGTATTAAATAGATGATTTAGATAGTTTTTTGAATACTTGTTAAGATTTAGATTTGAACAATTTGGATCAAGAGGCTCATTGTCATTTTTAAATTTATTATTTTTAATATTTATACGACCTTTCCAGGTAAAAGCTAAACCAGTTCTTCCAGATCTTGTAGGCATTACACAGTCAAACATATCAACACCTCTCTTAACAGCCCCTAGAATATCAGCTGGCGTCCCCACACCCATTAAATATCTTGGTTTATCATCAGGCATAATATTTTTTAAATCATCCAGAACACTAAACATTTCATTTTGACTCTCTCCTACTGCAAGACCTCCAATCGCATAGCCATCAAAGTCAATTTTGATTAACTCATTAAGAGATTTAGTTCTTAAATCTTTGAATAAACCACCCTGGACTATTCCAAATAAAGCTTTGTGTGGGTTTAAACCAAAAGCTATTTTAGATCTTTCGGCCCAATATATGGATAGTTCCATAGATTTATTTATTACATCATAATCGGTAGTTTTTTTGGGACACTCGTCCATAATCATAACAATATCAGAGTCTAATCCTTTTTGAACTCTTATGCTTTCTTCAGGACTTAATATGAATTTTTTACCATCTACATGAGAGTTAAATATTGCACCTTTTTCTCTGTCTACTTTGTTTAATTTTGAAAGTGACATAACTTGAAACCCACCAGAATCTGTAAGTATAGGAAGCTTACAATTCATAAACTTATGAAGTCCTCCTGCAGAAATTATTCTATCTACACCAGGTCTAATCATTAAATGATAGGTGTTAGATAGTATTATTTCAGCACCAGTTTTAATAACATCATCAATAAGGCAAGCTTTTACAGTTGCCTGAGTACCGACAGGCATAAAAGCTGGTGTTTGAATGTTGCCTCTATGGGTTTCAATAATACCAGTTCTGGCAAATTTATCATTTTCAATGACATTAAATTTAAAATTTTTTAATGTCATTGAAATGTGTATTAATATTATTTAAAGCTAATAATTTTATCTGGGTTAGAAACGGAACCGTTATTATTTTGGTCTCCTCTTTTAATTTTATCGACTAGGTCCATACCTTCAATAACTTTACCAAAAACAGTATATTGTCTATCTAGGAATGATGCCTCTTTGAAACAAATAAAAAATTGACTATTAGCACTATTTGGATCTTGTGATCTAGCCATAGACAGGGTTCCTCTTTCATGAGGTAAGTCGCTAAATTCTTCTTTAAGATCTGGTAAATCAGAACCACCCATTCCTGCTCTTTTTAAATCAAATTGGTCATTAGAGGAGTTACCAAATTGTACATCTCCTGTTTGAGCCATAAAACCATCAATTACTCTGTGAAATACGACACCATCGTATTTACCATCTTTTGCTAATTGTTTAATTCTTTTAACATGGTCGGGGGCAACATCTTCAAAAAGTTCTATTTTAATATCTCCATCTTTAAGTTTTAAAATCATTATATTCTCCTCTGCGATTATATTGTTGGTTAGTATAAAAAATAAAATTAAAAATTTTGTTATAAATTTATTCATATTTCTCTTTTAAAGACTTTATTGTACTTTTTGTAGTAAATTTTTTTATATCACCTTTTAGTCTCACTATTTCTTTAACAAATCTTGATGAAATAATTTGATTTTCAACATCAGACATTAAAAAGATTGTTTCTATATTGTTGCTTAATTTTCTATTCATTCCAGCTAATTGAAATTCATATTCAAAGTCAGATACAGCTCTTAGACCCCTTAAAATAATATTAGATTTGTATTTTTTACATAAATCGGTTGTTAACGATGTAAATGAAATAACTTCAATCTTTTTTTTATCAAACTTTAAATCAACAAATAGAGCTTTTTTAATTAACTGTATTCTTTCAAGTGAATTAAAAAGATAATTTTTATTAGTACCATCAGAAGCAGCAACAATAACTTTATCAAATAACTTTAAAGCTTTTTTTATAACGTCAATATGACCAAAGGTTATTGGGTCAAATGTTCCAGGATATACGGCAACTTTTTTCATTACTCCAAGTTATCATCAATTTTTATTGCTGAAACAACTTTTTCATCACCAGATAATTTGATAATTCTTACACCCTGAGTATTTCTTCCAGCTGTTCTGATTTCTTTAACAGCAACTCTAATCACTCTTCCTTTATTCGTTGAAATCATTACATCATCTCCTTCAATAACTGGAAATGAGGAACATATACTGCCGTTTCTTGGTGAGTTAATAATTCCAATTATACCCTTACCACCTCTATTGGTAACTCTATATTCATTGTTCAAAGTTTTTTTGCCGTATCCATTTTCTGTAATAGATAAAACAAATCTTTCTTCAGATTTTGAATCTTTTTTTGTTTTTTCTTTATTTGCTATTGAAAGAGAAACGATCTCATCGTTAGGTGATAACTCAATACCCTTGATACCTTTAGACGATCTACCTTTAAATATTCGTAGTTTTTTTGATTCAAATCTAATGCATTTACCATTTTTTGTACTTAACATTACATCCTGATCATCCTTACAAATTTCAACGCCTACAATTTTGTCATTAGGGTCTAACTTTATTGCAATTTTTCCAGCTGAATTAATTGAAGAAAAGTCTTCTAAACTATTTTTTCTAACTTTGCCTTTTGCAGTTGCAAAAACAATTTGAAGATTTTTCATATCGCTTTCATCATCTGGAAATGGCATTATTGAACTGATAGATTGATGATTTTTTAAGGGCAAGATGTTGAATAGAGATTTACCTTTTGATATAGTTGATCCTTCAGGTATTTTCCAAGCTTTAATTTTGTAGACAAGTCCTTCTGTTGAAAAGAAAAGAACAGAAGTACGAGTGTTAACTGATAAGGTTTGAACCACAGAATCTTCATCTCTCGTTGTGATTCCAGATTTTCCTTTACCACCTCTTTTTTGTTGTTTGACACTACTTAAAGCTCCTCTTTTAATGTAGCCCTGAAGAGTAACTGTAATAATCACTTCTTCTTTTTGAATAGTCTCTTCAATATCATAGTTTAAAACAGCATCTATAATTTTAGTTCTTCTTGGAACTGCAAATTTTTCTTTGATAGTTTTAAGCTCTTCACTTATTACGTTTAAGAGTTCTTTTTTAGAATTAATTATTTTTTTATAACCTTTAATCAGTTCAGCTAATTTTTTAATTTCTACTTCTATTTCATTAATACCAAGAGCTGTAAGTTTTTGAAGTCTAAGTTCTAAAATAGCAATTACTTGAGGATCGGTTAGTGAATATAAATTTTTTCCCTTCTTATCTTCAACAAGTGAAATTAGCTTTAAAGATTTATTTATTTTCCACTTAGTGCTTAATAATGATTTTTTAGCATCATCAGGAGTTTTTGAAGACCGTATAATTTTTATAATCTTATCTAAGTTCTCAACAGATACTGATAATCCAATAAGGATGTGAGCTCTGTCTTCAGCTTTTTTTAAATCAAACTTAGTTTTTTTGATTACTACATCTTCACGGAATGTTAGGAAATTTGATAAAAATTCTTTTAAATTACAAATTTTAGGTTTGCCGTCAACAATAGCTAAAGTGTTAAAGCCAAAAGAGCTTTCTATAGATGTATTTTTATAAAGTAATCTTTTAATAGTTTCTGGTTCAACACCATTTCTTAAATCAATAGCAACTCTAATCCCTTCTCTGTTAGATTCGTCTCTAATATCTTTTATTCCCTCTATTTTTTTCTCTCTAACAAGTTGGGCAATTCTCTCATTTAAAACTGATTTATTTACCTGATATGGTACAGAAGTTATAACGAGTCTCTCTCTACCGTTTTTTTGTGCTTCAACACTAATTTCACCTCTAATTTTAAATGACCCACGACCTACATTATATCCAGCTTTAATAATTTCTTTTCCAATGATGACACCACCTGTAGGGAAATCTGGTCCAGGTATATGTTTCATTAACTCTTTAATTTTTACATCTTTATTTTCAATTAAAGCTAATGTTCCATTTATAATTTCACCTAAATTATGCGGGGGAATACTTGTTGCCATTCCAACCGCAATACCACCTGCACCATTTACTAGTAAATTAGGATATTGAGCAGGTAAAACTGTTGGTTCTTTTTCAGTTTCATCATAATTACTTTTATAATCGACAGTATTTTTTTCTATGTCATCAATTAAGTATTGAGAAACTTTGGCTAATCTTGTTTCAGTATACCTCATAGCCGCAGCTGGATCTCCATCAATAGATCCAAAGTTACCTTGGCCTTGAACAAGAGGTAAACTCATAGAAAAATCTTGAACCATTCTGACAAGAGCGTCATAAACAGATTGATCTCCATGCGGGTGATATTTACCAATAACATCCCCAACTATTCTTGCAGATTTTCTAAATTGTTTTGACCAATCGTAGCCACCTTTATACATTGCAAATAATATTCTTCTATGAACAGGTTTAAGTCCATCTCTGACATCAGGAAGAGCCCTACTCACAATTACACTCATTGCATATGACAAATAAGATGAGCTCATCTCATCATGCATTGAGATAAGTTTAATATTTTTGTCTTTAGGTATTTCTGTGTCTTTCATAGAAACTAAAATGGAATTTCGTCATCCATATCATTAGGGGCTTGGGGGCTATCATCAGGATTGCTAGCAACAGCTTGCGAATTGTCATTTTGAATACCACCACCGCCAGTGCTTCCACCACCCAACATAGTAAGTGAAGAATTGTATCCTTGAATTACAATTTCAGTTGAATACTTGTCTTGACCAGATTGTTCATCTTTCCATTTTCTAGTCGTTATCTGTCCCTCAACATAAATTTGAGCACCTTTTTTCAAATATTGCTGAACAACATTAACTAACCCTTCATTAAATACAACTATTCGATGCCATTCTGTTTTTTCTTTTTTTTCGCCAGTTGCTTTATCTTTCCAAGATTGGCTAGTAGCTAAACTTAAGGTAGCAAGACTTTTGCCATTCGACATTTGTTTGATTTCTGGGTCTGCGCCTAAACGCCCAATTAATAATACTTTATTTAAACTTCCAGCCATAATATTTATAATTCATTATTTATTTAATTAGTTTTATATCACAATACAAACTCATTATTAATTTTATTAATTTAAAGCAACTAAAATTATGATTAAAAAGATAGTTATTAAGGGTGCAAAAGAGCATAACTTAAAGAATGTTTCAGTAGAAATACCTAAAGATCAGTTTGTTGTAATTACTGGTCTTTCTGGTTCAGGAAAATCCTCATTAGCATTTGACACTGTCTATGCCGAAGGACAAAGAAGATACGTTGAAAGTTTATCAGCTTATGCTCGTCAATTTTTGGATAAAATGAAAAAACCAAATGTTGATCTTATCGAGGGATTAAGTCCAGCTATAGCCATAGAGCAAAAAAATACATCTAAAAATCCAAGATCAACTGTTGCAACAGTCACTGAAATTTATGACTATATGAGAGTGTTGTATGCGAGGGCTGGTGTTCCCTACTCACCATTCACAGGAAAGCCAATTACATCACAAACAATAACCCAAATCGTTGATTTGATTAAAAAATTACCAAAAAAATCTACAATTTATATTTTTGCTCCTGTGGTTAGAGGTCGTAAGGGTGAGTATAGAAAAGATATTTTAAGTTATAAAAGAAGAGGTTTTAGAAAAATTAAAATTGATGAAGTCATATATGAAATAGATAATGCACCTAATTTAGATAAAAAACTCAAGCATGACATATCTGTTTTAGTTGATAGAATTGTCTTGAATTCTAACCTTGGTAATAGACTTGCTGAAAGTATTGAGACAGCTGTAAATTTATCAAATGGATTGGTATTTGTTGAGTACGAAGATGAAACATTACCACAAAAATTTAGAAAAATTGAAAAATTAATTTATTCTACAAAATTTGCTTGTCCAGAAAGTGGTTTTACAATTGAAGAGATTGAGCCAAGACTTTTTTCTTTTAATAGTCCTTACGGAGCGTGCGCAGAATGTGAGGGTATAGGTATTAAATTGAATGTAGATCCAAATTTAGTAGTTCCTGATGAGAAAAAAAGTATAGCTGATGGTGCTATAGAACCATGGGCCAAATCAACAACATTATATTACGCTCAAACCTTAGCCTCTATTGCTAAACATTATGGAATTTCTTTAGATGAGAGATGGAAAAAACTTCCAAAAAAATTTAGAGATGTAATATTGTTTGGATCGGATGAAGAAGAAATTAAGTTTGTTTATGATGATGGTTATGAAAAATATTCTCATAAAAAAACTTTTGAAGGTGTAATAAATAATCTTGAAAGAAGATTTCTTGAATCTGACAGTGAATGGAAAAGAGAAGCGATAGCTGAATACCAATCTGATTCTGCTTGTGAAGGATGTAACGGTAATAGATTAAAAGAAGAAGCTTTATGTGTTAAAATTGATAATCAGAATATAAGCGAAGTAACTAAAAAATCTATTTTAGATGCAGCTAAATGGTTCAAAGGTTTAGAGCAAAACCTTGATAAACGACAATTTAAGATAGCAGAACATATTTTAAAAGAAATTAATGAAAGACTAACGTTCCTTTTAAATGTTGGGCTTGAATATCTAACATTATCAAGAGAGTCAGGAACCCTTTCTGGGGGCGAGGCTCAAAGAATAAGACTCGCATCACAAATTGGTTCTGGATTAACTGGTGTATTATATGTTCTTGATGAACCTTCTATTGGATTGCATCAAAAGGATAATGTTAAATTAATAAATGCATTAAAAAGACTGAGAGATTTGGGTAACACTGTAATTGTTGTTGAGCATGATACGGAAACTATGGAAAATGCAGATCATATAATAGATATGGGTCCAGAAGCTGGAACTAATGGTGGTGAAATAATTGCACAAGGTACTTATGATGAAATACTAAAAAATAAAAATAGTATTACTGGTCAATATTTATCTCATAAAAAATATATAGAAATTCCAAGAACTAGAAGGCTTGCAAAAAATGGAAGGTTTGTTGAAATTAATGGTGCTAGTGGAAATAATTTGAATAACGTTAATCTTAAAATTCCAACAGGAAGTTTTACTTGTGTAACAGGTGTTTCTGGTAGTGGTAAATCTACACTGATATTACAAACGTTATATCATGCACTAAATTTAACCTTGAATAACAAAGCTAGAAAAGTTCCTAAAGAGTTTAAGAGTTATAAAGGTGTTGAGCTTATAGATAAAATAATTGATATAGATCAGTCTCCTATTGGAAGAACACCCAGATCAAACCCAGCAACTTATACGGGAGCTTTTGGCCCCATTAGAGATTGGTTTACAGCACTACCAGAGTCAAAAACAAGAGGATATAAGCCAGGCAGATTTTCTTTTAATGTTAAAGGTGGAAGATGTGAAGCTTGTGAAGGTGATGGTGTAATTACATACGAGATGCACTTCTTACCTGATGTTTATATCCAGTGTGATGAATGCAAGGGAACCAGGTACAATAGAGAAACTCTAGAGATAAAATTTAAAGATAAAAGTATTGCCGATGTATTGGATATGTCTGTAGACGAGGGATGTGAGTATTTCGAAAATATTTCAAATATTAAAACAAAACTATTAACACTAAAAAAAGTAGGTCTTGGATATATAAAGATTGGACAGCAAGCAACAACACTATCCGGTGGTGAAGCTCAACGTATTAAATTAGCTAAGGAATTATCAAAAAGATCTACAGGAAGAACCATGTACATATTAGATGAACCCACAACGGGTCTTCATCAACATGATATTAAAAAACTACTAGAAATACTTCATACATTTGTTGCATTAGGAAATACAGTTGTTGTTATTGAACATAATTTGGATGTAATCAAAACAGCTGATTATATTGTTGATATGGGTCCTGAAGGTGGTGTCAAAGGTGGAAATATTATCGCAGAGGGCAAACCTGAGGATATTATCAAAATAAAAGGTAGCTATACTGGGGAATTCTTAAAGCCTATGCTGGAAGAAAAATTTAAAAAGAAGTTAAAGATTTAAACAATTAGTGTATAAGTGATTCTAATTATGGGCAATTTACTATCATCTTTACCAAAAACAATTCATGCATCATTAGCTTTAGCTATAATATTTTTTCTAGGGTTATTTTATGGTAATGGTGGTTTTGATTTTGATACAATTTTTTGGAGTTGGTTAACAAGATTGATTCACGTAACAGTTGCTATAATGTGGATTGGTTTGCTTTGGTATTTTAACTTTGTACAAATTCCAAATATGCCAAAAATCCCTGACGAACAAAAACCTGCTATAGGTAAAGTTATTGCTCCAGCTGCATTGTTTTATTTTAGATACGCTGCATTACTGACAGTTCTGTCAGGATTAATTTTAGCTTATCTGAATGGTTATTTACACGATGCTATGACTTTAGGTGGTGGTGGAAAAAATACAGCTATCGGTATCGGTATGTGGCTTGGCCTGTATATGGCATTCAATGTTTGGTTTATAATTTGGCCAAATCAAAAAAGAGCACTAGGTATGGTTGAGTGCGAACCTGATGTTAAAGCAAAATCAGCAAGAACAGCAATGTTGTTTTCAAGAACAAACACTCTTTTATCGTTACCAATGTTACTTTCAATGGTAGCAGCTCAAAATCTTTATTAAATCTACTCGGTATCTTCTTTTAGGATTGTTTTTTGTGAAACTCTAAGTTTTACAAGTATAGGATTAGCTATATAAATTGAAGAATAGGTTCCAAATATAACACCCATTATCATAGCTAAAGAAAAACCTTTTAATATTTCCCCACCAAATAAATAAATTGAAACTAAAGCAAGCAATGTTGTGGCTGATGTAATTATAGTTCTGGAAAGAGTTTCATTGATTGAGATATTTGTAAGTTCATAAATCTTGATATCAGAAAACTTTCTTAAATTTTCCCTAACTCTGTCATAAATAACAACAGTATCGTTCATTGAATAACCAACTATAGTTAAAACGGCGGCAACTATTGATAGATTTATTTCTAGACTGAATAGCGAGAAAAGACCTAGTGTTATAATAACATCATGGAATAAGGCTAAAATAGCACCTAAACTAAATTGCCATTCGAATCTTATCCATATGTAAAATAACATTGCAGCAAGAGATAGTGCTATTGCAATAATACCAGACTTTAATAATTCAGAGCTAACTTTTGGGCCTACATTTTCAACTCTTCTGAAATTAAAAGAGCCCCCCAAAGAAGATGTTAAATCTTTTTTAATAACTTCAATAGCGTTTGCACTGGTATCTTTTTTCTCTATCTTAATTAAAAAATCATTTTCATTACCAAATTTTTTAACATTAAAATCTCCTAAATTCATTTTATTAAAAGATTGTCTTAAAGAAGTGACATTAATATTTTTATCATTAGACCTTAGTTCTATTAAGGTCCCACCTTTAAAATCTACACCAAAATTAAGTCCTTTAAAAAATAACAATAGAACAGATGCAACGACCAGACTTAAAGAGATAAGATTAAATAGTTTATAAAATTTATTAAAATTAATCATTTATATTAGGTCAGTTTTTTCTTTATTTCTTACCACGTAAAGACCAGTAAGCATTCTTGCAATAAAATAAACTGAAAACAGTGTAGTAAAAATTCCTACAGCTAAGGTCACAGAGAAGCCTTTAACAGGTCCGGAGCCCATAAAGAATAAGATTACAGCTGCAATTAATGTGGTTATATTTGCATCTATAATTGCAGTTTTTGATTTCACATAACCTGTATCAAAAGCTATTATATTATTTTTTTCTTTCTTGCATTCCTCTTTAATTCTTTCAAAAATTAATACATTAGCGTCAACTGCCATACCTACTGTTAAAATGATACCTGCTATTCCAGGAAGAGTTAATGTTGCTTCAAATAAAGTTAAAATACCAACTAAAAAGAATAAGTTAATTAGTAGTGTTATGTTAGCAATTAGACCAAATATTTTGTATTTAAAAAACATAAAAATTATAACTAATAAAAAACCAATCATAAGAGCAATAACTCCGGCATTAATTGAGTCTTGACCAAGGTCAGGTCCTACTGTTCTTTCTTCAATTATATTAAGTGGAGCTGGTAATGCTCCCGATCTTAATAGTAGAGCCAAGTCTGTTGCAGATTGGAACGTAAAATTTCCACTGATCTGGCCATTTCCACTTGCTATAGTATCTCTAATTACTGGAGCACTAACAATTTTACCATCAAGAACAATTGCTAATTGCTTGCCAATACTGGTACTAGTTGCTTTACCAAATCTTTTAGCCCCCACTCTATCAAGAGTAAATGATACTACCGTTTCATTTGTTTGATTATTCATTTGTGGTTGAGCATCCAATAAATTCTCACCATTTAAGATTATTCTTTTACTAACCATTGCTTCGCTAGTTCCATCTTCAAACTGAAGCATTTCAGTTCCAAAAGTGTCATTATTATTTTGAGTGACAAATCTAAATGTTAAATTTGCAGTTTTTCCTAAAAGTGACTTTATACGCATAGGATCATCTAAACCCGGAAGTTCAACTAAAATTCTATTATTACCTCTTTTTAATATATTGGGCTCATTAGTACCAACCTCATCAACTCTTCTTCTAACTATTTCTAAAGCTTGATCTTGTGAAGAAGTTTTGATTTCAATAAGTCCATACTTTGAAAGAGCTAAAGTAAATTCATTATTTTGTATTTCTAAATCAAACTGATGAGATTTATATTGGCTATAATAAGGATTAACATCACTTTCTTTATCAAGAAAAAAAGTTTCAACTAATTGAGCATTATCATTAGAAACATTAAATATTATTTTTTTATTTTCAATTCTCAGATCATTAAAAGTTATTTTCTTATCTTTTAAAAAATTTCTAATAACAGTTGTTGTATTTTGTAATTTTTGAATTTCAACTGGACCGTTATCAATCTCAAGTAAAAGATATGAACCACCCTGTAAATCTAAACCTAGATTTATCTTTTTTGAAATAAAGCTATCTTCAGAGTTCTGAAAATTTGATGCAGCAATAAAAATAAAAAAAATAGATACTAATGAAACTAAGGTAATTCTTAATTTAGAAAAGTATAACACTTTAGTTAAATGTTATTTTTTTACTTCAGGGGAGTTAAGTAATCCTTGGATACCTGTAGATTTGATAATTTCAACTTTAACGTTGTCAGCAATTTGCACTTCAACTTTTTCATTATCAATAATTCTTTCAACTGTCCCAATAATACCAGCAGACGTTACAACCTTGTCTCCTCTTGATAAGTTTTCTACCATGGCTTTATGCTCTTTAACTTTCTTTTGTTGAGGTCTTATTAAAAAAAAGTAAAAAATAACAAAAATTAAAATTAACGGTATAAATTGTCCTATTCCTAAATCCATTTTTCTCCTTGATTAAAGTGAATACTTACAACATCTATTAAATTAAAACAACTTTAAATCTTATTGATTTTCTCAATATTATTCATGTAAGGCCTTAAGACTTCAGGTACAATAATAGAGCCATCTTCTTGTTGATAATTTTCCAATATAGCAACTAATGTTCTGCCAATTGCTAAACCACTGCCATTTAGTGTTCCAACAAAAACTGTTTCTTTTTTTTCGTTTTTATATCTAGCTTTCATTCTTCTTGCTTGAAACGATCCACATGAAGAGCAACTTGAGATTTCTCTATATTTATCCTCAGATGGAAGCCACACCTCAATATCAAAAGTTTTTTCAGCACTAAACCCCATATCACCAGTACATAAAACTATTTTTCTATATGGAAGTTTTAGTAAATCTAAAATTTTAGTTGCACAATCAGTCATTCTATCGAGTTCTGGTAAGCACTTATCTGCCTCAACAATACTCACCATTTCAACTTTGTAAAATTGGTGTTGTCTAATCATACCTTTTGTATCTTTACCATAGCTACCTGCTTCTTTTCTAAAACATGGAGTTGAAGCAACCATTCGCATAGGAAGTTTTTTTTTATCAATAATTTGATCTTTTACAATATTAGTTAAAATAACTTCGGCAGTTGGAATCAAAAACTTTCTGTCACTAGAATCATCTAATTTAAGTTCAAACTGATCATTATCAAATTTAGGTAATTGTCCTGTACCATACATAGTAGCATCTGTTGCAATTAGTGGCGGTGATATTTCTTCATAACCATTAGTATTAACATGTGTATCAAGCATAAAATTTGATAAAGCTCTTTCTAACAAAGCCAATTTATCTTTTACAAAAACAAACCTAGAGCCAGTAGTTTTTGTGGCTAAATCAAAATCAAGCATGTTTAAGTTTTCACCTAATTCATAATGAGATTTAGGCTTAAATGTAAAATTATGTATTGTTCCTGATTTAGAAATTTCTATATTTGAATTTTCATCTTTACCTGTAGGAACGTCAGAATGAGGTATATTTGGTATTGATGATAAAATAGTTTCTAATTCATTTTTAACATTAGTTTGTAATTTATTAATATTATCTATTTCAGATGAAATTTTTTTAGATTTTTCAAAAAGTGACTGATCTTTAGACTTTGAAATATTTTTTTTTTCTTTTTCAAGCAGTTCTCTTTGTTGGATATATTCTCTATTGCTCTCATCCAGTGATAAAATCTTATCGACATCTATATCTAGGAATCTTTTATTTAAAGCTTTTTTAAAAGCCTCAATATCATTTCTAATTTCTTTTATATTATGCATTTTTTTTATTTTTCTTATCAATAATGTTTACAGAAAATATAGATAATTCATATAAAATCAATAATGGTATTGCTAGTCCAATTTGAGTTATAGGATCAGGTGGTGTTAATAATGCAGCTGCTGCAAAAATCATTACAACAACATATTTTCTTTTTTCTCTAAGAAACTTAGCATTAACTATACCAACTCTAGCTAACAAACTAAGAACAACTGGTAGCTGAAAACTTATACCAAATGCAAAAATTAATTTCATTACAAGTGAAAGATATTCACTAACTTTTGCTTCCAATTGGATGGGTAATCCTGTTGAGGCCCCTGTGCTTTCGAAAGATAGAAAAAACTTTATGGCTAGTGGCATTATTAAATAATAAACAAGCATTCCTCCTAGAAAAAATAATATAGGTGTTAAAACTAGATAAGGAACGATTGCAATTTTTTCATGCTTATAGAGCCCTGGTGCAATAAATTTCCATATTTGTACCAATATATAGGGACAAGTAACAAAGAATGCTGCAAAAAAGGAAACCTTTAAGTATGTTAAAAATGTTTCCTGTAAAGCTGTAAAAATTAATCTTCTATCAGTTCCACTTTCATTTACTGCTTTAGCAAAAGGCTCAACTAAAAAACCATAGAGATGTTCTGAAAAAAAATAACATCCAATAAAAAAGATAAACAAAAAAATAAAAGAATGAATTAATCTTTTTCTGAGTTCAGTTAAATGACTTACAAAGCCACCTTCATTTTCAGATTTTGTCATTATCTTTTTTTTCTTCTATAGGTTTTTCTATTTCATTAGAATTAATATCAAGGTCAGCTACCTCATTTTGTATATTGCTAATATATCTTTTTGTGGTTCCAATCCATGAGCCAACTTTTTTTAACATATGTGGAAAATCTTTTGGTCCAATAACAATGATTGCAACAGCTACTACTATTAAAATCTCAAACCAGCCAATAGTGGGCATTTAATTTATTCTTTGTCTTTGCTGTCTTGATTATTTTCTGAAACATTTTTAGGCTCAGGTTCAGACTCATCAGTAATATCTGTAGCCATACCTTTTTTAAAACTTTTTATACCTTTGGCTACATCGCCCATTAAACTAGAAATTTTACCTCTACCAAATAAAAGGACAACTAAGATTACTACAATTGCTATTTGCCAAATTCCAATGCTCATAATATTTTATACCTCTTTTAAATTTAATTTTAAAGTAACATTTTACTTTTCTTCTTCTGGACTAAGTGTTCCACCCAGCATCTCATCGATATTTTCATAAATATCTTCTTTTTTCTCTACTTGTTTCTCTTTGTAAAATTTACCAGTACCAAATATTGCATTATCTATATTTGTACTATCAATCAGACCTGCAGATCCTAATTCATCAACCGTAGGTAAATCTGATAACTTCTGAAGACTAAAATGACTTAAGAAATCATCAGTAGTTCCATACTGAATTGGTTTACCAGGTACATCTTTACGGCCCTGTGGTTTTACCCAATTAAGTTCCATTAAAATTTCAAGTGTATTCGTTCCAAAAGCAACACCTCTAATTTCTTCTATTTCAGCTCTAGTAACAGGTTGGTGATAAACAATTATAGCTAATGTTTCAACTGCAGCTCGAGATAGTTTTTTTTCTACAGTTTTTTCTTGAGACATAAGGTTTGATAAATTTTCAGAGGTTCTAAAAGACCATCTCTTAGAAATACAAACTAAATTAATCCCTCTTGAGGAGTATTCTTTTTGAAGTTTCTCTAATGATTTTAAAACATCAATTTTTTTTGAAATTTTAGACTCAATGGTATCAATATCTAATGGTTCAGCAGCGGCAAAAATTATTGCCTCAACTTCTCTTTCACCATCATTCATTTTTGAAGGAAAGGTAACTATATTGTTATTTGTTTCTTTTTTTATTTTTGTCATTTTAGTTCTTTAATATAAATATCATCAAATAAGTTTTCTTGCTTTATAGTTAGATTGCCCTCTTTAACCAGCTCTAAGGAACCAGCAAAAATCCCTGCTTTACCTGTTGTTTTATATTTTGAGCCATTCTTAAATGAAGATGGTATTAATTCATCAATATTTCTCCAATCAATTAACTTACCAAAGAATTCTTTTATTCTTTTGATGCCATCTTCAGTGGTAAAAACTGGAAGTTTAGGAATATTCATCCTTTGAAAATCTTTGGTCATAATAATTGAGGAATAAGATTTTAAAAGTTCGTAAAGATTTAGTTTATATTCAGTACTATATATAGATCGTATATTTCCTTTAATTCCTCTAGTTCTTATTTCTCTACCAAGTCTTTTTCTTTTTAACATTTGGTCAGAAAGTAATCTAATCAACTCTAATTTTTTTAATTGTAATTTTAATTTTTCAGCAACTTCTAAAACTTTAAATTCTTCTTCTGGATTTCCTGGTAACAAAAGTTTTGATTTAAGATAAGTTAACCAGGTAGCCATCAATAAATATTCTGATGCAGACTCTAGATTAAGATTTTTTTCGTTAATAATATAATTATGAAATTGATCAGCCAGTAATGTTATTGAAATATCTTCAAGGTTAACCTTTTGAGCTTTTGCCAAATCCAATAAAACATCAAGCGGGCCGTTATAATTATCAAGATCTACATTAAAATTTTTAGAATCGGTGTCAGACATAATAAATATTAACTTATAATCTTATAAAATTGTGATGTTTTTTTAATAATAAACTTACTTATAAATGGTGAATACAGAGCCACATCATTCATTTCTTTTAAATTTCCATTACAATGAAGTACTAGATCGCAACCAGCACTAAAGGATTTTTTTGTATTAATTGCTATAGAGCCTTTTAAACTCTTCATTGATATATCATCAGACATCAAAATATTCTTAAATTTAATTTGGTTTCTTATTAATTTTATAACTTTCTTCGAATGTGTTGCGGTATTAACTTTATCGATATTTTTGTAAATAAGATGTGCTGTCATCGCAAACAAACTATTTTTATTTTTGAATGCCATAAAATCATTATTATTTAGATGCCTCAATTCCTTGTTGATTGTAGGAGTTTTTTTATGACTATCAACTTTAGCTAAACCGTGACCAGGAATATGCTTTATTACAGCAGCAATCTTATTATTATGAAATTCTTTAATACAAATATCGCCAATTAAAGACACAATCTTTGCATTATTTGAAAATGCTCTGTCACCAATTATTGAGCTAGACCCTTTTGATCTTACGTCAAGAACGGGTAAAGTATTAATATTTATGCCTACAGTTTTTAATAATAAGGCAGTTTTATTTATAAACTTTTTATATTCAGTATAAAATTCTTTTTTATCTTTAAGATAAAGATTGCCAAAAAATTCTCCAGTAAACTTATCAGCTTTAAAAAATTTTTTTAATCTATTAACTTTACCACCCTCTTGATCAATTAAAATAGGGTATTTTTTATCATTGAATATTTTTCTAATTTGATCTGTTAACTTTTTTACTTGTGTAATATTTTCAATATTTCGTGAAAAAAGTATTATCCCCCAAGGCTTGTGTTTAATTAGAAATTTTTTTTCACTAATCAATAATTTAGTTGATTTTAAACCAACTATAAAACTTTTACGATCATCCATCATTATTTATTAATTTCCAAAAATTGTAATTCTTTTTGTTTTTATCTATGCTTTTTTCAACATATTCTACAATATTAACAGTATCACTATTAAGTAAAATAAGATTACGAGAATAATTTTCAGTTTTATCTTCAATATCTTTTAAAGATCTATATGAATTTTTTTTATTTTCATTTGAAAAGTAGTATTTGAAAGATAGAAAAAAAAATAAAACTATAACAATTAAAAATAAAAGATATTTAAGTTCTTTTAACATTACATTTTTTGTGGAGTATCCACTCCAACAATATCCATTCCAGATTTAATAACATTAGATATAACTTTTAAAAAAACTAACTTATCATTTGATATTTTCTTTTGTTCGTTAATAAATCTTTTTGATGAATCATCTTTACCCATATTCCAATAAGAATGGAATTCTGATGATAGTTCATAAAGATAAACTGGTATTCTGTGGGGTTCAAGTCTTAAACTTGCAGCTTCAATACATTTGGGCCATTCAGCTATTTTTTTTAATATCTTTATTTCATCTCCAGTGTATTCAAACTCGTAATCATTTATATTCAAATCATTTTCTATATTAAGATCTACGTGTCTAAAAACAGATGATATTCTAGCATAACAGTACTGAACATAGTAAAGAGGGTTATCTTTTGATTTTTCTTTAACTTTTGTAAAGTCAAAATCCAACTCTACATCGCTACTTCTATTAAGCATAATAAATCTAGTAGCATCCCTACCAACTTCAGCAATCAAGTCTTCAACAGTTATATAGTCACCTTTTCTTTTTGACATTTTGAAAGGTTTTCCATCTTTAATTAGTTTAACAAGTTGGCTTACCTTACAAATTAATTTTTTTTTATCTCCAGATAATGCTTCAACGACAGAAGTTATCCTTTTTATATAACCAGCGTGATCTGCTCCTAATATATTAATAAGTGTATCGTAATTTCTATTTAATTTATTATCGTGATAAGCCACATCACTAGCAAAGTAAGTCCATGATTTATCAGATTTTTGAAGTGCTCTATCTTTATCATCTCCAAAATCTGTTGATTTAAATAAAAGTTGCTCTCTTTCGACCCAATTTTGATCATCCTCACCTTTAGGGGCCTTAATTTTTCCACTATAAACAAGTTTTTTATCCTTTAATTTGTCAATTGCTTTTTGAACTTCATTATTTAGGACAATATCAGTTTCACTGATAAATTTATCGTGCACTATTCCAAGGTTTGATAAATTGTTTTTAATTAATTTTAAGGATTCTGAGACTGACAATAAAGTTAATTCTTTTGAAACATCTTCAAATTTATCAAATTTTAAAACTTTGTTAGATTCTATAATATTTTTAGCAATATCAACCAAGTAATCACCGGGATATAAATCTGAATTTTCAATGGGAAATTTTTCATTAAAAAGTATTTCTCTAATCCTAAAAAAAACAGACTTTGTAAAATTTATGATCTGATTACCATAGTCGTTTACATAATATTCTTTCGAAACATCATGCTTGTTAAAAATTAATATATTTGAAATTACATCTCCTAATATTGCGCCTCTACAATGACCTACGTGTAGAGGACCTGTTGGGTTAGCTGAAACAAATTCTACAAGATATTTCTGTTTTTTTTCATTTATATTGACACCAAAATCTTTGTAATTTTGGTTAACATTTTTAATAAAATTGTTCCAATATATCGTTTTAAATTTAATATTAATAAATCCAGGTTTTGCTACAGAAACAGTTTCAATTTTATCATCTTCATTTTTAATTAAATCAATTAGGGTATTTGCAATATCGATTGGAGATTTTTTATTCGCTTTAGAGAGTACCATTGCTACATTGGTTGATATATCGCAGTCAAAATTTGATGGTGGTATATCTACATTGATTCCTTTTAAAGATTCAGGTATTTCTAAAGAACCATCTTTATTTAGTTTTTTAATCAAAATTATTATTTTATCTAAGTAGAGATCAAAAATGTTCATTAAATACTTTTGTTTAAATTGATTGCATATCTATCTGTCATACCTGAAATAAAATCAGCAATTGCTCTATTGGGGTCATTTTTTAATTGGTCAGCATTTAAGAATTTTTTGGGCTTATTCTTAATTTTATAAAAAAGTTTATTAACAATTTTTTTTCCATGATTATTTTTTAATAATACTTTTTTATTGTTGTACATTTTACTTCTTAGAAAAAACCTAACTTCTTTTTCAATTTTTAGAAATTTACTAGAAAAACATACTATAGGATTATCTAATTTATAAACATCATTTAAAGATTTGATCTTATTAGTTTTTAAATTATTTTTAGTATTTTTAATCAAATCTCTAACCATTAAATCAATTGAATCTCGTATTATTTGATATATCAAAATATCTTTATTATTATTTTTAATATTTTTTTTATGAGATTTATAAATATCTTTAAAAAAATTAATTTCAATCAAGTCGTTTAAATTAAACATTTTGGCTCTGATTCCATCTTGTATGTCATGATTATTATAGGCAATGTCATCAGAGATTGCTGATATTTGAGCTTCCAATGATCCAGAGTTAGTAAAATTTATTTTATTCTTAAAACTTTTCAATCCAATCAGCCTATTAACTGTAGAAAGATCATTAATTGGGCCATTATGCTTTAATAATCCATCTAAAGTTTCTAATGTTAAGTTTAGGCCTTTAAATTTAAGGTATTTATGCTCAAGAAACATAATTATTCTTAAAGTTTGAAGGTTGTGATCGAAGCCTCCAAAGTTAACCATGCATTCATTAAGGGCATTTTCTCCAGCGTGTCCAAACGGTGTGTGTCCCAAGTCATGAGCCAAACTTAAAGTTTCAGCCAGATCATCGTTTAAACCTAAATGTTTAGCTATTGATCTTGCAATTTGCGCAACTTCAATTGAATGGGTAATTCTAGTTCTAAAATGATCCCCTTCTGTATTAACAAAAACTTGTGTTTTATGCTTTAGCCTTCTGAATGAAGCACTGTGAATAATCCTATCTCTATCTCTTTGAAATGGTGTTCTATAAAGTGAATTGGCTTCTTTAAAAATACGACCTTTACTTTTAGATAGAGCTAAATTTGAGTAATTATTCATACTTTAAATTTAATAAATTGATATTATATTAGTAATATCAGTGTTGTTATATGATTAAAGAAATTAAATTTACAGATAAGGCTATAAAACAGATTAATAACTTGTTGTCTCAAAAAGATCCAGGGTCATTTTTTAGAATCGCTATTAAAGGTGGTGGTTGCTCAGGTTTTCAATATGAGTTTACTTTTGACAAAAAATTAGAAGCAGACGACTTAAAACATGAAAATATTCTCATTGATAAAACTTCAGCAGACTTATTAAAAGGTTCAGAAGTAGACTTTGTATCAGAACTAATTGGTGATCAATTTAAAATCTCTAACCCACAAAGCAAATCTTCTTGCGGTTGTGGTGTTTCGTTCTCCATTTAATGATTATCACATCTTGGAATGTTAATTCTGTTAGAGCAAGAATTGAAAATATTAAAGAATACCTTCAAAGATTTTCTCCTGATGTTGTCATGATGCAAGAGATTAAAACTCAAGATGAAACTTTTCCCTATGATGATTTTTCAGCATTAGATTATGAAAGTCATGTATTTGGACAAAAAAGTTATAATGGTGTTGCAATCATATCTAAGCACAAACTAGAAAATGTTAGAATAGATTTGATTAAAGATAAATTGAAACAATCTAGAATTATTTCAGCAGAATTAAAATATAAGAAAAAAGACATTCAACTAATTAACATTTACACACCAAACGGTAATCCTGTAGATACTGATAAATATACTTATAAAAAAGAATGGTTAGATACTTTGATTAAACAGCTAAAAACTCTTTCAAAGAAAAATGAAAACATTATTTTAGCAGGTGATTTTAACATTCTTCCTTCAGCAGAAGATGCTTATAATATTAAAGGGTTTGAAGATGACGCTTTATATAGACTTGAGATAAGAAAAAAATTTAGAGAAATGATTAATCTAGGTTTTCATGATGCCTACCGTCATATTCATGGTGAAATTGAAGGTTATACTTATTGGGATTATATGAGAGGTGCTTGGCAGAAAAATAATGGATTAAGAATTGATCACTTCTTAGTATCAAATTCTTTATTAAATATAGTAAAAAATGTTAATATTAATAAAGACCCTAGAGGAAAAGAAAAACCCTCAGATCACACACCTATTGAAATTGAATTAACTTAAAGATTTAATTTTGTTAACAAGTTCTTCATTAATATTTCTTGGTCCTTTATCTAGCCTATTTTTATGTCTTCTTTCACCAGGAAGTCTAACACCCTCCATAGCTGACATTTTACTAAAAAACTCATCAGCATGTTTATCCCAACCTTTACCAGAAATTTTCTCAGGTGAAATTGCTATAATAAATTCACCACCACTTGGAGGACCGCCATCGTTATTATCTTTAGCAGCAGTTTCAAAACTAAAATTTTCACCTATTAATGCACCAGCTAATAATTCAACCATCATTGCTATACTAGATCCTTTATAGCCTCCAAAAGGAAGTATAACTCCACCATCAGCAATTTCTCCTGGATCAGTTGTTTCTTTACCGTCTTTAGTTAAGCCTGTTCCAAGAGGAACTTTGTGCCCTTCTCTTTTCGCAATCTGAACTTCACCCATTGCCATTGAAGCAGTTGCCATATCGTAGACAACTGGAGTTTTACCAGGTCTAGGCCAAGCAAAAGAAATTGGATTTGTGCCATATAAAGGTTTCGTAGCACCCGCTGGTGCAACGGCTGGCTTGTAAGATGTACAAGCGATACCAACAAGACCTGCTTCTGCAATAGCTTCAGTTTCGGGCCAAAGAGCTGCCATGTGATGTGAATTTTTTATAGCAAGAACAGCGACACCATTCTTTTTAGCTAAATCAATAACTGCAGGTAATCCTAAACTTAAAACCATTGGTGCAACAGCATTATTACCTAATACTTTAATAATACTTGGAGCAACATTTTCTAATTCAGGTCTTGCTTTACCATTAATTTTTTTACTTTTTAAGCCAGCCACGTAAGCAGGCAATCTAAACAAGCCATGAGAAACAGAGCCATCTCTTTCAGCTCTCATAATAGTATCCGCTAAAATACTAGCATTTTCTTCATCACAACCATTAGCTAATAATGTTTTTTTAGCTAATTCTAAAATTTCATTTAATGTTAAGGATACTGTACTCATTTATTTTGCTTTACATTTTTTGCATAAACCAAAAAACTCTAAATTATATTTATTATATTGCATTCCGGTATCGTCTTCAAAATTAGTTAAATATTTTGAAAGTTTTGGATTATTAATTTCAGAAACATTTTCACACTTATTACATATTGAAAAAGCCGTTGCTTGTGAAATTTCACAACTTGAACTTTTACATGCTATAAAAGCATTTCTACTTTCTACTTTATGTATTTTTCCAATCTCTACTAATTTATCTAGTGCTCTATAAACTTGTAATGGTGCTTTAATTCCTTTTTTTTGAACATTAAATAAAATGGAATAAGCCTTAAGTGGTTCTTTAGCTTTTTCTATAAAATCAAAAATAATTTGCTGATTTTTAGATAAAAATTCTTCTTTATGATTCATATATACTTCTAACAATTACACACTAGTTTTTCAATCGAGTGAATTTATTTATTTTTGTTAATGACAAGATAAACAAAACTAATGCAGCTGTGATTATGGATGGTCCTGAGGGTGAGTTTAACTCTAATGAAGCAAATAAACCCACTATTACTGACAGCAATCCACCTATTACAGAATAAACAACCATTTGAACTGGATTATTAGAAAGATTACGTGCCATAGCAGCAGGAATAATTAACATTCCTGTAATTAACAATAGTCCAACCATTTTAATAGAAATTGCAATTATAGCAGCCATTAGAATGGTAAAAATTGCATTTACTCTCGCTGGGTTCATTCCCTCCGCTTCAGCTAATTCATAATTAACTGTTGAGGCAAAAAGTGGTTTCCAAATAATCTTTAAAACTAATAATATTAATACTCCACCAATCCAAATAATAAATATATCATTTGGTGCTACAGCAAGAATATCACCAAACAGTAGTCCCATTATATCAAAACGAATAAATGATAAAAAACTAATCACCACTAAACCTACAGCTAAAGATGAGTGAGCTAGTAATCCTAATAAGGCATCCCCAGGTAAGTTGGTAGTTTTTTGTAGTTTTAACAAAACTAGTGCAACAGCTGAAGAAACAAAAAAAACTGATAAAGCAATATTAATATCAAAAGATAAAGCTAGAGTTACGCCAAGTAATGCTGAATGAGATAAAGTATCACCAAAAAAAGATAGTCTTCTCCAAATAACAAAACATCCAAGAGGACCAGCAACTAAAGCAATACCTATGCCAGCAATTAGAGCTCTTATAAAAAAATCATCTAGCATTATCAATGTTTCTTTTCTTTAATACTACCATCAGTAGAATGAGTGTGATCATGCTTATGCTCGTATACAGATAATAGTGTTGAAGCTTGGTCTCCAAATAATTCTTTATAGTTTTTATTATTTGCAACATTCATTGGTGTACCTGAGCAACAAACATGCCCATTTAAACAAACAACATAATCAGTTTTAGACATAACCACATTTAGATCGTGAGAAATTAATAATATTCCACAATTAAGTTCATCAGAAATTTTTTTAATTAATTCATAAAGGGCAATTTCTCCTGTAAAATCTACACCTTGAACAGGTTCATCTAATACAAGTAAATCAGGTTTTTTTGCTATTGCTCTAGCCATTAAAACTCTTTGGAATTCTCCACCAGAGAGACTTCTTAAATCATTATGTTTAAGGTGCTCTACTTCTGTTAATTTTAAAGCACTTACAACTTCATCAAATTGAAGCGTTTGAGTTAAACTCATAAAATCAATTACTCTAATTGGCAACGTCCAATCGATTGATATTTTTTGAGGCACATAACCAATCTTATTTGTATTTTTTGTAACCTTTCCTTCAATATTTTTATGAATTCCTAATGCAATTTTTGCTGTAGTGGTTTTTCCAGATCCGTTAGGGCCTATTAAAGTTAAAATTTTACCTCTTTCAATTTCTAAAGATACATCATGGACTAACCATTTATTATCTTGAAAAATTCCAACATTTTCTAATTTAATTAATATTTCTTTTTTATTTAAATTCATTTTATTTTAAAAAACGGCTTGACTAATTAAATATGTTATATTATTACGCTTTGTTATATTATAACATTAACTTAAAGCAAATTAAAACTATGAAAAAAATACATTTAATATCAACGTTAATTGGACTATTAGCATTTTCAACATTAGCAAAAGCAGACTTAAAAGTTGTAACATCTATTAAACCTATCCACTCATTGGCTAGTTATATAATGGATGGTGTAGGTTCACCAGGATTAATAGTTGATGGTTATAATTCACCTCATAGTTTTCAGTTAAAACCCTCTCACGCTAAAATGTTAGAACAGGCAGATATCATATTTTGGATTGGAGAAGACTTAGAAAATTTTTTAGAAAAACCACTAGCTACAATTGCTAAGAAAGCTGAAAAGATTGAATTACTAGAAATTAAAGACATTAAGAAATTGAAATTCAGAGAAAGAAATATTTTTGAAGAACATGAGGGTCACGATGATCACGGGCATGATGCTAAAAAAGAAGAGCATGACGATCACGGGCATGATGCTAAAAAGGAAGAGCATGACGATCACGGGCATGATGCTAAAAAAGAAGAACATGACGATCACGGGCATGATGCTAAAAAGGAAGAGCATGACGATCACGGGCATGATGCTAAAAAAGAAGAACATGACGATCACGGGCATGATGCTAAAAAGGAAGAGCATGACGATCACGGGCATGATGCTAAAAAAGAAGAACATGACGATCACGGGCATGATGCTAAAAAGGAAGAGCATGACGATCACGGGCATGATGCTAAAAAAGAAGAACATGACGATCACGGGCATGATGCTAAAAAAGAAGAACATGACGATCATGAAGGACATGGTCACGGTGAATATGATCCACACATTTGGTTAGATCCAATTAATGCAAAAGTGATATTAAATGAGATAACTGAACATTTAATTGAAAATGATTCAAAAAATGCAACTACTTATAAATCTAATTTAGCTAAAGCTATATCTGAAATTGATAAGCTAATAATTGATGTAATTACTGAAACTAATACAGACCTTAGTTACGTAGTATTTCATGATGCATATCAATATTATGAAAATAGATTTAATGTAAACATACTTGGTGCAATGACTGTTAATCCTGATGTTATGCCTGGTGCAGAACAAATTCATGAAATTCATGAAGTCATTGAACATGATAACGTGAGTTGCATATTGTCAGAGCCTCAATTTAACCCTGATATAATCAAATCTATTGCCAAAGATACAAGTGTAAAAACTGGTGTCTTGGATCCACTAGGTGCTAATCTAAAGCCAGGAAAAGATTTATATTTTGATTTAGTCAGAAATATGTCAGCTTCATTTAATTGCTAATATTATTTAGTAATTAAATAAAGATTTCAGTCTCTTCTATATTGTAATAAAATCCCCATAAAACTTACATATAGAGGAGACTATGTTTATTAAAAAATACCTTAAATGGATCAGTACTGCTTTAGTATTAACTGGAATATTATTAACTAATTTAAATATCTACCCTATTAACATCTACTTCCATGGTCTTGGAGTTATTGGTTGGACGATATCTGGTTTTATATCAAAAGATAAGGCAATATTAACTAATTTTGGTTTGCAAATACCATTATTCTTAATTGGCATTTATAAAATTATAATTTAATTATTATTAGATTATGAAAAATAGAATTTTCATTGGTGAATTTATAGGTAGTTGTTTTTTAGTAATGATTATTGTTGGCTCTGGAATAATGGCTGAAAATCTTACAAATGATAATGCTTTAAGACTTACCGCAAATACACTTGCAACTGGAGCTGGGTTATTTGTCTTAATAACGGCTTTTACAGAAATTTCAGGTGCTCACTTTAATCCTTTTGTAAGTTTAGCAATGTATTTGACCAAAAAAATTAAAGGAAAACTTTTAATCACATACATTCCAGCTCAAATATTGGGATGCTTATTAGGTGTAATGTTGGCTAATGTATTTTTTGAACATAATATAATTGAATTATCTACAAAAAATAGAGATGGCTTTCATATATTTCTAGCAGAAATTGTAGCTACTTTTGGTCTGATATTTATTATTTTTGCAACTTTAAAAGATGGCAAAACAACAATTGCAGCATGTGTTGCAACTTATATTACTGCTGGTTATTGGTTTACTTCTTCAACGTCTTTTGCAAACCCAGCTGTAGCAATAGCAAGGACTTTTACAGAATCATTTACTGGTATTAATTATCTTAATACACCAACCTATATAATTGCAGAATTAATTGGTGCATTGATTGCCGTATTCTTAATAAAAAAATTACTTTTAAAGTAGACATAATTTTTCAATAATGTAATCAGAGTGAATCAACCCTCCTTAAAAATATTTAGTTGAATTCTCTGTATAGACTTCAACTTTAAATAATATAATTATCGATGAATCAACTCATCACAAAAAATATTAATAAATTTACCTATAGATAAAATTTCTCTTCTCTATTAAATCGACCTCAAGAATAAGAATCGTTCGAAATGGAAAACAATAAAGATAAATAAAAAATAGGAAAAATAAGATGGAAATGACAACAATATATACGATCGTCGGCTTTGCTTTAGCGGGATATAGCGTTATAGCAAATGATTCAATTCAAACGCTTGGAACATTTATAGCGTCAAAACAAAAATGGTTTAAATGGTATACGCTAGCAAGCGCTGCTTCATTTGTGATGATACTTGCAATCACATGGGGCTGGTACAGTAATGCTGGTGATATATCTTATGGAAGATTAACTAGAATTCCTTTCCAAGAAATACAGTGGTATCATGCTGTGGCTCCTGGAATACTTTTAGTATTAACAAGAATAGGTATACCTGTTTCAACTACCTTTTTGGTACTGTCAGCATTTGCATCAACTGTAGTTCTTGAAAAAATGCTTATGAAGAGTGTTGTAGGATACGGCTTAGCAGCTGTTGCAGCATACATTTGTTGGATAGTAGTATCTAAATTTATCAATGAGAAATTTGATGAAGTTGAAGATAAATGGATAGGTTTTTGGAGAAACTCTGTATGGGTAACTTCTGCTTGGTTATGGTGGGTTTGGTTATCTCACGACGTAGCAAACATTGCAGTTTATCTTCCAAGACAAATAGATGTAAATTTATTATTAATTGTTCTTGCATACTTTACAGCTCTTCTTTTTTATATCTTCTACATAAACGGAGGAACAATTCAAAAAGTTGTTTTAGATAAAACTGGAACTAGATACGCAAGATCAGCAACAATAATTAATGTGATTTATGCTGCTGTTCTTTACTACTTTAAAGAACTTAATGATTTACCAATGTCAACAACATGGGTATTTGTTGGTTTGTTGTGTGGTAGAGAGCTTGCAATATCTACAATGAATAAAGACTATAAGTTTAAATATGTCTTTCCTTTAATAGGTAAAGACTTTCTTAAAATGTCTATAGGATTAACGGTGTCAGTAGCAATTGTACTTGCAATTCACTACATCATTATTCCAAATAATTGGTTTTAAGTATTAATTATGTGGTCGTATTATTATTTAATACGGCCATAAACATCTTGAAACCTTACAATATCACTTTCTTTTAATATCGATCCAACTTGAGCTTCAATAATCTTAACGGGTTTATTACCAGGATTTTCAATTCTATGAACTGCCTCTAATGGAATAAATATATGATCGTTTTGTTTTTTAGAAAAACTATCTTTATTAAGTGTAATTTTGGGTGTTCCTTGAGTTACCAGCCAATGTTCTGATCTATGATGGTGTTTTTGTAAACTTAATATACCTTTTGGTTTAACGAATAACTCTTTAATTAAAAAGCCTTTGCCTTCAAACAAATTAACGTACCTACCCCAAGGTCTGTAATAAACATTTTTTTTCTTGTAATATTTGTTCTTATTTTTGTCATACATTTTTAAGATCTCTTTCCAGCTGCCAAGATCTGACCAAGGGATATCTAATTTAATAGCGTTGATTTGTTTAGTTTTTTCTAAAATTGCATAATCAAAAGATTTAGCAGTAGCCTTTTCAAAGGAGGCTTTATTTAAGTAATAAGTGTTATCTTTAAGTTTTGCTTTTGAAACAGCACTAACACAATTTTTGTATATTGTAGGCTGGTACTTTTTAAAGTTATTTATTATTGAGTCTTTTCTTAAAAAAAACATACCAGAATTCCAATAACCTTTTTGTTTAATAACTTGTTTAGCTTTAGCTTCTTTAGGTTTTTCAATAAATTTTGTAACTTTATTGATATTTCCTTTAACTTTTTTAGTTATAAAATAACCATATTCACTTGATGGAGATGTTGGTTTAATACCAAAAATGAATATATTTTGGTCAGTTAAATTGGCTTTATTTTTATTTATAGCTTTATTAAAAATACTTGCTTTTTCTATTAAGTGGTCTGCTGCAAAAAACATTAAAGGTTGTTCGTTTGCAATATCTTTAATTAATGCTGATGCAAGAATTGCTGGTGCTGTATTTCTTTTTGCAGGTTCTAAAACAATTTTATATTTACTTATCTTGTGTATCTTAAGGTGTTTTTTTACCTCTTTTAAATATTTAAGATTTGTACTTATAATCGGTGCATCAAAAGTTGAAGATTTAACTCTTTCAAGAGTTTTTCCTAATAAAGTCCAATTACCAAAATCAATAAATTGCTTTGCTTGATGATTTTTAGAATTAGTCCAAAGTCTAGTTCCTGCTCCGCCACATAAAATAACGGGTCTAATTTTCATTAAATATCAGCGTAAACTTTTACTTCTTTTCTTTTACCAGGATGTGTTGGTGCTCCTAAATAAGCAGGACCTACTGTTTGAGCATATTTCCAAATAGTACCAGATCCAAAGCTTGATTTTTTTGCTTTCCATTGTTTTCGTCTTGTAGCTAATTGTGATTTGGTTAATCTAACGTTAATAGTTCCTTTTTTGGCATCTATATCAATTACATCTCCATTACGTAAAAGAGCTAAAGGGCCTCCTAAGGCCGCCTCAGGGCCAACATGACCCACACAAAACCCTCTTGTTGCACCTGAAAACCTTCCGTCAGTAATTAGGGCAACCTTCTCACCCATGCCTTGACCATAAATAGCACCTGTTGTTGATAGCATTTCTCTCATACCAGGTCCGCCTACGGGTCCTTCATAACGAATAATAATTACATCGCCTTCTTTATATTTTTTCTTTTGTACGCAAGCCATTGCAGCTTCTTCATTATCAAAACATCTAGCTTTACCAGTAAACTGTAATTTTTTTAATCCAGCAATTTTAACAATACCGCCATCAGGAGCTAAGTTACCTTTAAGACCAACAACACCACCGTCTGGTGATAAAGGATTGTCATAAGCTCTTAAAACTTTTTGCTTAGGATTAAATTTAATATTTTTTAAATTTTGTTTCATTGTTTTTCCAGTAACTGTCATGCAATCACCATGTATAAAACCACCATCAAAAAGAGTTTTTAATAACATAGGAACTCCACCAGCCAACCACATATCTTTTGCAACATATTTTCCACCTGGTTTTAAATCAGCAAGATATGGAGTTTTTTTAAATATTTTAGCAACATCCATTAAATCAAACTTAATTCCAATTTCATTAGCTATAGCTGGCAAGTGTAACGCTGCATTCGTTGATCCACCTGTAGCAGCAACAATTGTTGCAGCATTTTCTAAAGATTTTTTTGTAACAATATCTCTTGGACGAATATTTTTTTCTAATAAATTCATTACAGTCTTTCCACTCAATAATGCATACTTATCACGTTCTTCGTATGGAGCAGGTGTTCCAGCTGAATAAGGTAAAGCTAAACCTATAGCTTCAGAGACACAGGCCATAGTATTTGCAGTAAATTGTCCTCCACATGCACCTGCACTTGGACATGCAACAAGTTCTAATTTTCTTAATTCTTTAGCAGACATTTTTCCAGCTGAGTGTTTTCCAACCGCTTCAAAAACATCAACAACAGTTACATCTTTGCCTTTGTATTGACCTGGAAGTATTGAGCCACCATAAATAAATACACTTGGAACATTTAATCTAACCATTGCCATCATTAATGCAGGTAAAGATTTATCACAACCAGCAATACCAACTAGTGCATCATAACAATGACCACGTACAGTAAGTTCAGTTGAGTCGGCAATTACCTCACGAGAAATTAAAGATGATTTCATTCCTTCATGGCCCATAGCAATACCATCAGTTACAGTTATCGTACAAAATTCTCTAGGCGTTCCACCTGAAGCTCTAACACCTTTTTTAACAGATTGAGCTTGTCTCATTAAAGCAATATTACAAGGAGCAGCTTCATTCCAAGTTGAAACAACACCAACAAATGGTTTTGCTACATCTTTTTCCGTTTCACCCATCGCATAATAAAAAGATCTATGTGGAGCTCTATCAGCACCTAACGAAGTATGTCTGCTTGGTAATTTTTTTTTGTTAAATCTTGTCATTATATACCCTTTATAGTTATTGATATTCTCTCAACATCATTTTTTAAATTATTATAATTAGTTTTTTCCTGATCAACAATATCTTTTGGTGCTCTATCAACAAAGCTTTTATTAGCTAATCTTTCTGATATTTTATTCATTTCCTCTTGGTACTTATTTTGTCTGGTAGTTAGGTTTTCCTTAATTAATTCTAAATCAACATCTTCATCAAAATAAACTTTAAATATATCTCCAGAAACCATCAATGTAGCAGCTGGTTTATCTAAATCTTTATTATGTAAGTTTTTGATACGACCAAGTTTTTTAAGAATAGTTTCATTTTCAGTAAAAAATGATTGTTCTTTTTTACTAACAGTCTCTATTGAAATATCTATAAAGGAACCAGGACTTACACTTAATTCATTTTTAAATGATCTTAATTCAGAGACTATACTAATAATTTTTTCAACTTGATTAGTGGACGAGTCTCTTTCAACCTCGCCAGAGGGCCAATTGGCTAACATTAGAAAATCTTTACCTGAATTATCAAATTTATTATTTAACCAAATTTCTTCAGTAACAAATGGAATAAATGGATGTAATAATATTAATATTTGCTTAAATATATAAGCTGATACTTGTCTTACTTCATCTTTTGCCTTTTCATCTTCTGAAAATAATATTGTTTTAGATAACTCTAAATACCAATCACAATAAGAGTGCCAAGTAAATTGATAAGCATTTTTTGCAGCTTCATCAAACCTGTAATCTTTTAAGTTTTTTTCAATTCTATTTTTAGTTTCAATTAGTTCAGAATAAATCCATTTGTTAATATTAATTGTTAAACTTGGTTTTTCTTCAATTTTAGAAAAATCACAATTATTAGTAATTAAAAAATTGTTTGCATTCCATAATTTATTTAAAAAATTTCTATATCCCTTAACTCTATCTTCAGAAAGTTTTACATCTGTGCCAGGTGATGCCATTGACAGTAAAGTAAATCTTAAAGCATCTGCACTGTATTTTTCAATTAAATCTAAAGGGTTAATTACGTTTCCCTTAGATTTAGACATTTTTTGTCCCTTCTCATCTTTAACAAGTGCATGAACGTAAATATCTTTAAAAGGTTCTTTGTCTAGAAACTCCATTCCAAACATAATCATACGTGCCACCCAAAAAAATATAATATCAAATCCTGTAACAAGTACTGATGTTGGGTAAAATTTTTCAACATATTCTTTATTATCTGGCCACCCTAATGTAGCAAAAGGCCATAAGCCTGATGAAAACCAAGTATCCAATACATCTGGATCACGAATTAAATCTACATCTTTATTATAGAATTTTTTTGCATCTAATTTTGCCTCATCTTCATTTATTGCAACAAAAATTTTTTTATCCGGTCCATACCAAGCTGGTATTTGATGTCCCCACCATAATTGTCTCGAGATACACCATGGCTCAATATTGTTCATCCATTGAAAATAAGTTTTTGACCAATTAGCAGGAAAAAAATTGGTTTTTTTTGAGTTAACTATATCTTTAGCTTTAATTGATAATTTTTTTGCATCTACAAACCATTGTTCAGTTAAAAAAGGCTCAATTATTGAATTAGATCTATCCCCATATGGAACTTTATTCTTTATATTTTCTTCCTTAACAAAAAACTCTTTTTCTTTAAGTTCTTTTAAAATTCTTTTTCTAGCTTCAAATCTATCAAGTCCAATATATTCTTTAGGAGCATTTTCGTTTACTTTGCCACCTTCAGTAAAGATATTTATGATTTCTAAATTATTTCTTTGTCCCACCTCATAGTCATTAAAGTCATGAGCTGGTGTTATCTTTAAAGCACCAGTTCCCATCTCTGGGTCAGCATACTCATCTTCAATAATTTTTATTTTTCTTCCAACAATTGGTACTGTTACAAATTTACTAACCAAATGTTTAAATCGATCATCTTTTGGATTTACAGCAATTGCTGTGTCACCTAACATAGTTTCAGGTCTAGTAGTTGCTATAGTTATAAAATCACTAGAACCATCTATAGGGTATTGAATATAGTAAATCTTAGAATTAACCTCTCTTTGATCAACTTCTAAATCAGATATTGCAGTTTTTAAAACAGTATCCCAGTTAACTAGTTTTTTATCTTTATAAATTAAACCTTTTTTGTGAAGTTCTACAAAAACTTTTAAAACTGATTTTGAAAGGTTTTCATCCATTGTAAAAGCATTTCTCGACCAATCACAAGAACAACCAAGTTTTTTAAGCTGATTTAAAATGATATCACCATGCTCTTCCTTCCATTCCCAAACCTTTTCTATAAACTTTTCTCTTCCAATTTCATTTTTATCAATACCCTCAGCAGTTAATTTTTTTTCAACTAAAGCCTGAGTAGCGATTCCTGCATGGTCTGTTCCTGGTTGCCATAACGTTTCATAATTATTCATACGGTGATATCTCACCAAAAGGTCTTGAATTGAATTATTTAAAGCATGTCCCATATGTAAACTGCCTGTTACATTTGGTGGTGGTATAACTACTGAAAATTTCTTTTTATTTGTTGTAGGTTTAAATAAATTATTTTTTTCCCAATAAGAGTAAATCTTATCTTCAACATCAGAATGTATGTATTTATCATTACTCATAAGGTATTCATAAGTTTATAATTTAATAATATCAATTAACAATAATCAATTTGGTAGCTTATTTGGTAGACTAATTATTAATATTTTATATATAAAAGGTTCACTATTTGATTTATTATGAGATGTGAGGGCAACGTGGCGGAATGGTTACGCAGAGGATTGCAAATCCTTGTATCCCAGTTCGATTCTGGGCGTTGCCTCCAAAAAAAATCTTGTTTTACTTTAAAAAAAAAGTAGATTGTGATTTTGATATTCCTCGGTAGCTCAGTTGGTAGAGCAGTTGACTGTTAATCAATTGGTCGTAGGTTCGAGTCCTACCCGAGGAGCCAAAACCTTACCTTCAGCATTTTGATAAAAGCCTTATTAAGATTATTTTTGCTTAAATTTATATGTGTGAGGCAGAGGTTATATTATAAATAAATTTTATAAGTGATTAGGCTAAATTAAGGTCTTAAACAAATTTTTATATTAGCCTACTTTTGAAATTCCAATGGATGCTGCTTGTAAAGATTTACTAAACTTTAGTTTTTGATCGTTATTAAGTTCAGAATATAATTTAACTAAAAAATTATAATTTACATTCATATGACCTTCTTGAGATCTTTCCAGGTTTAATAAATATTCTGAAAAATCTTCAAAAAAATAATTTACTGGAACTTTTAAATAATTTGCTAACTGAAGAAGTCTTATTGAGCTAACCCCATTAGTTCCTTTTTCATATTTTTGAATTTGTTGAAATGTAACATTAATTGCTTTTGCTACTTTTGTTTGTGTAAGACCTAAAGCTAATCTTCTTAGCTTTAATTTGTTACCTAAGTGTTTGTTGAAATTATCTTCCATTAAGACCCCTCTTAAAGTTAGTTTAAAAAAACCTATTGAACTAATTTTTAGATGTTATCGCAACAGAAAAATTTTTTTATTTTAAAAAATTAGGTATAAAAATATAAATTGTGTCAAGATATTTTAAATATATCTTAAAAATATAAGTGTTGAGCAATATAGCTAATTGAAGCTTATAAAATTTGACTTAAGAAAAGTTTAGTACGATCATTTTTGGGGTTAGCAAAAAAATCTTTAGTCGTTGCCTTTTCTACAATCATTCCTTCATCCATAAAGATCATTTGATCAGCAACTTCTTTAGCAAAACCCATTTCATGAGTTACAACGATCATAGTCATTCCTTGTTTTGCTAAATTAACCATCACATCAAGTACTTCTTTGATCATTTCAGGATCTAAGGCTGATGTAGGTTCGTCAAATAACATAATTTTAGGTTCCATACAAAGTGCTCTAGCAATTGCAACCCTTTGTTGTTGACCACCTGACAATTGACCTGGGAATTTTTGAGCTTGGTCTAAAATTTGTACTCTTTCTAAATGCTCTAAGGCTAATTTTTCAGCATCTTTCTTTGACATTTTTTTTACCCAGATTGGGGCTAATGTACAATTATCTAAAATAGACAAATGAGGAAATAAATTAAACTGTTGAAAAACCATTCCAACTTCAGCTCTAACTTGTTCTATATTTTTTGTGTCTTCAGATATTTCAGTTCCATCAACTATAATAGTTCCTTTTTGATGTTCTTCCAACCTGTTGATACATCTAATTAGCGTAGACTTTCCAGATCCAGACGGACCACAAACAACAATTTTTTCTTTTGGCTTAACCTCAAGGTCGATATCTTTTAAAACCTGAAAATCACCAAACCATTTATTAACTTTTTGTATTTGAATAATTGAATCTGACATAATTATCTATCTGTTTTATATTTTAATTCTAAATTTTGACTATATTTACTCATACTATAACAAATAATCCAGAATATTATTCCAGCAAATACATAACCCTCCATTGAAAAACCAAGCCATTTAGGATTTGTCTTAGCTAGGTTTAACATTCCAACTAACTCAAGAAGACCAACAACAAATATTAGAGGCGTATCTTTTATAAGAGCTAAGAATGTATTTGCAATACCCGGTATTACTAATTTTAATGCTTGAGGAAGAATAACAAAAACATGCATTCTCCAATAACCCATACCAAGAGATTTAGCAGCATCGTATTGGCCTCTTGGCAGCGCCTGTAGACCTCCTCTTATAACTTCTGCTGTGTAAGCAGCTTCAAATAAAGTGATAGCAACAACGACTCTAATTAATTTATCAACATAAGTTCCATCAGGTAAAAACATAGGAAACATTACTGCGGACATAAATAGTACTGTAATTAAAGGTACGCCCCTCCAAAATTCTATAAAAGAAAGTGATGAATATTTAACAATAGGTAAATCAGACCTTCTTCCAAGAGCTAACATCATGCCCAAAGGGAAGCAAAAAATTAGAGAAAAGAAAGATACCATAAAAGTTAAAGATAAACCTCCCCAAGCACCTGTTTCTACCCACACTAATCCAAATGAACCACCAGATACTATAAAGTAGATTAAAATAAAGGAAATAATAGGTAATATAAGAACATAATATAAAGACAGATAATTCCTAAGTCTTGTTGGAGCAAAAAAACCAGCTGCCATAAACACAAGGACAGCAATAAATGTTAAATTAACTCTCCATTGTTCTGCATTAGGGTACATTCCATACATAAATCTATTAAACCAAACTTTGATATAAACCCAACAAGCCCCACCACCAGTACATGCGTCTTTAGTGTCACCAGCAAAATTAGCATCTAGAATAAGCCAATTTAATAATGGAGGTAGTCCAAAAATTATAAGTAAAATTATAGATACACTTAATGCAGCATTGAAATTAGTTGTGTTAATGTTTTTATTGAGACTATCTAAAATCTTTATACCTGAAAATTCAATTCTAATTAAATGAAGCCCAATAACTCCAAAAATTAATGGTGTGAAAAAATTAATAATTCTAGGTAAAAAAGAAGTAATATTCGTATTAAAATAGTTATTTAAATAAAAATCAATGATACCAACTGAAAAAAATAAGACACCTAAAATTAAAGAAATATTTCTATTTTTGTGATGATTAAATTTTAATATATTAAATTTGTTTATGCTCATTATTTTTCCTGTATCGCTATTCTTTTATTGTACCAGTTCATTAATAATGAAATACCCAAACTAATAGTCAAATAAGTTGCCATAGTAATTCCTACAATTTCTATAGCTCTACCCGTTTGCATCATTGCAGTACCAGCAAAAACTAAAACTAAATCAGGATACGCGATAGCTGCAGCTAGAGATGAGTTTTTAGTTAAGTTTAAATATTGATTAGTTGTTGGTGGAATAATAATTCTTAATGCTTGAGGCATGATTACTAATTTTAAAACTTGATTTGGAGTAAGACCGATTGAGGCTGCTGCCTCTTTTTGACCTTTACCAATCCCTTGGATACCAGCTCTAACATTTTCAGCAATAAATGTTGCTGTATAAAGAGTAAGAGCAAGAGTAAGAGCAATTAATTCTGGTGGTATTTTTAAACCACCATCAAAAGTATATGATGATTGAGACATCTGTCTAATTACAGGATAACTCCAAGATAAATCTACACCACCAATTAAAAAAGTTAGTAATGGCAAAAATATAAAAATTGCCAAAGATATGAAAAATACAGGCAATCGTTTACCCTCTTGCTCTTGTTTCTTTTTTGCATATCTTGCAAAGAAAAAAATTATAATCATTGCAGCAATTATTGTTGTAAAAAAAACATCAAAATTTGTCCAAATTGGAGCTGGTGTATAAAGTCCTTTGATCGTCATAAAAGATGAGTTTAATAACATAGGAGCATCTTCAAGCATTGGTAAGGCTCTTAACGCAGCAAAATACCAAAAGAAAATTTGTAATAATAAAGGAATATTTCTAAAAAACTCTATGTAGAAAGAGGCGGTTTTTCTAATCAAGTAATTTGGAGATAAACGTGCAACACCTATAACAGCACCTAATAATGTAGCTAAAATAATTCCTATAAAAGCTACTAAAAGTGTATTTAGTAAACCCACCAAGTAGGCTCTGGCGTATGTATGAGAACCGTCATAATCTATTAAAGAAAACTGTATATCAAAAGAAGCTTGGGTTTTTAAAAACCCAAAACCAAACTCTAAACCCCTTGCACCCATGTTCTCTTGGGCGTTCATGGTAAAGAAACCAAATACTAATACTATAAACAGTAAAGTTAATAGTTGTGGAAGAATTTTTTTTATTTTCATTTTTGAAGTATTATAAAAAAAGGGCTAGATAAATCTAGCCCTTTTTAATTATTTTAGATAATAATTATCTAGCTGGTGGAGTGTATAATAACCCACCTTGAGTCCAAATATTGTTTGGACCTCTATCAGGTAAAATACCAGTGTCAGCTATATTTCTTTTATAACTTTCACCATAGTTTCCAACTTGCTTAATAATTCTTAAGCTCCAGTCTTGATCTAGACCTAAATACGAACCTAATTCACCTTCAGTACCCACTAATCTTTTAACTGCAGGGTTTTCTGAAGTTTTCATCATGTCAGCATTTGAAGAAGATATTCCATATTCTTCAGCTTCAATCATTACGTTTAGAGACCATCTTACGATGTCTTCCCAAACTGCATCACCTTGACGTACAACAGGTCCTAGAGGCTCTTTAGAGATAGTCTCTGGTAACACTATATGGTCATCAGGGTTAGTCATTTTTGTTCTTTGTGCTGCTAGACCAGATTTATCAGTTGTGTAAGTATCACATCTGCCTGAGTCATAAGCTGCAACAACTTCATCAGCTTTTTCAAAAGCAACTGGCTCATAAGAAATTCCTTTTGAATTAAAGAAGTCTCTCATGTTTAATTCAGTTGTAGTTCCAATGTTTGTACATGCTGAAATTCCATTTTTGAATTGGCTTGTAGAAGTAATTCCTGAGTCTTTTCTTACCATGAAACCTTGACCATCATAGAAGTTTACACCAACGAAAGTTACACCTAGATCCGCATCTCTTGAAAGTGTCCAAGTTGTGTTTCTTGATAAGATATCAATCTCACCAGAAGTTAGAGCTGTGAATCTTTCTTTAGCACTTAGTGGAGTGAACTTAACTTTGTTCGCATCACCTAATACTGCAGCTGCAACTGCTCTACATACATCAACGTCAACACCTGTCCAATTTCCAGCAGCATCAGCATTTGAAAATCCTGGTAGACCTTGAGATACACCACATCTTACGAAACCTTTATTCATAGTGTTCTTAAGAGTTTTTGACTTCTTAGCGGCCATTGTTTCTGTTGTAAAAGTAAACAGAACTGCAACCATAGCAACTAGAGAAGTTAATTGTTTTACGTATTTAAACATATTTTATTCCTCTGTTTTATTTATTTATTTGTTAACAAATAATCCAAATTAAATTGAATCAATGTGAGTGTTTATCATTTTATGAATATGATCAAAGTAAAATTGATTATATTAGAACCATTCTAACTATATGTAGTGCTTAATAAAAAATTAACAATAATATCTAGTAATGGTGCGCTCTGGTGGACTCGAACCACCGACCCTCGGTTTAGAAAACCGATGCTCTATCCAGCTGAGCTAAGAGCGCAAATTAATACAAATGTATTTATAGTACGAATTTAGCTTTTAAAAAGAAATTTTTTACAAATAATTAATAAAGTTAGAAGCTCAAGTCTACCAATAATCATAAAGAAAATTAGATAATATTTGGTCATGAAATGAAGATCGTAAAAGCTAAAATCACTTAAACCGAACATTGAAGAATTTACGGTATTCATTATGGTTAAAATTGAGAGTTTAAAAGAACTTTCAAAATCAATTCCACTTAGGGTTAATAAAAAAGTTAAAATTAATAAAGAAATTATAAAAACTATTACTGATAGAAAATATTTGTAAATTTCATCTAATTTAAATGAGTCTTTTGAAAACAAGTGTTTGTTTATGTAAATATTCTTAGGTCTACTATAGGAAAGAATTTCATTAATTGAGTATTTAAATAAAGAGTAAATTTTTAAAAATCTAATACCTGAGCTGGTAGAAAAAAAAGAACCACCAATAATAACCAGTATTAAAAAAATAAATGATAAATTTTCAGGTGAATCATTTAATGAAAATCCTGTATTTGAAATACTGCTCGTTAAAGATAATAATAATTCACTAAAATTATTTTCAAAGTTTAGAAATGCAAAAAAGATTATCAACAAACTCAAAAAGTAAAATAACAAATGAATATCTTCGTTAAAAAAATTAAGGTTATGATTTTTTGTAAAGATTAAATTGTAAATCAAAAAAATACTAAAAAAAGAAGAGAGCAATAAAATTGATGTAATTACTACTTGGGAATTATTGATCAATATATTGGATAAATTATTTGATGGTAAAAAACCACCTGATGAAATTATGGTCATAGCTAAATTTAGAGAATTAAACAACCTAATATCAAAGAAACTTAGAATTATAAAAATTGAAAGCGTTATTAATAAATAAAAAAGAAAAATTTTCAATGCCTGTTTGAAAGTTTCAGATTTATTAAAAGATAAAAAATTAGTTAAAGATTTTTTAAAACTATGATCAAAGATATCAATCAATATTATTATAGAGAATAAGAAATAAAGACCTCCAACCCACTGTGATGCAGATCTCCATAATATTAAACTTTGATCTATATGATTAATGTTATCAAAAATAGTAAATCCGGTTGATGTAAAACCAGAAATTGACTCGAAGAAAGCGTTAACAAAGGTTAAATTATAAATACTAAAATAAAATGGTATTGAAATCACCAGTGGTAACAAAAAATAACCAAGAAGAATTGTTAATATTTTTTCATATATTGTTATTTTTTTTTCATCATTATTTTTTATACAATAAAATAGTATCGCTAAAAAAATTGATACTACAAATGTATAAATGTAAGTATTTAGATTTAGATAAAGATTTAAATAGTATGAGTAAGTGATGTTAAAAAAAGCTAAGATAGAGACTATTCCAAAAAAAACACTCAAATAAATGAGTTTAAAGTATTTCATTTAATTAAATAGAACTTATACGAAACATGTTTTCAACAACATGTAAGAAATCTTTTTTAGCCAAAAGAACAACAATATCTTGTTTTTTAAATACAAAATTTGACCTAGGAATAATAACCTCATCACCTCTTAAAATTGCACCAATTCTTATTTCGTCGGGTAAGTTTGAATTTTTTAATTCTTTATTTACCAGCTCTGAAGTATCAATAATTTCTGCTTCTATAATTTCATATTCACCATTTAAAATACTATAAGCATTTTCAATTGTTCCCTTGTGAATATGTTTTAAGATACTTGATACGGTATTCATTCTAGGATCAATAAAATCATCAATTTTTAAAGAAGTTTGTAAAAGAGAATAATTAGGCTTATTAATTAAAGCCATTGTTCTTTTATCACTTAATTCATCATTATCTTTAGCAAATTTTTCAATCAATACACTTACCATTAAATTATCTTCGTCATCATTTGTAAGTGCCAAAACAGTTTGAACTTCTTCTAAATTTGCCTCTAGTAAAACTTCTTCATCAAGGGCATCACCATTTATAACAATTGTGTTATTTAATTGGCTTGCAATAAGTTCTGCTCTTTCTTTATCTTTTTCTATTATCTTAACTCTAGCAGAATCAAAACTTTCTTCTAAATTCTGTGCTAGATTAAAACCTATATTTCCCCCTCCAATGATAAGAATCTTATTAGAAATTTTCTCTGTATGACCAAACGCTGCTAAAGTTTCATTCATTTGTGAAGCATTAATTACAGCATAAGCTTTATCACCTTTAAGCATTACATCAGTTTTTTTTAGTAAAACAAATTTTTCATCTCTAATTACACCCATTATATTTGAATTTAATTTTGGAAATTTTTTGGTAAGTTCGTTAAGCTTAATATCTTTTATTGGACAATTGGCATCTATCAAAATCTCAAGTAATCTAATTTTATTATTTGCAAAAGGAACGTTATCAAGTGAACCAGGGGCTTCTAATTTTCGTTGAAGAGATTTTGCTATCTCAATTTCAGGTGAAATAATAACATCTATTGGTAGATTTTCTTGATTATAAACTTTTGTAAATTTAGGATTTAAATAATCTTGTGACCTGATCCTTGCTATTTTTTTTGGAACGTTAAATATTGAAAATGCTATTTGACATATAAGCATGTTAATTTCATCATTTCGAGTTACTGCGATAATCATATCAGCATCAGTTGCATTAGCTTTTTCTAAAATAGAGGGATAAGTACCCTTGCCTACAATAGACTTAACATCTAATATGTCATCTATCTTTTGTATATCTTCACTCGATTGATCAATTACAGTTATTGAGTGACCTTGTTCACTTAAAATTTTTGCAATAGTAAAACCTACTCTACCTGCACCACAAATTATAATATTCATTTAATTTAATTCCTTGATCCCTAGACCTTTAAGTTTTCTATGTAAGGCAGATCTTTCCATTCCTATAAAGTTAGCAGTTTTTGATATATTGCCATTGAATTTTTTCAACTGCGTAGTTAAATACTCTTTTTCAAAATTTTCTCTAGCTTCTTTTAATGGTATAGATAAAGAGTTTTTTGATGAAGTATTCTTAATATCAGGAGTTTTTAGGGATTCTTTAATAATATTTGAAATTTTATCAGCACTATCGGGTGAAAGTATTGCAATTCTCTCTAATAAATTTCTTAATTCTCTAACGTTACCTGGCCAATTATAATTGAGTAGATAGTTATTGTTCGTATCAATTATAAATCTTTTTAAATTATAGTTTGTTGAAATTTTTTCAGAAAAATATTCAACTAATAAAGGTATATCAGAAACTCTGTCTTTTAGAGGGTCAATGTTAATTTCGAATACATTAAGTCGATGGTATAAATCCTCTCTAAAATTACCATTTTCTATTTCTTTTTTTATATCTTTGCTGGATGAGCATATAATTCTTACATCCACATTAATATCGTGATTTCCATTAATTCTCTTAAATTTTTGATCTATTAAAACTCTTAAAATTTTAGATTGAGTATCAAGTGGGATTTCAGAAATTTCATCAATTAAAAGAGTACCCTTTGATGCTTTTTCTAGTGCACCGTAAGTTATAGAGCCATTATATTTTTCTTCACCGAATAATTCTAATTCATATTTTTCTATATCTAGCAATGCACCATTCAGAATAACAAAAGGACCCTTCTGTCTTTTAGATTCTTTATGTACTTTTCTTGCTATCAACTCTTTGCCAGAACCAGTGGGTCCATTGATAAAAATTCTACTTTCAGAAACTGATATTTTATCTATTTGGTCTTTTATATTTCTAATATTGTCACTAACACCAACTAACTCATAAGAGTAAAAAAGTTTGCTTTCAAATTCCTTATTCTTATTTTTAAGATTTAAGTTTTCAACAGCTCTATTAACAAAATTTAATAATCTCTCTTGATTAAAGGGTTTTTCAATAAATTCGAAAGCACCAGCTTTTAAAGCTTTAATCGCCATTTCAACGTTTGCATGTCCCGTAATTATTATAACTGGAATATTTTTATCCTTAGTTTTAATGTGTGATAAAAGCTCTAGGCCATCATTGTCTCCTTTGTCTAACTTAACATCTATAATTGCAACATCTGGAAGTTTTTTATCAATCTCGTTTAAAGCTTGATTGTAGTTTGCAGCTAATCTTGTTTTGTAACCAGCTTCAATAATTAGATCGTTAATTATATTTCTAATATCTGTATTATCATCAATAATTAATATTTCAGTACTCATTATTTTGTGAATATAATTTCTATTTTTGCACCGTTATTAAGTGAAACAAAATTTATTTTTCCATTATGATCATTTATTATTTTATTAACAATTGACAAGCCTAAACCAGTGCCTTTTTTCTTTGTTGTAAAGTAAGGATTTAGAATGTCTTTTATGTTGTCAACAAATATTCCAAATCCTACTCCGTTATCAATAATTATAAAGTTAATTCTTTCTGCATTCTCATTTAAAGAAATATCAATTTTACCAATCAATTTAGCATCGTCATTATTTTTATCCTGTATACTTTCAATAGAGTTTTTAATTAAATTGAAGAAAACCCTACTTATTTGTTCATTATCAGAATTTAAGAATATATCTGATTTGCCTGTCCTAAAATCAATTATAATTTTATTATCCAATTCATTTAATAATTTAATGTTATCTTTTATCAAGGAAACTAAGTTGTTATCTTTAAGAATTGGTTTTGGCATTCTGGCAAAATCAGAAAATTCATTAACTAAGTTTTCAATTTGTTTAATTTGTTTTCCAATTATCAATAAACTTTTAGAAAAATCATCTTTTTCATGATCTGCTATTTTTTCTGAATATTTACTTTTTAATCTATCAATAGTTAGCTGAATGGGTGTGAGTGGATTTTTAATTTCATGAGCTAATTTTCTAGCTAAGTTTTCCCAAGCTTCGTGTCTTTCTTTAATTATAAGTTTTTCTTGCTGTGATTTTAATTTATCTATCATTAAATTAAAATTTTGATTTAAAACTTCCATGTCTTTATCAGTTTTAATTTCTGGTACTTTAATATCTAGATTACCTTTTCCAATATTGGAAGATGCAATAATTAAATTATTAATAGATCTAAAGAATCTTGATGAAAACCTTATAGCAATAGATATCGATAAAAATAATAACAGCGAAACTATAACAAGATAAATAAATACAAATGATATCTTGATTCCAGTTTGTTTGTTTAAAACTGTGTAGTAAAAATTAAGCGCTTCTTGAGACTCTAGTAAATATTGGGAAATTTTTTTATCTAAATATTTAACTATATACAAATACTTTCCATCAAAATTTTCAAGTTTTATAATTGACGCTGTTTGATTTTTAAATGCATTAATAATCTTAAGTGGTCTTTTATCATTTTGAACCATTTCTAAAGCGTCAAGTAAAGGAGGTGTGTATAAAATTTTATCTTCTAAGGTTGATAAATATAAACTTCCATCACCTTCAATAATGTGCACCTCATCCATATCTCTAATTATTTTTTGAGTATTAAGAAAACTTTTAAATTGATTAATATTTGTGTTTAAAAAATTGATACTTTTGTTTAAATCAAATGCTATTAAAATTATCTCTGATTGTGTTTTTGTTCTAACTTCTTCTGTATAGCTTTTTGCAATTTCATAAGAATTATTAACAGCTGTTGTTATTTTCTTATCTAAATACTTATCAAGTGCGAATGAAAGAAGAAATAATGAAAATAAAGAAATTAAAATTGAAGGAATTAAAGTAAATAACGCAAAAAAAGTTATATACTTTCTATTAGCTTTAGAGCCACTTACATCAACATCTATCTTTAAGGAATTTCTTACTTCTGAAAATATCATAAAAAAAAGGAATATTAACAAGGCAATATTTCCAATTAATAAAAACTGAAGATTGTTATCAGATAATTTCAAAAAACTTTTATCAATGAATGTTAAAAAAGTTATAAAACCTAACAATAATGAGATTAAAAATATTACAATGATGAATATATTTTTTTTAATAAAATCAATCATTCTGTGTCAAATAATGTGTTATATATTTTTATCATGAATAGTTGTTTTATAATACTTGCTGGAGGTGAAAGTAAAAGATTTAATTCAAATACTCCAAAACCCTACACTAATTATAAAGGTAAGCCTTTATTGTTGCATTCAATTGATAAAGCTAAAGTATTTAATAAGTTTAATAAAATTGTTCTTGTAATAAATAAAAAACATAAAAATTATATCAAAAAACTTAATATCAAGAATATTAGTATTATTAATGGTGGTAAAACAAGAGCACAGTCTGCTTATATTGCCTTAAAAAGTATTAAAAGAAATAATTTTAAAAATATAATAATCCATGATGCTGCAAGACCAAATTTTACTTTAAAACTTTTAAAAAAATTGATGAATGGATTAAAAACAAATGATTGTGTAATTCCTGCAATTCAAACTACAGATTCCGTTAAACAAAAAACTTCAAATATTGTTAAAAATTTAAAAAGGGAAGATATTTATTTAATACAAACACCTCAAGCATTTAACTATAAAAAACTTTTTGCACTTCAAAATAATAAAAGTGAAGAAGTTACTGATGATGCAAACTTGTTTGTAAGAGCTGGCAAAAAAATAAAAATTATTAAAGGTGAGATTACTAATAATAAAATTACAATAAATTCCGATATTAATTTTAATGACTTAATAAAATTTGGACTAGGTTTTGATGTTCATAGGTTGGTTCCTAATAAGAAGCTTTACTTAGGCGGAATTAAAATACCCTCATCTATTGGTACATTGGGTCATTCAGATGGAGATCCTGTTTTGCATGCTGTAACTGATGCAATTCTTGGGGCTTGCTGCATGGGTGATATTGGTGAAAAATTTTCTGATAAGAATAAGAAATTTAAAAATATTAGATCTACCATTCTATTAAGTGAAATAATTAAGCAAACTATAAAAAAAGGTTATCTAATAAATAACCTCGATATTAATATCATTACTCAAAAACCTAAAATTCAAAAATACAAAAAACAAATAACGAATTGCATCGCAAAAATCTGTAATATTTCTCCTTCACAAATTAATATAAAAGGTAAAACAACCGAAAAGTTAGGTGTGATTGGTAGGGAAAAAGCAATAGCTTGCGAAGTAATAGCCTCAGTTATTAAAAATGATTAAATCTTTCAACTTATTATTTGTGACAATGTTTGGTCTTGGTAAGATTAAGTATATGCCTGGAACTTTTGGGTCTTTAGCAACTATAATTATTCTTTATTATCTATTCCATACTTTAAATATTTCACCAAATATAATTTTAGTTGGATTAATAATAATATTTATTTACTCATTTTATGCCGTTTCAAGTCATATAGAAAATAGTGAAAATAAAGATCCTAGTGAAATCATAATTGATGAATTTTTAGGTCAATCAATTCCTATATATCTTTATGAGATATCCCATGGAACAACAAAAGATGCGGGTGAAGCTATCGTTTATTATGCTCTTTTTTTATTCTTTTTAGATATTTTGATATCATGAAACCATTTCCCGTAAGCTTTTTTGATAAAAATTTTAAGAATAGTTTTGGTGTAATTATGGATGATATCTGCGCAGGTTTTTATGTGGTTCTAACCATTGTGTGTTTCATGATTTTAAAGAGCTATATTTTATAATGAAAAATATTGTAAAAAAATTAATCAAAAAAAAACTTAAAATATCTTTTGCCGAGTCTTGCACAGGGGGACTGTTAGCTGCATCTATTACTTCTATTAATGGTGCATCTAAAATATTCAACATAGGTCTTATTACCTATTCTAACCAAGCAAAAATCGATATTTTAAAAGTAAATAAAAATGTTATCAAAAAATACGGAGCTGTTAGTGCTGAATGTTGTGAGGCTATGGTTAAGAATTTAGCGAAGATATCTAAAGCACAAATAAATGTATCTGTCACTGGCATTGCGGGTCCTAATGGTGGAACTAAAAAAAAACCAGTCGGACTAGTTTATATTGGTGTAAAAAGATCTAATAAAATTGTAATAACTAAAAATATTTTTAAACAAAAAACAAGAAACTCAATTCAAAAAGCATCCGTTGAAAGAGCTTTGGATATTGTTAGTTCTTTAATTTGAGTAATCTTTTACAATTTTTTTATACTGTTTCGGCTCTTTTTTGGAAAGCATCAGCAATTTTATTTAAACCAAATTCAAATGATTTTTCCATTAACAAATTTAAAAACTTATTTTTAATTTCAAAATCAACATCAAAATAAACCTCCGTCATGTTGTTATTTTCTACAAATTTCCAATTATTTTGCAAGTGCTTTAGTGGGCCATCTAAATTAGTAACATTAATCGTATCATCTTTTTTATTAAATCTAACATCACTTTTATAAGTGTCGCTAAAAGGACCCTTTCCAATTGTTAAATCTGCTATGATTAAGATTTGATTATTTTCTTCTTTTCTATCATAAACTTTCGAGTTTAAGCAAAAAGGGATGAATTCTGGATATTTTTCTATATCCAAAACAAACTCAATAAGTCTATCTTTTTTTTTATTTATATTTCTTTTAACTGATGCCTTAGGCATTAATGATTGTTAATTCTATTTTGTTGAAGTTTAGCAAAATCTTCATCTGCATGGTATGAAGATCTAGTTAAAGGTGTCGATGAAACTAATAAAAATCCTTTAGATTTTGCAATAGTTTCTAACTCTTTAAACTCATCTGGATGGTAATAGCGGTCTAAAGGGTGATGTCTTACAGAGGGTTGTAAATATTGACCAATGGTTAAAAAATCTACCTCAGCTGCTTTTAGATCATCCATGACTTGAACAATCTCTTCTTTATTTTCACCTAATCCAACCATTAAACCTGATTTAGTGAAAACATTTTTATTAACTAACTTTGCATTCTTTAAAAGCTCTAATGATGAAAAATATCTAGAGCCTGGTCTTACTTTTAAATAAAGTCTAGGCACTGTCTCAATGTTATGATTAAAAACATCTGGATTAGCTTCTAGTACTTTTTTATAAGCATCACCTTTTCTAAGAAAATCAGGTGTTAAAACTTCAATTGATGTGTTAGGATTTTTTTTTCTTATTTGATCAATTACTTCATAAAAATGATTTGATCCTCCATCTTCAAGATCATCTCTATCAACAGAAGTAATTACAACATGTTTTAAATCTAATTTTTTTACAGCTTCAGCAATCTTGACGGGTTCAAATGAGTCTAGTTTTCCAGGTTTGCCAGTTTTTACATCACAAAAAGCACATGCTCTTGTACAGGTGTCACCCATAATCATAAATGTAGCATGACGCTTACTCCAACATTCTGTAATATTTGGACAATTAGCTTCCTGACAAACTGTTACTAAATTATTTTGATTAACAATAGTTTTAGTTAAGAAGAATTCTTTACTGTTAGTTAATTTAGACCTTATCCAATCAGGTTTTTTCTTAATTGGATTTACAGGTTTGTTAACTTTTTCTGGGTGTCTTGGTTTAATCGTCATTCTTTTTAATTATATAGAGGGTCTCCCCTTCTTTGCCAAACATAAATTTTTCTCTGATTAAGGTTTCGACATAATCTAGGTCTAATTTGGTACTTAATAGAGAATTTTTAAATTCAAGCTCTTTAATTTTGTTAGATAAATTAGCTTCTTCAATTTTTAGATTAAATAAAATTTCTTTTTTTTTGAAATAAGAAAAAAGACCTCTTTCACCATCTAGAAGGTTAAAGAAAAAATAAAGTATTAAAAAAGTAGAGATTAATAAAAAATAATTTTTTTTTAATTTTCCCAGCATTATTGAATTTTACTCATTGATACTTTTTTTCCAAGCTCTTCTTCTATACGTAATAATTGATTATATTTTGCAACACGTTCAGATCTTGCCAGTGATCCAGTTTTAATCTGATTTGAATTTGTACCTACAGCAAGATCTGCTATAAAGGTGTCTTCACTGTCTCCAGATCTATGAGAAATTATTGTTTTATATCCAATAATTTTTGCAAACTTAATAACTTCAAGTGTTTCAGATACTGTACCAATTTGGTTAAGTTTAATTAATATCGAATTTGATGAGTTGTTTAAGAAACCTTTTTTAAGTCTTTCTAAATTAGTTACATACAAATCATCACCAACTATTTGTACATTATTAGTTTGCTTCATTAATTTACTCCATGCAGGCCAATCATTTTCCCCAAATGGATCTTCGATTGATTTAATTTTGTATTTATTTATTATCTTTTTATATTCTTCAATAGATCGATCTACTGAAACAAACTTCTTTGAATGAATAGAATATTTGTCTTTCTTGATTAATTCATTTGCAGCAACATCTAAACAAATTGTAACGTCTTTACCATTTTTAAAACCAGACTTATTAATTGCAGCTACAACTAAATCTAAAGCTTTTTCATTGCTGCTGATCATTGGAGCAAAGCCCCCTTCATCTCCTACAGAAGTTGATAGTCCATTTTTTATAATCAATTTTCTTAAATTGCTAATTACAACAAAGCATATTCTCATGGCTTCTGAAAAACTCCTAGCCTTATCAGGTCTAATCATAAACTCTTGAATTCTTAATCCGTTATTAGCATGCGCACCTCCATTAATAATATTCATTAATGGGTAAGGTAATTTGTAATTATTCTTTACTAAAAATGTTTTGTATAAGGGTACTTTTTTGATTTTTGCAGAAAGTTTCTTAGCCGCCATAGACACAGCTAAAATAGTATTAGCTCCCAAGCTTGTTTTTTGCCGGGTACCATCGAGATTAATTAAGATTGTATCAATACGTGTTTGATCGTGAATATTTGTACCTGTTAATCTTTTTGAAATTTTTGTATTAACCAAATTGACTGCGCCTAAAACACTTTTACCTAAATATTTTTTATTATTACTGTCTTTTTTTTCAAATGCTTCGTACGTTCCAGTTGAGGCACCAGATGGACAAATAGCTGAGGCACTTAAATTTTTTGAATAAACTTCTGCTTCAATTGTTGGGTTCCCTCTGCTATCAAAAACTTGACGAGCTCTTATCTTTAAAATCTTACTCATTTATTTTTTAATTAGATTATCTATTTCAAATAATTGAGATAGCAATTTTTCTAATTTATCTAGTGGAACCATATTAGGTCCATCTGATGGAGCATTATCTGGGTCTTGATGTGTTTCAATAAAAACACCCGCAACACCAACTGCGACCGCTGCTCTTGCTAAATATTCAACAAACTCTCTTTGACCACCACTGGTCTCGCCTAAACCTCCAGGTTGCTGGACTGAATGTGTAGCATCAAAAATAACAGGGTACCCATTTTTTGCCATTATAGGTAGAGACCTCATGTCAGAGACAAGAGTATTGTAACCAAAGCTGGCCCCTCTTTCTGTAACTAAAATATTATTATTACCTGAGTCAGCAATTTTTTTTGTAACATTAACCATATCCCATGGTGCGAGGAATTGACCTTTTTTAACATTTATAATTTTCCCAGTTTTGGCTGCAGCAATTAATAGATCTGTTTGCCTACATAAAAATGCTGGAATTTGTAATACATCTGCATGAGGGGCTACCACTGAACATTGCTCGGCGTTGTGTATGTCGGTTAATATTGGAACATTTAATTCTTTTTTAATTTTATCAAAGATAGGTAAAGATTGTTCAAGACCCGCACCTCTTTGTCCTTTTAGACTTGTTCTATTAGCTTTATCGAAAGATGTTTTATAAATAAAACCCATATTAAACTTGGATGTTATTTCTTTAATTTTACCAGCCATATCCAAAGCATGTTGCTCCGTTTCAAGTTGGCATGGTCCGGCAATAATACAAATTTTATTATTATTTGAAATTTCTATATTTCCGCAGTTAACTTTTATATTTTTCATTTATGATTTTTAGCAGCTTTGATAAATGATGAGAATAAAGGATGTGGTGCTAAAGGTCTAGATTTAAATTCTGGGTGAAATTGAACAGCAATAAACCATGGGTGGTTTTTAAGCTCAATAATCTCTGGTAATTTTTTATCTGGAGATAATCCTGAAAAGATTAGGCCGTTTTTTTCAAATTGATCCTTATAACCAATATTAACTTCGTATCTATGTCTATGTCGTTCTTGGATAGAATTTAATTTATAGATTTTTCTAATCAAAGAATTTTCTTTTAATTTGGCCTCATAAAGACCAAGTCTCATAGTGCCACCAAGATCTTTATCAGTTCCTTTAATTAATTTGCCATCCTTATTCCATTCAGAGATTAAACCAATAATTGGGGTTCCTCCTAATCCAAACTCACTTGATGTAGCTTTCTTTATATTTAACTTATTCCTTGCAAATTCAATAATGGCCATCTGCATTCCAAAACAAATTCCAAAAAAAGGAATTTTTTTTTCTCTAGCATATTTAATTGCCTCTATTTTACCCTCTGTTCCTCTTTTGCCAAATCCACCTGGTATCAGAATTCCAGAAACTCCTTTTAATTTTTTTTTAATTTCAGAAATTTTTAAGTTTTCAGAATCTATTCTCACTAAATTAATTTTCAAATTATTATCAATACCACCGTGAGTTAAGGCTTCGTCTAGTGATTTATAAGCATCTTTAAGTTCAACATATTTTCCAATGATTGCAATATTGATTGATTTTTTTGTGTGCAGAACAATTTTAGTGATTTTTTTCCAAGGATTTAAATTAACTTTTTTTCTGGATTTTATTTTAAAATATTCAAGTACCTGTTTATCTAAATTTTCTCTATTGAAGCTGATCGGGGCTTCGTAAATAGTTTTAACATCAACAGTTTGAATTACATTTTCAATTCCAACATTACAGAATAAGGATATTTTTTTTCTATGCTCCAATGGTATGGCCCTTTCAGATCTGCAAATAATAATATCTGGTTGTATGCCAAGACTTCTTAATTCTTTTACTGAGTGTTGAGTGGGTTTTGTTTTTATTTCATCTGAAGCTCTAAGGTACGGGACTAAAGTTAAGTGAATAAATAAAGCATTTTTTTTTCCAACATCATTAGAGAATTGTCTAATAGCCTCAACGAATGGAAGGCTTTCTATATCACCTACTATTCCACCAATTTCACATATTACAAAGTCTTCCTTTGATGTATCATTTTTTATAAAATCTTTGATACGGTCTGTTATATGTGGAATAACTTGAACTGTTTTTCCAAGGTATCCTCCTTTACGCTCTTTTTTTAATACATCACTATAAATTTTTCCTGTTGTAATATTGTCAGATTTTTTTGCAGATATTCCAGAAAATCTTTCATAATGTCCTAAATCTAAATCTGATTCTGCACCATCATCTGTTACAAAAACTTCGCCATGTTGAAAGGGACTCATCGTTCCTGGGTCAACATTTAAGTAAGGATCTAATTTTCTTAAGCGTACATTAAAACCTCTAGATTGTAATAAGTATGCAAGGGAAGCTGAGGAAAGACCTTTTCCTAATGAAGAAACCACACCGCCGGTTACAAAAATAAATCGCGCCATGGTATTATCTTATAGCGATTAATTAATGAATTTAAAAGGATTAATTATTATTTTCAGGAATTGAAGGAGTATCATTAGACTTTTCCTCAATGATATCCAATACAGAAGATGTAGGTGTCAACTCACCTCTAGAAATTATTGTTAAAGCTAAGCTACAAATTATGAATAAAGTTGCAACTACCGCTGTAGCCTTGCCCATAAAATTACCAGCAGATCTGGAAAGCATAAAATTGTCTTGAGAAACACCTATACCAAGTGCTCCACCTTCAGATTTTTGGACTAGTATCAAGAGCACAAGTATTGTTGCTAGTACTAAGTTGACTACTAATAGAATATTTTCCATGAGGGTTAACTATATGTTTTTTTGACTATATCAATAAATTTTTTAGCATTTTGAGATGCTCCACCAATTAAAAAACCATCAATATTATTAATTTCTCTTAGGATTGTTATATTTTGGGGATTTACAGAACCCCCATATAAAACTTTTGGTGATTTATCTTTAAATTTACTTTTGATAAATTCTACTGTTTTAAAAAGATCTTGAGGTTTCGGTATAAGACCACTGCCTATAGCCCAAACAGGTTCATAAGCTAAAAAGATATTTGATTTATTTTTAACATTCTTTAAACCAATTTTAATTTGTTTAGATAAAATTGAGTGCATCTTTTTTTTTCTTTTTTCACTTAAAGTTTCACCAATACAAAAAATAACTTTTAATTTAGCTTCAAGAGCACTTTTTATTTTTAGATTAATTAGTTTGTCACTTTCACCCTGTTCTCTGTTTTCTGAATGACCGATAATTACAAAATGCGCACCAATATTTTTTAGCATACGGGAATTAACATAGCCAGTATGGGCGCCATAATCTTTGCTTTCATGACAATTTTGTCCACCAATACCAATTTGACAATTATTAAATTTTTTTGAAAAAGAACTTATTAAAGTATTTGGAGGGCAGTAAATTAATCTACCTCCCTTTATTTCTTTAGATTTTGAAAATTTAATAACTTTATCTAATGTATTTAAGGAAGATAAATTCCCATACATTTTCCAATTAGCTACAAAATACATATATTTATTTGTCATAATGAAAAATTTAATCTATAGGTTGGTATTTTAAAGATCAATAAATTAATAATGCAATGATAAATCCATTAAGAAATTTTACAAAAAAAAAGATAGGCGGTTTAATACTAATTTTTGTTATTATTATAGCTTTTGGCTTTGGGGGATTTGGTGGAGGATTTAGTACAGGTAATCAAAATAATATAGCTAAAATAAATAACACCAATATCTCTACACAAGATTTCATGGATTATCTAAATCAATCTGGCTTAAGTCAGCAAGTAATAAAAGAGAATATTGATAAAAATGTAATTGAGGAACTTTTGTCTTCTTTAGTATCAGCCACTTTACTTAATCTTGAAATTAAAGATTTAAACTTGGTCGTATCAGATAAAATAATTGCAGAAATTCTTAAGAAAAATAAAAACTTTCTAGATGAAAATGGTAATTTTAAAAGAACTCTTTATGAAAAGTTTTTACTTTCAAATAGCATGAGTGCAGCGATGTATGAAATAAAATTAAAGAATAACGTTCTACAAAGAGAGTTATTTGCATATATAAGTGGTGGAGCAAAATCTCCCAAGTTTTTAACTGATAAATATTTTATAGAAAACAATAGAAAATTAGATATTGAATTTATTAAATTAAATAGATTTTATAAAAGAGAAGATGAATTTACCAATCAGGAAATTAAAATTTTTATTGATGAAAATTCAGAAAAACTTAAACAAGATTATATTGATTTTTCTTATGTAATAATAACGCCTAAAAACTTATTGGGTGTAGATGAATTTAATCAGGCTTTTTTTGATGCTATTGATGAAATTGACAACAAGATATCTAAAAACATAGATTTTAAAACAATTACAAATGAATTAAATATCACTGTGATTACAAAAAAAGATTATATTAATTTGGAAAATAAAGAGACAATTGAAAATAAAATTTATAATTCTAGAAAAAAAGAGATTGAAATACTTGAAGACAATGGAACATTCATTTTTTATCAAATAGATAATGTTATTCAAAAATTACCAAATTTAAATGATGAAAGATTTGCAAAACAAATAACAAACCTTCTGTTTCAAAAAGAAAAATTTGAATTTAATAAAGATATACTAAACCAATTAGATAAAAATGAATTTAACCAAGCATCATTTGATAAACTTGGGAATGGTGAAGTTGAAAAAACTCAATTAAACTCAATTAAGGACATTAATAAATTTGAAAATAATTCTGTTAAAATTTTATACACACTACCAATTAACACATTTACTCTAATTGCTGATAGAGAAGACAACATATTCATAGCTAAAGTTATGAAACTTGAAGATACTGGAATTTCCCCAGATTCAAATATATTTAATGCAATCTCTAACGAAGCGAGTGCAGAAAATAGAAACGGAATATTAAAATCATATGATTACCTTTTAAACAATAAATATAATGTGATAGTTAATGAAAAAACTCTTGATAGAGTAAAAAATTACTTTAGATGATGCTTAATCGAAACTTTAAAGATTTTAAGTTTCAACACTCAAGAAACAAAAATCAAATCATATATACCTCTCAAAATGTACGAAATGATCTGGAAGTTTTAAACTTAATTGATAATTTTCTAAGTGAAAAAAATAGTTTTATATTTGAGTCAGTTGAGAAAGGTAAGATAAGAGGGAGATATACCATCTTTGGCAAAAACCCAGATAAGATTTGGGAATTTAATAATAAAAATTCTTACCTGACTATTAATAATATAAAAAAAAAAATAAAAGGTGCACCAGAGAAAATTATAGATGAAATAATAGAAGAATTTAAGTTTAAAACACCAGTAGGTCTACCACCAATTTGTTCTTTAATATCAGGGTATTTTTCTTATGATTCTATTAGATATGTAGAAAAAATTCCCAATAAATGTAAGGATGATTTAAAGCTACCTGACGTTAGACTTTTAAGACCAAGAACATTGATTATTCACGACAACTTAAAAAAAAAGATTTTCTATATTATTAATATTTTCAATGATGAAAAGATTCTAAATTATAAAAAAAAATATTTTGCAATTGAGAATGAAATTAATGACCTATTAACAAAAGCCTCTCTTATAAAAAATAATTCTAATAGTAATACAAAAACTAATATTAAAGTAAAATCAAACACATCAAAGAACAGGTTTCTAAGAATGGTTAATGAAGCTAAAAAATACATAAAAATTGGAGATATTTTTCAAGTCGTTTTAAGTCAAAGGTTTGAGGCTAAATTATCCAAAACACCCCTAGAAATTTATAAAAAACTGAGAATTACTAACCCTTCTCCGTTTATGTATTTTTTTAATTTTGAAGATTTTCAGATAATAGGAGCTAGTCCAGAAATCTTAGTCAGACTAAGAGATAACAAAATTACCGTTAGACCAATTGCCGGAACTAGACCTAGGGGTAAAAATTTAAAACAAGATAATTTTTTTGCAAAAGATTTACTTAAAGATAAAAAAGAACTTTCTGAACATTTAATGTTACTTGATTTAGGGAGAAATGATGCTGGTAAAGTTTCCAAAATAGGAACTGTTAAAGTTACAGAAAGTTTTATGATCGAAAAATACTCACATGTAATGCATATCGTTTCTAATGTTATGGGTATTTATAATAGTAAATTTTCAAAATTTAAATCATTGCTTGCAGGATTCCCTGCTGGAACTGTTTCTGGTGCACCTAAAATTAGAGCTATGGAAATTATTGATGAACTAGAAACCACTAAAAGAAAAGTTTATGCTGGTGGCATAGGTTATTTTTCTGCAAATGGTGAGTTTGACACTTGTATTGCATTAAGAACTGCTGTTGCAAAAAACAAAAAATTCTATGTTCAAGCTGGTGCAGGCATAGTAGCTGACAGTAATCCAATTAAAGAATACGAAGAAACTGTAAATAAAGCAAAAGCTTTAATGAATGCATTAAAATAATGAAAATTATATTAATAGATAATTATGATAGTTTTACATTTAACTTATATCACTATGTATCATCTCTTGGTGTTACAGTTGATGTAATTAGAAATGATGAAATTACTCACAAACAAATAATAAAAAAATATGACAAAATAATTATATCACCTGGACCTGGTAGTCCAAATCAATCAGGGAATTGCATTAAAATAGTAAAAGCACTTTATAAAAAGATACCTATTCTTGGTGTGTGTTTAGGTCATCAAATTATTGGTCAAGTTTTTGGCTCTAAAATTATTCTAGCAAATAAGTTAATGCATGGTAAAACTAGCATCATAAAATCAAAAAAAATAGGTATTCTCAAAAACCTTCCTTCTAAATTTGTAGCTACAAGATACCATAGTCTTATAATTGATAAAAAAACATTATCTGATCAACTTGAAATTACCGCTGAAACAAAAGATGGAATTATTATGGGTGTAATGCATAAAGAATATAATATCCACGGTGTTCAATTTCACCCTGAAAGTATAAAAACTATCATTGGTATTAAAATATTAAAAAATTTTATTAATTACAAAAACAAATGAAAATTTTCATTGATAAATTAAGAAATAACCAGGACTTATCATTTAATGAAAGTAAAAAAGCTTTTGAAATACTAATGAATGGTAATGCATCAGATAATGAAATATTTGATTTTTTAACACTACTTTCCGCAAAAGGAGAGGTCTCTGATGAAATTGCTGGGGGGGTTTATGTGCTAAGAAATAAATCTAAAAGAGTTAATATTAATGATTGTATTGATACATGTGGAACGGGTGGAGACGGCATGAATACACTGAATATATCGACTGCATCAGCGCTACTTCTATCTAGTATGGGCATTAAAGTTGCAAAACATGGCAACAAAGCTGTTTCCTCTAAATGTGGTTCAGGTGACGTTTTAGAAGCTTTAAACATAAAAATAGATTTAGAGCCACATGATATTGAAGAGCAAATTAAAAAAAACAACTTTGGTTTTATGTTTGCACCCAATTATCACAATGCAATGAGATTTGTTGGACCTATTAGAAAAAAGATAGGTAAAAGAACAATTTTTAATATGATTGGTCCTTTAAGTAGCCCTGCCCTCGTTGATAGACAAGTGGTTGGTGTTTTTGATAAAAAGCTATTAAAAATTTTTGCTAGCGCTTTGAATAATTTAAACATTAAATTTGCTTGGATTGTAAATAGTGAAGATGGATTAGATGAAATATCACCCTATTCAAAAACTAATGTTGTTCAATTAAAAAATGGTGAAATTTCTGAAATATTAATTGACCCTATAAAACTAAATATAAATGCAAATGAGTTTAAATATTTGCTTGGAGATGATGCAAAATTTAATGCGAATAAAATGTTGGATATATTTAAAGGTGAGGATAACGATTTTTCAAAAGCTGTTTGTTTAAATGCAGCAGCCGGCCTTATTGTTTCAGAAAAACATACGGTATTTATTGATGCGTATACTGAGGTAAGAAAACATATATTATCAGGAAAAACATACACCCACTTAAAGGAAATTCAAAATGTCTAAAGACGTACTAAAAGAAATTATTAAAAAAAAAATTGAAAAAATTGATTTATTAAAAAAAACAATTTCAATAGATGCTTTAAATGAACAAATAGATCAAAATAAATCATTTATAAATTTTAAAGATAAATTCAAAACAATGTTGATAATAATAAAATTTCTTTAATTGCAGAAATAAAAAAAGCAAGCCCGTCTGCTGGTGTTATAATGGACAATTATAACCCTATTGAAATAGCAAAAATCTATAACAATAATAAAGCTACATGCTTATCAATCCTTACGGAAGAAAGTTTCTTTTTGGGTAAGCTAAGCCATATTAGTGAAGTAAAAGAAAAAATAAATCTACCTGTTTTATGTAAGGATTTTTTTATTGATAAGTTTCAAGTACCTCTCGCCAAAAGTTATGGGGCAGATGCAATATTGATTATATTAGCTGGTATCTCAGATGACCTCGCTAATGAATTGTATGAAGAAGCTCTGAAGCTTAATATGTCAATAATTGTTGAAGTACATACAGTTGAGGAAGCAAAGAAAGCTCTTAACTTTAAAGAAGCATTAATTGGAATAAATAATAGAAATCTCAAAACTTTAAAAACAGATCTTAATACAACTTATGATATCTATAGTGTGCTAAGTAATCACTCCTCTCCTTTAATTTCTGAAAGTGGGATTAAAACAAAAGAAGAACTTCTTTCTTTAAAGAACAAAACAGAAATAAAAACTTTTTTAATTGGTGAATCACTTTTAAAAAATTTAGATAAAAATTCAATTTTTTCAGTTCTTTAGTCAATTAAACCCCTATTTTAAATACTTTTTAGCTATTGCCGTATTAGAAGAACACTTATAGAACATATTTGTACTTTATTTGTTCTTATGCTAACTAAAAAACAAAAAAACCTGCTTTTATTCATCAACAAAAAGTTGAGGGCCTCAGGCGTATCTCCTTCGTACGAAGAAATGAAAGTTTCGTTAAATTTAAAGTCTAAATCAGGAATTCACAGATTAATAAGTGCCTTAGAAGAAAGAGGTTTTATTAGAAGGTTAGCTCATAAAGCGAGAGCTTTAGAGGTTATAAAGCTTCCTGAAACTGCTTCTGCTAATGATATTTACAATAGCTTTTCACCTAGTGTTATCAAGGGTGGACTAGATATAGACAATACTAACTTAAATGAAATGGAAATACCTGTACTAGGTAGTATTGCTGCAGGAACGCCAGTGGAGGCAATACAAAATGAAGTTTCGCGAATACCTCTTCCAAGTAACCTAGAAAAAAATGGTCAATATTTTGGTCTAAAAGTTCAAGGTGATTCAATGATTGAAGCTGGTATTAATGAAGGTGATACGGTTATCATAAAAAGATCCGATACTGCAGATAATGGTAAAATTGTTGTAGCTTTAATAGATGAGCACGAAGCAATGTTGAAAAGAATTAGAAGAAAAGGAAAAACAGTAGCACTTGAAAGTGCCAATAGAAATTACGAAACCAAAATATTTGGTCCAGATAGGGTAAAAGTTCAAGGTGTTCTAGTATCTTTATATAGAAACTTCTAAGAAAATAGTCTAAAAATCATTGATGTCAAAAGTAGCAACAAGATTTGCTCCCTCACCTACTGGAGCTCTACATATTGGTGGTGTAAGAACTGCTTTATTTAACTGGCTATATTCAAAAAATCAAAAAGGAACATTTCATCTTAGAATTGAAGATACTGATAAAGAAAGATCTAAAGATGAACATAAAATTCAAATTATTAAGTCTTTAAAGTGGATTGGCATTGAACATGATGGTGATGAATACATTCAATCAACTAAAATTGATGATCATATAAATGTGGTAAATGAACTACTTAAAAATGGACATGCTTATAAATGTTATTGCTCGAGTGAGGAAATAGAAGAGCAAAAAAAAAGAGCAAGACAAAAAAAGCTTCCATATATTTACAATAGAAAATGGAGAGATCTTCTAGAATCAGATGCTCCTAAAGATATCAAGCCAGTAATTAGATTTAAAAGTAAAATTGAAGGAACTTCTATACTAAAAGATTTGGTGCAAGGAGATGTTGAAATAGAGAATACTACAATAGAAGATTTTATAATTCTAAGAAACGATGGAACACCAACATACAATCTTTCAGCAACCGTAGATGATCATCAAATGAACATGACGCATATAATTAGAGGTGATGATCATAAGATTAATACATTCAAACAGATGCAAATCTATTTAGCTATGAAATGGGAGGTCCCTTTATTTGCTCACATTCCATTGATACATACTATTGAAGGAAAGAAACTATCAAAAAGAGATAATGCATCAACGTTAGATGATTATTCTAAGATAGGAATAATGCCCGATGCTTTAAGAAATTACTTATTAAGATTAGGTTGGTCTTATCAAGATAAAGAAATATTTACACTAAAGGAAAGCATTCAGCACTTTAATTTAGAAGGAATTGGTAAATCTCCATCAAAACTAGATATGAGTAGAATATTATCAATGAATGAACATTATATTAAAACTATTGATGAAAATGAACTTTACGATCATCTTGTCAAATATTGTGAAATTTATAAGGAAAAAATTAAACCAGAAAAAGAAGTTAAAATTAAACCTTCATTAACATTTCTTAAGAATAAAGCAAAGACATTGGAGGATATATTTAATAACGCTAAATATATAATTTTTGAAGATGTAAAATTTGAAGATAAAGATTTAGAATTGATTGATGATAAAGCAAAAAGTATTATTAAAGAGTTTAAAGAAAATCTAATTTCAATAAAAACATTAGATAAAGAAACACTTGAGCCCATAGTTAATGATTTAATAAAAAAATATGAAACTAATTTTAAGGGTGTGGGTCAACCATTAAGGGTTGCTTTAACTGGATCAAAATTTGGACCTGGTTTATATGATATAATAATTTCCCTAGGCAAAGAGGAAGTTGAACGAAGATTAGGAAATAAGATAATTACTTAATATTAAAGCTGCTTCACTTGATGAAGAAGATTTTGACTTAATTCCCTCTAAAGTTTTTTTACAAACAATTAATTGCTTTTCAATTAATTCTGGATTTCTAAGAAAATATGTAACGGTTTTATATATTTCTTTTGCATTGCATTCTTTTTGTAATAATTCAGGAATTACCTCTTTGTCATTAATAATATTAATGATATTTGCAAATTTAACATTAACTAATAATTTAAATATCATAAAATTTATAAAATTTAATTTGTAAATAATTATTGAAGGAATATTGGCACTAGAAATTTGAAGTGAAATTGTTCCAGATTTAGAGACTGCAAAAATTGAATTAGATAAAACCTGATCCTTTATATTTTCATCTGAAATAACATCTATATTATCTAAATTAGTATCTTTAACCTTATCGATTATAAATTCTTTATTTTCATCTGTTGCATGAAAGACAAACAAATAATCAAGATTTTTTTTGTTCATCAATTTAATAAAGTTTAATAAAATTGGCAAAAGAACACTTGTTTCTGATTTTCTACTACCTGGAAACAAAGATATAATTTTTTTATCTTTAGAGATTAATTTATCCAATGTTGTTATTACATTTTTTTTTTTTTCAATTAAGGGATGGCCAACAAAGCTATTCTTAATATTTTCTTTATCAAAATATTTTTTTTCAAAGATAAATAATAAAAGTATATGATCGATAAATTTTTTAATTTTTTTAACTCTATTTTTTCTCCAAACCCATACCTGCGGAGCAACATAATGGATTGTCTTAATGTTGTTATTAATATTTTTTACCTTTTCAGCAACTCTTAGTGTAAAATCAGGACTATCAACACTAAACAAAATATCAGGATTAAATTTTATAATCTCATCAACTGTTTTATTAATTTTTTTTTTAATTTTAAAGATATTAAATAGTACGCTAGTAAAACCAAGGTAAGTGATGTCTTTCAGATCAAAAATAGATTGAATTCCCAATTTTTTAATATGTGTTCCACCTACTGACAAATATTCAATATCAGGACTATCTAATTTAAGTTTTGAAATAACTGTTGAGGCTAATTTATCACCAGAGGGCTCACCTGTTAAAATAAAAATTTTTTTCATATGATTTTAATAAAAATCTTATTTTTATTGGCAAAACTTATACATCTAGTTTTATCTAAGAATATATTTTTTTTAGATTTCAAAACTATTCCTTTTAATCCATATTTTTTACAATCTTTTAAAGTTTGAAGACCAATAGTTGGTAAATCAATTCTCAGGTCTTGTTTTTTTTTGGGTAACTTAATCAAAATTCCTTTCGATTTTTTATTTAATTTTGATAACATTTTCTTTGTTCCTTGTCGGTCTTCAGTTGCTAAAATAGTGCTGCCTTTAACAATCACTGCTTGAATATGATCTAGGCTATTTAGTTTATTAAAGTAAGTAATTCCTTTTTTAATAGAATTATTATCATTTATATTAGGTTTCAATTTAGTATAGTTTCCACTTTTAAGAGTAAGTTCAGGATTAAAAAAGATAGAACTAATAACTTTTATATTTTCATTGTCAAAAATATTTATTACGGCTTTAATAATTGCCGCATCACCTAATTTTGCTGCTCTAATAATACCAGGCATATAGTAAACACCCTTGAGGTCTAATCTTAATGTAGAAAATTTTGGTATTGCAATTTTACCTGCAAATAAGACATTTTTTGATTTTTTTTCTTTAATTAAACTTATTATTTTCCCAAACTTGCCAATACTTATTCGATGAGAATTATTGTCTTTCTTAAATTTATTATTTTTTGAAAAATCAATAATAAAATATTCTTTATTTAATTTTCTTATTTTTTTATGAACAGCTACTGAAAAATCAGTATCTCCTAAAAATAGTCCAATCATTTTATTTTGAATATGGTGTGCAAATGGGTCTTTTTTTATCTTTCTCTAAAAAATTCACTACTTCTAATACAAGCTCATTCTTTTTAAAATCCTTATCTAAATTAATCAAATTTTGAGTTAAATTTTCATCCTTAAAAATTTCTTTATAAGCATTACTTAAAGTCATAATTTCTTTATTAGGAATATTCATTCTTCTTAAACCTATTAAATTTAATCCATGCAGAACATTTCGATTACCATGAGCTATTCCATATGGTATAACATCTCTTACAACTCCACACATCCCTCCTATCATTGCTGATTTTCCAACTCTAGTGAACTGTTGTACAGCTGAGTTACCTCCAATTATAACGTTACTTTCTATGTGTGCATGTCCACCTAAGGGGACATTGTTTGCTAAAATAACATTATCTTCGACTAAACAATCATGTGCTATGTGCGAAGAAACCATAAATAAACAGTTATTTCCTACTTTAGTTAATCCACCACCGCCTTCAGTACCAGGGTTAATAGTTACATATTCTCTAATTTTATTATTGTCACCTATTTCAAGTTTAGTTTGTTCGCCATTAAATTTTAAATCTTGAGGATCATTTCCAATTGATGCAAATGAGTAAAACTTATTGTTTTTTCCAATTTTAGTATGTCCCACAATGCTTACATGAGATTGCATTATTGTATTTTCTCCTATTTCAACATTGGGACCAATTACAGTGTAAGCACCGATACTAACATTCATATCAATTTTTGCTTTCGGGTCTATAATTGCTGTTTTGTGTATCATTTATTGTCTTTTAAAAAATCTCTAATATTTTTTGCTGGATATCCCATTACTTTTGAATTATCAGAAATATCTTTTATCACACCACTACCGCCAGCTATTTCTACATTATTACCAATTGTTAAATGACCAGAAATACCAGCTTGTCCACCAATTCGAACGTTGTTACCAAGGATAGAGCTACCAGCAATCCCTACCTGTCCTGCTATAATAGAATTTTCACCAATTTTAACATTATGTGCAATATGAACCTGGTTATCTAAAAATGTGTTTTTACCAATCACAGTATTTGACATAGAGCCCCTATCAATAGTGCAACCACATCCAATTTCAGAATTTTCACCAATTATAACAATTCCGATATGTGGGTATCTTAAATTTTTTTCATTAATAGGAAAAAAACCAAACCCATGTTTACCAATCACACAATTATCTAAAACACTAACGTTATTATTAATTAATGAATTTCTTAATATTACATTTGATCCTATTGAGCAGTTATCTCCAATTGAAACATTTTGTTCAATAATAGTATTGTGACCAATTAAACAATTAGATCCAATTGTAACATTGTTGCTAATCAAAACATTTTTTCCAAATTTAACTTTATCTTTAAATTTTGTTTCAGTTATATCTTGTACTGTATAATCGAAGTAGTCATAAATTGAACTTGGGTAAAATTTTGATGTAACTTTAGAGGTTGATACTAAAACATTCTTAACAATTAATGATTTACAGTTTTCAGGTAATTCATTTTTTAAACTTTCAGTTGTTATACAAAAAGAGGCTTTAGTATTTTTTGCAAGATGCTTATACTTTTTAGAATGAAAAAAAGTTATGTCATTTTTTTCCGATGTAAGCAGATCTTTTATATCAGTTATTTTTTGATCATTATCAATTTCAAGATCATCAATATTCATCAGCTGCAAAATATCAGAAATTTTAAAAGGACCACTGTTTTTAAAAAAAGGGTTAACCATCTTAACCTCTTTACCAAAGCAAATTAACCTGTGTTATCAAGATTTGTTGCGGATTATTTCTTATCAACAATAGTAGCTGACCATTGAGCATCAGCCATTTTTTTTCCATCAACAAAGGCATCTCCTTTGTATTTCCAAACTCTACCATGTGTTCTAATCGCTTGAATTTTTAATTCTAATTTGCAATTAGGTATAACAGGATTTCTAAATCTTGCTTTTTCTATACCCATTAAAAAAACTAATTTGTTATCATATGTTTCTTTATCTAAACCATGGGCAGTTAATGCTGCTGCAGCCTGACCAAAAGCTTCTACTATTAAAACACCTGGCATAACAGGATTATCAGGGAAATGACCTTGTACAAAAAAACTATCTTTTTTAACATAAACAATAGCTGTAGCTGAAAACAGTTTTTCAATATCATGCAACTCGTCGATTAATAGCATTGGCTCCCTATGAGGAAGTAAATTTGCAATTTGTTTTTTATCAAGAATCTCTTTTGTCATTTATTTAATCTTAAATTCTTTAACTTCTGAATTTACAATCATAATAACATCATCTGTAATGTCTAGTTCTGTTTTAGCAACAACTAGATCTTTTTTTTGTAAAATAATAGATATGTCTTTATCATTAGAATATTTAACTAAAATTGGGTTAATCAATATTAGGAGATTATTAGTGCTATCTACTTTTAATTTGTTAAAGTTTCTAATCATTTCATTTCTATTTCGATTGTAGTTTTTAACTTCAGACTTCAATTCATCTAATTTATTTTTAAAGTCAGTGTCAGAAATAATATTTTTTTGTGAAATCAATTTTATTTCTTTTTCTTTAAATTTTTTTTCTTCTCTTTTTAAAAATTTCAAATTTTTATTATTGATATCTGCTAATTGTTTTAAAATTGACGAACCTGAATTAGATACTGAGATAACCTTATCCATATTAATAAATGCTATTTTTTGTTCAGAAAAAGCTTGATTAGTAAAACATAAAAACACAACTAAAAAAGATGAAAATAAGATTTTCATTAAAAAGTAGTACCCAAATTAAATCTGAAAGATTCAGTTATATCATTTTTACCTTTAGTAATTGCCTCAGATAAGGAAAAATTTAAAGGTCCCACTGGTGTAAAAAAATCTACAGCAATACCAACAGATGATCTAATTTTGCTTTCATCATTTAATGCTGAATTATAATCTATACCCCAAATATTAGCAGCATCAAAAAAAATAGAAAAATTTGTGTTTTGTGAATTTGGCATTATTTGTGAAAGAGTTGTTGCTATATTTATTGTGGCTGCATAATTTCCACCAATATAATCAGTACCATCCTGTGGACCAACTTTTCCAGATTCAAATCCTCTTAGTTTATTTGCTGGCAAATATAATCTATCAGAAAGTTTAACATCTTTGCCACTTAAAGAATTTGTAGTTTTACCAAAAAAACCAATAGAAAAAATATTTTCATCAAGCCATTCGTTGTAAATCTTATAATCGTAAGAATTGGTTAAAGAATAACTTTTACTAATTAATGGGATATTTTGCGTAAACCTACTAATATAACCTTCTGACGTTTGGTATCTTTGATTCCTTTTATCATAACTAAAAGTATGATTAAAAAAAGTATCAAAATAAGAACCTTCTTGTTTTTTCATACTAGCAGACGCTGTGCTATCAGTATCTAGTTTTTCAACATAAGTTGATATTCCTGTATTCCAGTAAAGGTTATCATAAAATTCAAAACCACTTCCAACCGAAAATCCACTTTTATTTGACTTATATCCAAAATTTTTAAGGCTATCAGTAATTGAACTTTCCAATGAGGCATTTAATGATCTATTAGACCCTTTATAATTTGGGTTATTCATAGATACAATTCCCTTTAAACTTTCGGCACTAACTGTAATGTCTGATGAAAACTCTACACCTCTACCAAGAAAATTATTTTCTGACACACCAAAAGCTACAGTTCCTCCGCTAGTACCAACACCAGCTCCTGCCATAATTTCTCCTGTAGGCTTCTCTTCAACAATGATATTAATTATTTTTTTATTTTCATTTTCAGCATCAAGAATTTCTGCTTCAACTTTGCTGAAAAAATTAAGTGATCTTAAATTATTTAAAGTTCTAGTTTGAAGTATTTCATTAAAAGCATCTCCTTCATCAACTAACAGATTATTTCGAATTACCTCTTCTCGTGTTATATTATTACCCATGATATTAATTTTTTGTACATAGTACTTTTCTGACTCGCCTATATCAAATGTAAGGTTAATCAAATTATCCTGTATATTCTCTCTTACTGTAGATTTTAAAAATTCAAATTGTTCATTTAAAACAATCTTATCAATTTCTTTTAAAATTCTATCTATAGAGTTTAATGAATAATTTTTTCCTTTAAGTTCTTTAAATATTTTATCTAATTGCTCAAAATTAACACGCTCATAATCGACAGGAAGATTAAGAATGAACTCGTTAAAATAGAATTTTTTTCCTGACGAAATATTATAAACTACTTCAAACTTATTATTACCAAGATAATTAGCAAATGACGACTGGATAACAACATCGAAAAAACCTTTATTTTTGTAAAAATTATCTAATAGTTTTTTATCATAATTAATTAAATTTTCGTTTAAATATTTCTTACCAGAAAGAAACTTCCAAAATTTATATTTCTCACTAAGAATTATTTTATTTAAAGTGCTGTCTTTAAATTTTTTATCACCAATAAAAGAAATTTTTGAAATTTTAGATTTTTGACCAAGATTTATTTTGTAAAAAAGGTCAATCTTATTACCACCTAAATCTTGATATGAAGATGTAACTTTTGAAAAATAATAACCTTCATTTTTAAGGAAATTTAATATGGCAACTTCGTCTTTTTTGAGAAAGGCTAAATTGTAGGGGAATCTATTTTTTAAAGATAAAATTTCATAAACAGATTCTTCAGTCTTCTTTCTTTTGATTCCTTCAATGAAAACAGTTTGAATTATAGGATTTTCTAATACCTCAATAATTAGATTATTGTTTTCAATTTTAACTGTAACGTCTTTGAAAAAGCCAGATTTATATAATTTCTTTAAAATTTCATTTATAGAATTTTCATTTAAGGCTTTGTTTTCTTGAATTTCTGAAAAAACTAATATTGTTTCATTCGAAATTCTCTCATTACCATTAACAATAATATTTCCATAATTATTTGAATAAGCTGAAAAAGTTAAAAAAATAAAGAATAAAAAAAATTGAAAAAAAAACTTAAACATAGCGAGTTTATACACGCATGGTGTCAATTTTTAAACTTACATAATCAGCTAAATTGTTAATTTCTTCAATATTTTTTGGTTTAATTGATCTAAACTTCTTGAATTCAGCAGTAGTAGATATTTTTAATAATATATTGGATATATCGGTAAATTTAATCCTATTATTTAAGAAAAGTTTCACCAATTTATCATTTGCACTAACAATAATAGTCTCAAATAAAGAATCTTTTTCACTAAGATTGTTAAGAATTTTAACTACTGGAAATCTGATATAATCAATTTTTTTGAGATTTAGATTATTTAAAGCCTCAATATCAATATCTTTTGATTTAAGTTTTTTATCAGTGTCAAAATAAATAGAATTAAATATGGGGATCGTCATACTAGTATCGTGCACTAAAAGTTTTGACAAACCATTATTAAACTTAACAATTGCGTGCAAGTATGACTTTGGATGAATCAGTATTTCAATCTGACTATAATTTAAATCAAAGATTTTTTTTGCCTCTATAATTTCAAAAACCTTATTCATCATGGTAGCAGAATCAATTGTAATTTTTTTTCCCATTGACCAATTAGGATGTTTTAAAGCATCTTTAATAGAAATATCTTGAAATTTTTTTAATGATAATTTTCTAAAGGGTCCACCTGATGCAGTTATATAAATTTTTTCAAAGTTATTTTTTTTATTATCATTAAGAATTGACCAAATAGAAAAATGCTCAGAATCTACTGGAATAAAATATGTTTTATATTTTTTCAAATCTCTTTTAATCAAATTCCATCCACAAATAATCGATTCTTTGTTTGCTATTGCAATAGTTTTAGTAAATTTGATAATGTCTAGAGTTGGTTTTAATCCTTGAAAGCCTGAAATAGCACACATTGAATAGTCAATCTTTTTATTTATATCAAAAATTTTATTTAATGAATCGAAGTTTTCATAAACTTTGATTTTAGAATTTTTTAAAAATTTTGTTGCCATTAAAAATGAATTATTATTTGTAATAATAATATTTTTGACATCGAAAAATTTAGCTTGTTTAATTAATTTCTTATAATCTTTATTTGCTGTAAGTAATTCTATTTTAAAATTTCTTTTATCACCATTAATAATTTTTAATAATGATGAACCAATAGACCCTGTTGATCCAAAAATTGCTATTTTCTTCATTCTAAATAATTATAAACAAATAAATCCCAAGTGGAATTGCAAAAATTATACTATCAATTCTATCTAAAATACCTCCATGACCAGGTAATAAATCACTAGTATCCTTAACTTTTGCTTTACGCTTTAGAAGTGAAATAAATAAATCTCCCAACTGTGAAGTTAAGGATATTATAATTGTTATAAACAATATGCTTGGTAAATTTTGATCGATTAGACCTGTATTAAAAAAAGGAATCAGTAACATTGAAAAAATAAACGATCCTATAGATCCAGATATTGTTTTATTTGGACTAATTTTAGTAAGTTTTTTACCTTTGAATATTTTTCCAAAAACAAGTCCACCTATATCAGACATTATTGCGACCATAATTGAGTATAAAAGATAGATCTTAAGATTAAAATATTCAATTTCTATAGCTAAGATCAAATAAACTAATCCCGATAGGTAAATTAAAGATAGTGTTTTATAGAAAAATCTAAAGAATCTATCATTTAAAATATTTTTTTTTAAAATTTTTGATATTAAAGCGTAAAACTCAATCCATGATATAATTGCAATAATAATTAAAGAAATGATCATTATATATGTGTAAAAAAACATTCCCATTATAAGAGAAATAAGAAATATTGAAGTAACAATTCTTTTTTTTTAGGTTTGAACTCATTAAATTGAACCAAAATTTCTTTTAAGATTTTTAAACTTATTTAGAATTTTACTAAAATCGTTAACATTAAAATCTGGCCATAATTTTTTTTTAAAAAATATCTCTGTATAAGATAATTGCCAAAGTAAAAAATTACTTAATCTATGGGTATCACCTGTCCTTATCAATATATCAGGATCTGGAAAATTTCTTGAATATAAGTTGTTATTAATATTTTTTTCATTTATTTTTATTTTTTTTTGTTTAATTTTTTTTATTGCACTAATTAATTCTGTTTTCGAACCATAGTTTAAAGCGATGTTAACATTTAATGATTTTTTTTTAATAGTTTTTTTTTCAGATAATTTAATTATTTTTTGAAGTTTTGTGGGTAACTTATTTAGATCGCCAATAAATTTAAGTTTAATATCTTTTTTAGCAATATTATTAATCTTATTTTTTAGAAAATTTTCTAATAATTTAAATAAAAAAATAATTTCATTTTGAGGTCTTTTCCAATTTTCTGAAGAAAAAGTATAAAGTGTTAGAAACTGAATTTTATGGTGAATGCATTGATTGATAATTAGATCAACAGTATTTAGACCTGCTCTATGACCTGCGTTTCTTGATTGTTTATGTTTTATACCCCATCTACCGTTTCCATCCATAATGATGGCAACATGTTTAACTGGGTTCATATAGTCATTATTTCTTTTTCTTTAGTTTCGACTTTAGTATCTATAGTTTTAATATGTTCGTCAGTAAATGTTTGTACTAATTTTTCATTTATTTTTTCATCATCTTCACTGATTTCTTTGTCTTTAACTAAACTTTTTAAATCATCATTAGCTTCTCTTCTAATGTTTCTGATTGAGATTTTACACTTTTCACCCATAGATTTAATTAACTTTTTAATTTCCATTCTCCTCTCTTCATTTAAATCTGGTACTGGTAATCTAATTAATTGACCATCAATTTGAGGGTTTAAACCTAATTCTGATTTTTTTATTGCAGTATCTACTAGCGGAACATTATTAAGGTCCCAAACTTGGATATTAATTGTTCTAGCATCAGGAGTTGTTATGCTAGAAACTTGGTTTAAAGGCATCGGCTGCCCATATACATCAACTTTAACAAGATCTAACATTGAGGCGTTTGCCCTTCCAGTTCTTAGTGAGGTTAATTCTTTTTGAAAAACCTCAATAGTTTTATCCATCTTCTGGCTGTATGTTTTGTGATTAAACATTTATTCACCTATCTTAATTCTAAAAAAATCATTAATCTTTAAGTCAGGTATGTTAAGTTCTTTTACAATATCTTGCACTTTCTTTTTAGGCTCCATAACCCAGGATTGTGTTAACAAAGCATTTTCTTCTTTAAATTTATTTATTTTACCTAAGCTAATTTTTTGTGCAATTTCCGCAGGCTTTCCTGAATTTTTTAACTCTTCTGCAACAAGATCATGTTCTTTTTGAAGTACACCTTTGTCAATCAAATCTGAGCTTAATGCTAAAGGATTTGATGCTGCAATATGCATTGAAAGTTGTTTACCAAAAGCTTTAACATCATCACTGTCATCAGAGGTACTTAGTGATATTATGACTGATAATTTAGATAAATTATCTTTAACTACAGTATGTAAATAATTAAAATTTTTAGAACCTGATTGGTTAAATGTCTTAGCTTTACCAATTGTTATCTTTTCACCCATTTTTGCAATTAACGCAACAAGACTATCTTCAACCGCTTCACCGTTTGTCATTACTGATTTATTAAGTTTTTCTAAATCAGATGAATTTTGATTATTTAATTCACTTAATTCTTTTGCAAAAGATACAAAATCATCATTCTTTGCAACAAAATCTGTTTCACAATTAATTTCAATAACTGATATTTTACTTTCATCTCCAGAGGTTGCAATAACACCTTCTTTAGCGTCTCTTGACATTTTTTTTGAAGCTTTAGAAATTCCCTTAACTCTTAAAATTTCAGCTGCTTTATCTAGATCACCACCAGACTCTTTAACTGCCAAGTTGCAATCTTTAAATCCAGCACCAGTTGCTTCACGTAATTGTTTTACTTTTTCTAAATCACTCATATTAATTTAACTTTTCTTTATCTTTTTTTGAAAATTTAGCATCTAACTTTTCTCTATCAATTTCTTGGATAGTTTTTGATGACACATCTTTTACTTTAGTCTCACCTACTTCAAGTTTTTCTTCAGATATTGATGGAGTAGCTTTTTTTGCATTTTCAATAGTTTCTTTTAGTAAGTTGCAATAAAGATCAATAGCTCTTCTAGCATCATCATTTCCAGGTATTGGATAATCAATTCCATCAGGATTTGAGTTGCTATCTAATATAGCACAAATTGGAATACCCAATTTAGATGCTTCTGCAATTGCCAAAGATTCATAATTAGTATCAATAATAAAAACTAAATCTGGAATCTTTTTTCATTTCAGAAATTCCACCTAATGCTCTTTCTAATTTATCTTTTTTGACACTCATCTTTAATAGTTCTTTTTTTGTAAAGCCTCTATTTTCCGCAACAAGATCAGCCTCATACCTTTTCATTTTTTTAATTGATCCTGAGATTGTTCCCCAGTTAGTTAACATTCCACCTAACCACCTGTAATTTACAAAGTATTGCCCAGTTTCTTTAGCAACTTCAGCAATAGCTTCAGATGCTTGTTTTTTTGTAGACACAAAAAGAATTTTGCCGTTATTGGCAATAGTATTGTAAACTTTTTCCAAAGCTACATTTGTTAATTCTAATGTCTGTGTTAAATCAATAATGTGAATTGAATCTCTTTTTCCAAAAATGTATTGTTTCATCTTTGGGTTCCATCTTAAAGTCTTATGACCTAGATGAACGCCTGCTTCTAATAGTTGTTGGATAGTTAGACTTGGTATTTTCATATTTATTCCCGGTTAAGCCACCACAGTAATTTCCATTTAAGGACCGGAGGTATAAAACCACAAACTGTGTGCGTGTTAATTTAATTTAAGAGTTATTTACAAATTATTTATAGAACAAACAAGTCTTTTTTAATGAATAATGGTCGAAATATCATTGTTTCTGAGGATATTGATAGTTTTCCTGTCAATAAGACGCCTATTTTTTAGTTTAAAGCTAATGTCATTTTTTTCATCGTTAATATTTATTGTTACCTCAGTTGTACCCTCCTCATCCACTAAATCTGATATTTTATCAATGTCTTTAATTGACTTGATGTTAAATACAATTTCATTAGCAGGTTTATTAAAGAGATCTTTAAGAGAAGCTATTTTTTGAACATTTATTCTTTTAGATTTGTTCTCATCTTTGGAAATGGTTTTGATCAAGGTTATGATTAAAGAACTACCCTCAATTAAAACCTCTCTGTTCAATTCCAAAATATCAGAAAAAATAAAGAGCTCAAAAACACTAGTTAAATCAGTGAACTTAATAACACCATACGAATTACCTTTTGCAGTTTTTCTTTCAGTGATCTTTAAAAGTGTAGCTGCAATATTTCCATCTTTTATAGTATCGTCTAGATTAAATTTTACATAATCAACTATTTTGTAGTCATCAAAAATTTCTTTAAATTGATTTAAAGGATGGTCAGATATAAAGAAGCCAACAGCCTCGAATTCGCTTGATAATCGATCTTCAAACTTCCAATCTTCGATATTAAGAACTATTTCATTATCTTGTTCTTCATCAGAACTAAAAAGATCAATTTGATTTGCTGCTTTATTTTCATAAATATTTTTTGTCTTTAAAATAAAATTTGGAATTGAATTAAATAATGCTTGTCGATTGTTATCTATGTTGTCAAAAGCTCCTGCTTTAACTAAACCTTCTAATTGGAGCTTATTAATATCTTTAGGGTTAACTCTATTTAAAAAATCATTTATAGATTTAAATTCACCATTTTCTCTTCTTTCTTTAACAACGTTTGAAATTGCTTCGTAACCGACACTTTTAATTCCACCAAGTGCGTAATAAAAATTATTTTCATCAAATTGAAAATCTGCAAAACACTTGTTAATATTGGGTCGTATAACTTTAATGTTAATTCTTTTAAGCTCTTCGTGAAATTCACCTAATTTATTTTGGTTTGAAATATCCATTGTCATGGATGCAGCAAAAAACTCTTTAGGATAATAAGTTTTTAAAAATGCTGTTTGATAAGAAATTATAGCATAAGCAGCTGCGTGACTTTTATTAAACCCATATTCGGCAAATGGTTCTATTTTTAGAAATATGCCTGCTGCAACATCTTTGCTAATTCCATTTTTAAGAGCACCAGCAATAAATCCTTGTTTCTGCTTTTCTAGTTCAGCTCTTTTTTTTTTACCCATAGCTCTTCTTAAAATATCAGCCTCACCTGCGGTAAAACCTGAGAGTTTTTGTGCAATTTGCATGACCTGTTCTTGATAAATAATAACTCCATATGTAGGTTTTAAGATGTCTTCAAGTAGAGGATGCAAATAATCAGGTGTTTGCCTTCCATGTTTACAGTCATTGTAAACTGGTATGTTGCTCATCGGTCCCGGACGATAAAGAGCAACTAGTGCAATAATATCTTCAATATGGTTGGGTTTCATCTGTAATAATGCATCACGCATACCGGCACTTTCCACCTGAAATAACCCAACTGTATTACCAGAAGACAAAAGTTCAAAAACTTTTTGATCATTAAAGTCAATATCTTCAATTTTGAAATCTTTAACTTTTTTGTTAATCAACTTTTGTGTTCTATTAATTACCGTTAAAGTTTTTAATCCTAAAAAATCAAACTTAATTAAACCAGCATTTTCTGCTGAATACATATCAAATTGTGTAGAAGGTAATAATAAATCTGCAGATGCATCTTTGTATAAAGGTACAACTTCAGTTAATTTTCTATCTGCAATTACGACACCGGCTGCATGAGTTGCTACATTTCTATTCAAACCTTCTAATTTTAAAGAAAGATCAGTTAATTTTTTTACACGAGGATCTTCATTAACTAATTTTTGAAGTCTTGGTTCGCTGTTAATGCACTCCATTAAGCTTTGAGGTCTTGAGGGATCAAAAGGTATCATTTTTGAAATACTATCAACAAAACCATATGGTAAACCTAATACTCTACCAACATCTCTAATAACCATTCTTGCTTTTAATTTTCCAAATGTAATTATATGGGCAACACTATCTTTATATTTTGTGGTTAAATATTTAAAAACAAGATCTCTTTTTTCCTCACAAAAATCTATATCAAAGTCAGGCATTGACACACGGTCAGGATTTAAAAATCTTTCAAATATTAAATTAAATTTAATTGGATCAACATCTGTAATGGACAGACACCAAGCAACAAGTGAGCCTGCTCCAGAACCTCTACCCGGTCCTACCGGGATATCATTACTCTTTGCCCATTTAATGTAGTCAGATACAATCAAGAAATAACTAGGATATTTCATTTCAATTATGATCTTTAACTCATGATCTAGTCTGTCTTTATATTTTAAAAATTTATCATCAGATTCTAATTTATTTTCTTCAATTTTAAAAACTTTGAGAAATTTTTCTTTCAATCCGTCTAATGAATCTTTTTTAAGTATTTCATCAGCACTACCTCCTTTTTCAGAACTAATGTTTGGAAGTACAGGTTTGGAAAATTGAGGTCTAAAATTACATTTAAATGGCAAATTGAAGTTATTTTCTAAAGCTTCCGGAAGATCAGAAAATAGTTTTGACATTTCTTCATTCGATTTAAAGTAATGCTGGTTACTATATTTAATTCTATTCTTTTCATTAACATAAGTTTTAGAACCAATGCAAGTTAACGCATCATGAGCTTCATGCATGTCAGGTGTTAAATAATAAACTTCATTAGTAGCAATAATTGGTATTTTAACTTTTAAAGATTGTTCTAAATTAAATTTTTCAAAAGCAATTTCATTTTGATCACCGTGTCTTTGGATTTCTAAATAAAAATTATCATTAAATTTTGATGATAAACTCTTATATAGTTTTGATATTTCGTCTAAACGACCTTTTTCAAATAATTTACCAAATAAACCTTGAATAGTTCCAGAAAGTAAGGACACACCCTCCGTATCAATTAAAAGTTCCTTAATATCTAAATGAGGATCTGATAAAGCATCATTTTCAAGGTAAGATCTTGAGGAGAGTTCTATGATTTTCTTATATCCGTTTTCGTTAAGAGCTATCAAGGGTAATAGTCCTGTCGTATCTTCAAATTTAAAATAAATTTGAGTACCAATAATTGGTTGTGTACCAACCTTAGAAATATTTTCAGCAAACTCCAATGCACCACTTAAATTAGATGTGTCTGAAAGACCCAAACAAGATATTTTTTTTTCTTTGCAAAAATCTTTTAAATTATCAATTTTAATAGCTCCTTCACAGATTGAATACTGTGTGTGAATTTTTAAATGATTAAAATTTTGATTATTTAATTCTGGCATTGATAGTTCTTATATTACCATCAATCATTTCTAATTTGCAATCAGCCATATTTGCAAAAAATCTATTGTGAGTTGCATAGATTATTAATCTATTTTTATTTTTCAAATTGTACAAAACATTAAAAACCTCTTTTGCAGTAGTGTGATCTAAACTACCAGTAGGCTCGTCTGCTAATATAATTTCGGGCTCATTAATGAGTGCTCTAGCCATTGCAATTCTTTGCATTTCACCCCCTGATAATTCTGAAGGAAAATGTGACTCACGTGATGAAAGACCCATTGTTTTGATAATTTTTTTAGCTCGATTGATTGAATTCTTTTTTTCATTAGTTAAAGCTAGACCGGCTAAATAAACATTTTCTAATGCAGTAAAATCTGGGAGTAAATTATTTTGTTGATAGATAATACCAATTTTACTTGATCTAATTTTGTCATTTTTTGAATTATCATTAAAATTTATTAGTGTATTACAGATTAACAAAGAGCCAGTAGTAGGTTTATCTATCATTGATAAAATATTTAGTAATGTAGATTTTCCTGATCCAGATGGACCAACTAGAGAATAAATTTTACCTTTTACAAAAGAATAATTGATTTTTTTTAAAACATTTATTTTTCTATTGTTAGAAAAAGATTTTGATATGTTCTTTAGAGATATTAAATTATTCATACTTGAGTCCTTTAACCGGGTCTAATTTTGAAGCTTTTATTGCAGGAAAAATTGAAACAATAATTGTTATAAAAATCGAACAAAGAGAAATAATAAAAATTGATGTCGGGTTGATTTCTGAAGGCATTTTGCTTAAAAAATAAATCTCCTCAGGAAACAAACTAATATTAAATGTATTGCTTAAAAACTCTCTCAAGTTTTCTATATACAATGAAAACATTACACCTAAAAAAATTCCAAAGAAAGTTGCTGTAGTTCCAATAATAACTCCAACAAGAAAAAATATCTTAACAATGGATTTATTTAGGACACCGATAGACTTTAATATAGCTATATCTCTTGTTTTATTTTTAACCAGAATTGTAAGCCCAGAAATAATATTAAAAGCAGCCACTATAATAATTAAAGATAAGATTATAAACATTACATTTCTTTCAACCTTTAATGCAGAAAACAATGAACTATTCATATCTGCCCAACTATATACAAATTCATTTTTGAATATTTTTTGAATTTTATTTTTTTCTTCTTCAATATTAGATGGGTTATTCAAGTAAATTTCTAGGTTACGCTTTTCTTTTTTAAAATTAAAAAAGTTTTCTAGTGTGTCTAGGTTTATGAAAGCTATGTTGGCATCAAAATCAGCTAAACCACTATCAAAGATTGAACTAATAATAAAAGTTTCTTGTCTAGGTAAGCTTCCTATAATCGTTTCTATGCCTACTGGAGACATAATTGATACTTTATCACCCACACCAAGATCTAAATTAAAACTTAATTCTTTACCTATTGATATCGAATTCTTTATTAATTGATTTGATTTACCCATTAGGTTTCCTTTTTTTACAACATCAAGTTTTAGAAAATTTTCACTACTGTAACCTCTTAAAATTAAGCCTTTAGTGTAGTCTTTGCTAATGACAATTGCTTCACCAGAATTACTAAGTATTAACTCTCCTGAAATTAATTTTAAATTTTTATTATTTAATTGTTCTAGATTAATAGGGCTCTCATATGGTTTAACAGTAACATGAGCATTAAATCCTACAATCTTATTAATTAACTCAGTTCTAAAGCCATTCATAACGGACATCACAATAATTAACACCGCAACTCCTAAGCTAATTCCAATAAATGAAAAAATAGATATTATATTTAAAAAACCGTCTTTTTTTCTGGTTTTTAGATATCTGAGTGTAATTTCTTTTTCTAATGCAGAAATCAATTTTTTAATTTTTGTTCAGTTAAAATTTGAGTTATTTGATCTATGGTTAAACTTTTAGGATCTTTTCCAATTTCTTTAAACTCTAATAAATCACCATCTGATTTTTTTCCTAAAATTATTTGATAAGGTACTCCTATCAAATTAAATTTTTTAATTTTTGATGAAAGATTTTCATCCATATCATCGATAATTGTGTCAATATTTTTACTTTCAAAATGTTTAAAAAGTTTATTTGCTTTGTCTAATGCCGATATGTCATTTTTATTAATCATGGGTATTATGGCTAGCTCATATGGGGCTACAGAGAATGGCCATTTCATTATTTCTTCTTTTTCATCATATTTTGCTTCTATAATTGCACCAACTAATCTTGATACACCAATTCCATATGATCCCATTTTAACAAAATCTTTTTTACCACCTGGAAGATCTACAGCTGCATTTAAAGCTTTTGAGTACTTATCTCCAAAATAAAAAATGTGACCTACTTCTATACCTTTTGTAATAAGTCTATTTTCTTCTGATACTTTTTCTTCAAATTCATCTTTATTAAATTTTTCATCAGCTACAGCGTAATATTGTTCATATTTTTTTCTTAGGTCTTGTAAAGATTGTCTATCCATTACAGATCCTTCACTGTCTAAATCAAAAACTCTTTTATCTGTAAAAATTTTACTTTCACCAGTATCTGCTAAAATAATAAATTCATGAGAAAGATTTCCACCAATTGGTCCTGTATCAGCTGCCATAGGTATTGCTGAAAGTTCTAATCTCTTAAATGTTTCTAAATATGAGAAAAAAAATTTATTATACGAGAAAATTGCATCTTCATCATTTACATCGAACGAATATGCGTCCTTCATATAAAACTCTCTGCCTCTCATTATTCCAAACCTTGGTCTAACTTCATCTCTAAATTTCCATTGTATGTGGTACAATAATTGAGGTAATGATTTATAAGATTTAACACTTGATCTAAATATATCGGTAACCAACTCTTCATTTGTTGGTCCATAAAGCATTTCTCTACCTTGGCGGTCTTTAATACGAAGCATTTCATCTCCATAATCATCATAACGACCACTTTCTCTCCAAATATCACTAGGTTGGATAGTTGGCATAAGTATTTCTTGAGCACCAATTTTGTTCTGTTCTTCTCTAACTATTTGTTCAATTTTTTTCATCACTTTAAAACCCAATGGTAACCAAGAATAAATACCCGCAGAAGATTGCTTAATCATTCCTACTCTGAGCATTAATTGATGTGATTTAATTTTTGCTTCTGATGGGTTGTTTTTTAATATTGGTATGAATGATTTTGAAATGTACATTTTTAGCTAATTATATATCTTAAATTTAAATATTCATATTTTATCAATAAATAAATTATCACGAAAATAACAGTTGTAATACCAGTACAATAAATAAATTTTTTTAACATTTTAGGATTTTCTGGAGAACCAGCGTCTTCACCTTCAATTTTGACGGATTTTAGTCTATTTACATCAATTGGAAGAATTGTAAAAAAAACTATCCACCAGATAATAATGTAGATTATAGCTAGACCTGTTGCACTCATCTAGATTCTTACTAGATTGATATTTATAAATGGTCTTTTACCAGTCAATTCTTTGGCACATTTTCTACATGTAATTTTTAATGCATCAATTAAATTATATTCTTGTTTTTTGCTTTTTATAGAAAAGGTTCTAGTTGTTTTTTCTATTGCCTCTTCTAATTCATAGATGAATTCATCAGCATCATAAATAGGCAACCCTCTAAAGGTTAATACAGGTCTTTTATGAATATTACCCTTTGCTGTAATTAAAATAGTAACCTCCATATATCCATTAGCAGCTATATTTTTTCTATCTTTAATTGATTGAGCATCTTCTTCGACACTCATATTTCCATCTAAATAAAGTCTACCACTTGGAGCTTTATCAAAAACATGCGGTTTACCTGGGGCTAATTTTACAATATCACCGTTTTCTACTTGAACCGGGTATGGAACTTTCATTTCGTGTGCGAATTTCATATGTTCAATCATATGTCGGTGTTCTCCATGAACAGGGACTGCACATTGAGGTTTAACCCAATCATACATTTCTCTTAGATCATCTCTATTCGGGTGGCCAGAAACATGAACAAATTCACTTTCCTCTGAAATAACTTCAATACCATCCCTAACTAATTGATTTTGTAATTTGTATAATTTTTTTTCATTACCTGGAATAATTTTAGATGAAAAAATAACAGCATCATCTTTTTCGATGAATACATCTGGATGAGTATAGCTTGAAATTCTCATTAGTGCTGCCATCGGCTCACCCTGACTACCAGTACAAAGGTAAACTATTTTTTCCCTAGCAATTTTTTTTGCTTCACGTGCATCTATAGGTTCAATAACATTTTTTAAATAACCACATTGTCTTGCAGCTTTAAATATTCTATGCATAGATCTTCCTACTAGGGATATTTGTCTACCAGTTTTTTCTGCACAATAAAAAGCTGTTTCCATACGTGCAACATTTGATGCAAAAGAAGCCATAACAATTCTTTTTTTAAGGCTACCCATAATATTTAATAAACTTTTTCTAACATCTAGCTCTGAACCAGCTTTTCCCATACTAAATACATTTGTTGAATCACAAACCATAGCAAGGACACCTTCTTTACCAATTTCTTTAAGTCTGTCAGAATTAATTTTTTCACCAATCAAAGGTTCTGGGTCAATCTTCCAATCTCCCGTATGTAATATTACACCTGCAGGGGTTTCAATTCTAAGACCATTAGGTTCAAGAATTGAGTGAGTTAACGTGATGTACTCAATTTTAAAAGGATCTAAATCTACTGTTCCATTTAATTGAACTATTTTTAGATAATTAGTTGCGTCGATATTCTTTTCTTTAAGTTTTTCTTTTATTAAAACTGCAGTAAATGGGGTTGCAAAAATTTTACATTTTAATTGAGGCCAAAGATGTGCAATTGCTCCTATGTGATCTTCATGTGCATGCGTTAAAATAATCCCTAAAAGGTCTTCTTTTTTATCTACAATAAATCCAGGGTCGGGGTAAATCAGATCAATTCCTGGTAAGGTGTCATCAGCAAATGTAACCCCTATGTCAACCATGATCCATTTATGTTCGCCTGGTTTTCCGTAGGCAAACAAGTTCATATTCATGCCGATTTCTCCTGAGCCCCCTAAAGGGCAAAATAATAGTTCATCTTTCATATTTATTTAATTAAAGTGGTGGCTCTGATTAGGCCGTTAATTGTAATATCTTTATTTAATGTGACTTTCGTTTTTGTTGAATTTTTGAATAAATTAGAAAATCCTCCAGTAATTATTATTTTAAAGGACATCTTGGTCTCTTTCTTAATTAAATTAACAATATTGTCAATTAAACCCTCATAACCCCAAAAAAAACCTGCTCTAACTGCACTAATAGTATTTAAACCAACAACTTTGTTCGTTTTTTTTAAACTAATCTTTGGAATTTGCGTTGCTTTATCCGTCAACGTATCAAGTGAAAGCTTAACACCAGGTGCAATAACACCACCATGATAGGTATTTTTAATCAAAACATCAAATGTTGTAGCGGTCCCAAAATCTAAAATTATAAAGTTATCTTTGTTATTAATAACGCTAATAGCGTTTGCCAATCTATCTGAACCAATTTGTTTATAATTAACCTTAATCTTAATCAATTTATTTAACTTAAGTTTCTTGAGCTCATGACACTTAATTTTATAAGTTTTATTAAAAAAACTCTTAATTTCATTAAATGATTTTGGAACAACACTACAAAATAAACATTTATCAATTACTTTATTTTTTAAACTTAAAATAGCTAAAGATTTTCTAAGCAAAGGATAATTTATCTTTTTTGTTATTAGAGTAACTCTTTTAATAATTATATTTTTAGAGTTTACCAAACAAATTTTAGTTTCTGTATTACCTATATCACCAACAATAATCATTTTAAATTTCTATCTATATTTTTTATATTAAATTTAGGAAATAAGGGAATAAAAGTTTCATAAATTTTTTTTAGTTTTAAAGCTGCATTATTAGGAGTAATTTTTACACCAGTTAAATCAAAAAGGTTTGTAGTCAAATAACCTTTAATAGAAGGACTCTTAATCAAATTTATACCTATGCCAACTATAATAAATGTTTTGCCTGATTTGGATAATGTTTCCTGTAAAATCCCTGAAATTTTCATATTATTTATTAATAAATCATTTGGCTTTTTAACCACAATTTTATCTTTATAAAAAGTTGATAATAATTTTTTTACCAAAAGACAGTTTATTTTTGTCAAATTATACAATGATAATTGAACCATGTTAACTTGGAAAAAAATACTAACAAATAAATTTCCCTTGAATGAGGTCCATTTTTTCCCATATTGACCTCTTCCTCTTTTCTGTTTCTCAGCGATTACAATTCCTGATTTATTGTTAGTTTTTTTAATTATCTGAAATGCTCTATCGTTTGTACTGTTTATGATTTTAAAATTAAACTTTTTTAACTTCATTAAATTATGTTAATTCTAGATACAATTTCCACCAGCTTGCTAGGAAAAATAAAGTACAAAAGAATTAACAATGTTGAAAAAGTTAATGATATTTTCAGCCAAATACTATGATCTGTGTCATATTTTTCTTTTTCTTCATCAAAATAAATAACTTTAATTATTCTTAGATAATAAAAGGCAGCAATCACAGTTGATAATAAACCAACAATTGCTAGAAAATACATTGATTGTTCAATTACAGACTTAAATACATAAAATTTAGCAAAAAAACCTGCCAACGGTGGAATACCTGCTAATGAAAAAAGTATAACGAGTAAAGACAAAGATAAAACTGGATGGTTTTTTGACAGTCCAGATAAATCATCAATAGTTTCAAAATACTGATCATTTCTTTTCATCATAAATAAACAGCTGAATAAACCAAGATTCATTACCATGTAAATAGAAATATAAACTATAGACGATTGAATACCTTCATTTGTCCCAACAGAAAGTCCTGCTAAAGCGTAACCAATATGACCAATAGAGCTATACGCAACTAATCTTTTTAAATTACCCTGCCCAATTGCTGCAACAGCTCCAAATATCATCGAGGCAATAGATAAAAAAATTATGATAGGTTGCCATTGGTCAATCATGTTAAAAAATGGAACATACAAGAATCTAATAAAGACAGTTAAAGCAGCAACTTTGGGAACTATTGCAAAAAATAATGTTACAGATGTAGGAGATCCTTCATAGACATCTGGTGCCCACATATGAAATGGTACAGCAGATATCTTAAAAGCCAATCCAACTAGGATGAAAACTATTCCAAATGTTAAGCCATAATGAGTAGAATCCATTGAATTTCCAATAATATTAAAATTAGTTGATCCAGAAAACCCATAGATTAGAGAGCAACCATAAAGCAGTAAACCAGAAGAAAGTGCACTTAATACAAAATATTTAAGACCTGATTCAGATGACTTTAATTGATCTCTATTAAACGATGCCAAAACATACAAAGCTAATGATTGTAATTCAAGTCCAATGTAGAAAACCATTAGATCATTAGAACTAATCATAACCATCATTCCTAAAATAGAACAAAGAATTAAAATTGGATATTCTATTAAGAAAATTTTAGATATTTTTAAATATTTTGTTGAGATTGATAAAACAAAAGCTCCTCCTAAAATTGTAAGAATTTTCATTAAAGATGAGAGGTTATCAATTACATAGCTATTTCCAAATAAAGTTACAGGGGTATCAAAAGGATTATTTAATATTAAAATTACAGTAATTAGTAAAAGCCCTATTGAAAGATTGTGAATTAAAGTTGAGCCATTTTTCTTAAAAACACCCAAGATTAATAAAAACATTATTGATAAAGAAATAAAAATTTCAGGGGAAATAAAATTTAAATCATTCATTATTTTTGTACCTCAGTACCATACATATTTAAGTTAAAATTATACATTTCAATTAAGTCATTTACCGATACTTCAATTGTATTAAAAAGAGGTTCCGGGTAAAAACCAAAAAATAATACTGGTATAGCTAAACTCCATAAAATAAATTTTTCTGAATAATCTAAATCGGGTATTTTTAACAGATCTTTGTTTACTAAATTTCCAAAAACAACTCTTCTATATAACCATAACATATATGCAGCACCAAAGATGACTCCAAAACTAGCAATAACTGCTACTAAAAAATTATCTTTAAATGCACCCATTAAAATTAAAAACTCTCCTATAAAGCCACTTGTTCCAGGTAATCCTAATGCAGCTAGAGTAAACAGCATAAATAGAATTGAATATTTGGGCATTACAGAAACCAGGCCACCGTAAGTTTTAATTAATCTTGAATGCATACGATCATAAACTACACCGACACATAAAAATAATGCTGCCGAAACAAGTCCATGACTAATCATTTGGATTATACTTCCTTCAATACCCTGTTGAGTGATCGTAAAAATTCCTAATGTTACAAAGCCCATATGTGCCACTGAAGAGTATGCTATTAATTTTTTCATATCTTCCTGCATTAGGGCAACTAGAGATGCATAAATAATTGCAATTAAACTAAGCGTATAAACCAATGGAGTAAATAATTCAGAGGCCACAGGAAACAAACCTAAGGAAAATCTAATAAAACCATAACCTGCCATTTTTAAAAGAATAGCAGCCAGTAGAACAGATCCGGCAGTTGGAGCTTCAACATGCGCATCAGGTAACCAAGTGTGAACTGGCCACATAGGTGTTTTGACTGCAAAAGAACTAAAAAAAGCAAGCCACAATAAGTTTTGATATTTTGTGTCTATACCTAATTCATATAGTTGTACTATATCGGTTGTACCAGCGATCCAGTAAATTGAAATTATTGCAACTAGCATTAAAACAGAACCAAGTAAGGTATATAAGAAAAATTTAAAGGCAGAATAAACTCTTCTTTCACCTCCCCAAATTCCAATAATTAAAAACATAGGAATTAATCCCGCTTCAAAAAATAAATAAAATACAACTAGGTCAAGTGAACAAAAAACTCCAATCATTAAACTCTCCATTACCAATATGGCAATAAGAAAATCTCTTAACCTTACTTTAATTGTGTTGTTAACAGATATTATACACAACGGAGTAATAAGTGTTGTAAGAATTATGAATAAAATTGAAATTCCATCTATACCTACTTTATAATTAACAAAACCTCTTAACCATTCTCTATTTTCAACAAATTGAAATGTTGATGTGGACGGGTCGAATAAATACCATAGATAAATTGAGATTAAAAAATTAACAAAAGAGGTGAACAAAGCAACATATTTTCCTGTATTTGAATTTTTATCTTTTGAAAATAATAAAAATAAAGCACCAATAGTTGGTAAAAGAATTAAAGATGATAAAATTGGAAAATTCATTAGTGTAAAATTAGAAATGTTAATAATGCAGAAAGACCAATCAATATCATAAAGGCATATTGATAAATAAACCCACTTTGAAATTTACTGGCTCTTAATGACAAGTTTTTGATTAGTAAGGAAAGACCGTCCGGTCCAAACCTATCAATAATTTTTATATCAATTATTTTCCAAAAGAATAATCCTATTTTTTTTGAAGATTGGATAAATATGATGTCGTATAATTCATCAAAGTACCATTTATTGACTAAAAAATTATATAAAGGTCTATTAGATTGAACAATTTGATTAGGTAACTCTTTATTTTTTACAAATAAATAATAAGCAATTGGAATAGATAAAAGGACAAGAATGGGAGTAATCAAAATAATCCATAAAGGTGGGTGATCTGTACTTAATGGAATTAGAAATTTAATAGATTCTCCCCAAAAATTATTTTCACCACCATGACCAATAAATAAATCTTTAAATAAAAATCCTGCAAAAATTGCACCAACTGCTAATACAATCAAGGGTATAAGCATAACCAAGGGAGACTCGTGCATTTCTTCAATTTTTAATTTTTTATTGTTATACGATCCATGAAATGTTTTAAAAATTAATCTCCACGAATATATTGAGGTAAGTAAGGCTGTTAAAATACCAACTCCAGCAGCGTAATAACCAACTGTATTACCTCTAAGGTAAGCAAATTCTATAATTGCATCTTTTGAATAAAAACCAGAAAGAAAAGGGAAACCTGTAAGAGCTAATGTCCCAATAATCATTAAGATCCAAGTATATGGTAGTTTTTTATACACAGCTCCCATTTGATTAATATCTTGCTCATCCTTAAATGAATGAATTACCGATCCTGATCCTAAGAAAAGCAATGCCTTAAAAAATGCATGAGTAAACAAATGAAACATTGCCACATTATAAGCACCAACACCGGCAGCAAAAAACATATAACCTAATTGACTACATGTTGAATAAGCAATTATTTTTTTAATATCTGTTTGAACTAAAGCTACTGTTGCAGCAAAAAAAGCAGTTGTCATTCCAACTACGGTAATAATATTTAAAGTTAAAGGAGAATATTCAAAAATTGGAGAACATCTAACAATTAAAAAAACTCCTGCTGTAACCATTGTAGCAGCATGTATTAATGCAGATACAGGTGTAGGACCTTCCATTGCGTCAGGTAGCCATGTGTGTAAAAGAATTTGTGCTGATTTACCCATAGCTCCAATAAATAAAAGGATGCAAATTAGATCAATGGCCTTGATTTGTATTCCTAAAAATAATAATTCTTTATCAACAATTTGTGGAATTTGCTGAAATACCTCAGAGTAATTGACGGTACCAAATAGGTAAAAAATTAAAAATATTCCTAAGGCAAATCCAAAATCACCTACTCTATTTACTACAAAAGCTTTTATAGCTGCTGCATTTGCTGAATCTTTTTTATACCAAAAGCCAATTAAAAAATAAGAACAAAGACCTACGCCCTCCCATCCAAAAAATAATTGAAGAAAATTATCAGATGTAACCAACGTTAGCATTGCAAATGTAAAGAGAGAAAGATAGGCCATAAATCTTGGTTTATGTGGGTCATGGGACATATAACCAATTGAATAAATATGAACTAGTGAAGAAACTAGGGTTACAACAACAAGCATTACTGAAGATAACGCATCCACTTTAATGGACCAATTCACATCAAGCGTTCCTGAATTAATCCAAGTGGCAATAACTACATTGTTTGCATAACCATTAACAATGACTTGATAAAATAAAATTAAAGATAACAGTGCTGAAATCGAAACAAATATACTTGTTATTATCTCTGAATTTCTATCACCTATAAATTTGCCAAAAAAGCCAGATATAATAGATGCTAATAGTGGAAGAAATAATAATGCAAATTCCATATTATCCCTTCAAACTATTTATATCTTCAACTCTAATTGTTGATGAGTTTCGATAATAAACGACTATTATAGCGAGACCTATGGCAGCTTCTGCAGCAGCTACAGTTAAAATAAAGAGTGTAAAAATTTGACCTGTTATATCATTCAAAAATATAGAGAAAGCCACCAAGTTAATATTCACTGCTAATAAAATGAGCTCAATACTCATTAATATTACTATAATATTTTTTCTGTTTAAAAATATACCAACTATACCGATGGTAAATATTATAGCTCCCAAAGTAAGGTAGTGACCCAAGCCTACATCAATCATCAGATTTAACCCCCTTATTACTTGGAACATCTATTAATTCTACACCATCAGATCTTTCTCTAGATATTTGACTAAAATAACTTTGTCTTTTGACACCAGATCTCTGCCTAAAAGTAAGAACAATAGCTCCTATCATTGCAACTAATAAAATCATTCCACTTAATTGAAAGATGTGGATGTAGTCAGTATACAAAACATAACCAATGGCATGAGTATTGCTAATGCTACTATCTATATTTAATGACATAGATGAAACAAGATCTGGCTTATATTTCCATCCACCAATAACAATAATTAGTTCAAAAAATATAATAGTACTGATAATTAATCCAACTGGAATATGTTTAGAGCTCACTCTAGCACTAAACCATTGGTTTTTCTGTTGAGCTACATTTAACATCATAACAACAAATAAGAATAAAACAGCTACAGCACCAACATAGATAATTAACATTATCATTCCAAGAAATTCCGCACCTATCATTATAAACAAGCAAGAAATACTAATAAAATCTAAAATTAAAAAGAAAACAGAGTGAACAGTATTTTTTGAAACTGTAACCATTATTGCAGAAACAATTGCTATTAATGAAAAAATATAAAAAAAAATTGCGTGTGCTAGCATAATTATCTATGAGAGTTATCAGCTTTAATATTTGCAGCTAAAACATTTTCCCATCTATCCCCATTATCCAAAAGTTTTTCCTTATTATAATAAAGTTCTTCTCTTGTTTCTGTTGAAAATTCAAAGTTAGGACCTTGAACAATTGCATCAACCGGACAAGATTCTTCACAAAGTCCACAGTAAATACATTTCATCATATCAATATCATATCGAGTAGTTTTTCGACTTCCATCTGCTCTTTCAGAGGATTCAATTGTAATTGCCTGGGCTGGGCATACTGCTTCACACAATTTACAAGCAATACATCTTTCTTCACCATCAGGATATCTTCTTAAAGCGTGCTCTCCTCTGAAACGGGGACTGATTTTACCCTTTTCAAATGGATAGTTAATTGTTTTTTTTGGTTTAAAAAATTCTCGTAAGGCGATCGTAAGACCACCTAAAAAATCTAACATAAAAATTGTTTTAAATATTCTTGAAATTTTCATAATTAATTTATTGGTAAAAGGTTAAAGTAAAATAAAAAACTTGCTGTAAGAACTACCCATGTTAGCGATAAGGGTAGAAAAATTTTCCAACCTAGTCTCATTAACTGATCATATCTATATCTTGGAACAATTGCCTTTACTAAAGCAAAGAGTATAAAAAGAAGTAGTATCTTTAAAATTAACCATATAGCTCCAGGAATTACATTAAAAGGAAATAAATCTATAGGTGAAAGCCATCCACCTAAAAATAGAACTGATCCCATTGCACACATAAGAAGAATGTTTGCATACTCGCCCAACCAAAACATTGCATACATCATTCCAGAATATTCAGTTTGATATCCCGCGACAAGTTCAGCTTCAGCTTCAGGTAAGTCAAATGGTGGTCGATTTGTTTCTGCCAAAGCAGAGATAAAAAAAATTACAAACATTGGAAATAATGGAATTACAAACCATAAGTTTTCTTGTGCCATAACTATATCATTTAAGTTTAACGAACCCACACAAAGCAAAACATTAATTATAATAACACCGATTGAAACTTCGTAAGATACCATTTGAGCTGCTGATCTAATTGCACCTAAAAAAGGATATTTTGAATTTGAGGCCCACCCACCCATAATGATTCCATAAACACCCAATGATGAAACTGCAAATAAATAGAGAATACCAACATTAATGTCAGCCAATACTTGAGTTGCACTAAATGGAATAACTGCCCAAGAGATTAAAGCCAAAGTCATAGTGACAATTGGAGCTAATATAAAGATTACTTTATTAGAGCTTGAGGGAATAATAACTTCTTTAAACATATATTTTAATGCATCAGCCAAAGATTGAAGTAAACCAAAAGGTCCTACAACATTTGGTCCCTGTCTTTTTTGAACAAATGCCCAAATACGACGATCAAGCCAAACAATCATCGCGACAGAAACAAGAACTGGTACTAATAAAAATAAGATTTTATATGTCTCTGAAAAAATTATACTTAAATATTCCATTTTATTAACCTTCTGTACCTGTTAATTTTAAATTAACTTTAGCTGTTTTGCATTCAAGCATTGTCTTTGAGGCTCTTGCTATTGCATTTGAGTAATAATAATCTTCATTCTCAACTTTTAAAATTTCTTGCTTAAATTCTACATTTTCAACTGTAGAAGATTTAATAGATTTATCTTTTTCAATAAACAAATTAATTTGGTTAAGTAAACTACTATCCAACTCATCTTTATCATTAAATAATTTTCTATGATTCATTGTTTCTGCTAATTCATTAATTATCAACCAGTCTTCTTTAGCTTCTTCTGGTGGAAAGGAGGCTTTATAAGCTTTTTGTATTTTACCTTCTAAGTTCGTAAAGTAACCATTTTGCTCTGTGTATGCAGCTCCTGGAAGTATAATATCTGCAATCTCAGCTCCTTTATCTCCATGACTTCCTTGATAAATTATAAATTCATTCTTTTTTTCAAATTTAAGATTATCAACTCCCAATAGGTAAACTATTTCAAACATGTGATTTTCTAAATCTTTTAGTACTTCATTTGAACCATCTACTGTTTTATATAATCCTAAATCAAAACTACCAACTGTAGATGCATTTTCTGAAATTGTATTTAAAGAATTCCATTCATCTGACATTTTATGATTTTTTTTTAAAAAAGACTTAACAGATTCAAAAATATATTTTGCAGATTTAGTTTTAAGAGATGACTGACCAAAGATAATTAACGGTTTTTTAGCCTCTTTAATTAGACTGGATACTTCATGGTTATCTTCTGTAATTTTTTTAATATTTTCAATATCACCATCTAAAGACTCATATGGGTATGTTAGATCACCAACATCATTTAATGAAATTATTTTTGTTTTATTTTGTAAGTATGCTTTTCTAATACGTGCATTTAAAATTGTTGCTTCATACCTGGGGTTACTTCCTATGAGTAATATAAAATCTGCTTCTTCTATTCCATTAATTGTTGAATTGAATAAATAATTTTCTCTTTTTTTTGAATTTAAATATGTATGATCACTTCTTGACTCTACATTATGAGAACCAAGTGTTTTATTGAAAAACTCTTTAAATATATAGAGTGTTTCCATATTAACTAGATCACCAGACATTCCACATATTTTATCTTTGTCAGCATTTTTAAACTTGGACTTAATTATATTAAAAACTTCATTCCATGATGCTTTCTCAAATTTACCATTATATTTTATATAAGGGGTATCCAAGCGTTGGTTTAACAAACCATCACAAGCATATCTTGTTTTATCTGAAATCCATTCTTCGTTAATATCTTCGTTAATTCTTGGTAAAATTCTTTTTACTTCCCAACCATAGGTATCAACTCTTATATTTGAACCAATAGCGTCCATTACATCAATAGATTCTGTCTTCTTTAATTCCCAGGGTCTAGCCTCAAATACATAGGGTTTAGACGTTAAGGCACCAACCGGACATAAATCTACAACATTAGCTGATAATTCTGATTGCATGGATTGCTCAAGATATGTTGTAATTTCCATATCCTCACCTCTACCTATGGCTCCAATCTCTGTTACACCAGCAACCTCTGTAGCAAATCTAACGCATCTAGTACAATGTATACATCTAGTCATTTGTGTTTTGATTAAAGGTCCCATATTTTTTTCAGAGACTGCTCTTTTATTCTCTTTGTATCTAGACTTATCAACACCATAGAACATGGACTGATCTTGTAAATCACACTCTCCCCCTTGATCACAAACAGGACAATCCAACGGGTGGTTAGCCAACAAAAATTCCATGACTCCTTTTCTTGCTTTTTCAACAAACTCAGTATTTGTTTTAATACTCATTCCTTCTGATGCTGGCATGGCACATGAGGCTACAGGTTTGGGAGATTTTTCTAATTCTACTAAACACATTCTACAATTTCCTGCTATTGATAATTTTTCATGATAACAAAATCTTGGGATTTCAACTCCAGCCTTTTCACAAGCCTGAAGTACAGTTAGCCCCTCTTCAACTTCTATATCAATTTCATTTACTTTTAATTTAAGCATTTTTTTTATCCAATAAGTGTTGATCTACTAAATAGGGAATATTCTTTTCTTTTTTTATAGTTGGGTTAAGATTGTTTCTATCCTCAATCTCTTTTTTAAAATGCCTTAATAATCCTTGTACAGGCCATGAAGAACCCTCACCAAAAGCACAAATAGTGTGTCCCGCAATTTGATTTGTAACATCACCAAGCATTTCAACTTCATCTCTTGATGCTTCACCTTTAGCCATTCTTTCAAGCATTCTCCACATCCACCCTGTACCTTCTCTACAAGGTGTACATTGACCACAACTTTCATGTTTATAAAATCTAGCAATTCTTGCCATGCATTTAATTATGTCTTGATCTTTATTAATAACAACTATACCTGCAGTCCCCAGTCCACTTTTTTCTGCCATTAATGAATCAAAATCCATTGTTAAAGTCTCACAAGTTTTTTGTGGTATCAAAGGCATTGATGAGCCACCAGGTATTACAGCTTGTAAATTTTCCCATCCTCCAATTACACCTCCAGCATGAACTTCGATTAGTTCTTTAAGAGATATACTCATTTCTTCTTCAACATTGCATGGGTTATTAACATTTCCAGAAATACAGAAAATTTTAGTACCTGTATTTTTTGCTTTTCCTAAAGATGCAAACCATTTTCCACCCCTTCTTAATATTGTTGGAACAACTGCTATAGTTTCAACATTGTTAATTATGGTTGGGCAACCGTATAAACCAATTAAAGCGGGGAAAGGTGGTTTTAATCTAGGTTGACCCTTTTTACCCTCTATACTCTCAAGTAAAGCTGTTTCTTCTCCACATATATATGCTCCTGCTCCATAGTGAATATAAATATCTAAATCCCAACCAGTTCCAGATGCATTTTTTCCTATTAAATTTTTTTCATAAGCTTCATCAATTGCTGCTTGAAGTTTTTCTCCATCTATAAAGTACTCTCCTCTTATATAAATATAACAAACATGAGCTTGAACAGCGTATGCAGCAATCAAGCATCCTTCTATTAATTTATGAGGTTCAAATCTTAAAATATCTCTATCCTTACAGGTACCTGGTTCTGACTCATCTCCATTTATAACTAGATAATGAGGTCTTAAACCTAGTTCTTTCGGTGCAAAAGACCATTTTAAACCAGTTGGAAATCCAGCACCTCCTCTTCCTCTAAGTTCTGAGGCTTTAACTTCAGTTATTATCCAATCTCTACCTTTATCAATTAAATCTTTAGTATTTGTCCAGTCACCTCTTTTTCTTGAAGACTCAACATCTGAACCTTTATCATTATATAAATTCTGAAATATTCTATCTTCGTCTTTAAGCATTTTTTAAATCCATAAGTGTTTTTCTATTATTTTCAGGTTCGTTGTTTAAACGACCCCTATAAGATCCTGGCTTAGGTGTTTCACCAGTTAAGATCTTATCTAAAATTTTTAATGTCTTTTCTTTATCTAAATCTTCATAATAATCATCATTAATCTGTAACATGGGTGCATTAACACAAGCTCCTAAACACTCAACTTCCATCCAAGAACAACTTTGATCTTTTGATAATTCATTTTCATTCTCAGAAATTTTTTCTTTGCACGCTTCAACAAGTTTATAAGCACCTCTAATCATGCATGGTGTAGTTGTGCAAACTTGTATAAAATGTTTACCAACTGGAGCTAGATTATACATTGTATAAAATGTTGCCACTTCATAAACTTTTATATAAGGCATATCTAAAAGCTTACCAATGTACTTCATGGCAGCCAAAGGAATCCAGTTACTGTTTTGTTTCTGCGCTATATAAAGTAAAGCCATTACTGCACTTTGCTGTTTATCCTTTGGATATTTTGCAATAATTAATTTGGCAGCTTCTAATGAGGCTGGATTAAAATCAAAATTCTCAGGCTGTTCTTTTGAAGGTCTTCTTAAACTCATTATCTATCTACCTCTCCAAAAACTATATCTAGTGAGCCTAATACAGCAGGCACATCTGCAAGCATATGACCTTTAATCAGGTAATCCATTGCAGCCAAATGAGAAAATCCGGGGGCTCTTATTTTACACTTGTATGGTTTGCTAGAACCATCAGATATTAAGTAAACACCAAACTCACCTTTGGGAGCTTCAACAGCTGTATAAATTTCATCTTTATCAACACGATAACCTTCTGTAAATAGTTTAAAATGGTGAATTAAAGCTTCCATAGATTGTTTAATATCTTTTTTTGGTGGTGGACTAATCTTTCCATCGGAGGATTTAACTGGTCCTTTTGTCATTTTAGCAAGACATTGTTTGATTATGGAAACGCTCTCTCTCATTTCATCTATTCTACATAAATATCTGTCATAACAGTCTCCATTTTTTCCAACAGGTATTTTAAATTCTAACTGCTCATAACACTCATACGGTTGTGACTTTCTTAAGTCCCAAGGAACACCAGAACCTCTGATCATGACGCCACTAAAAGAATAGTCTAATGCATCTTCTTTAGTAACGATTCCTATATCAACATTTCGTTGTTTAAATATTCTATTGTCAGTCAATAATGTTTCAAGATCATCGATTATTTTAGGAAACGACACACAAAATTTACCTATATCTTCTTCTAGCCCCATTGGTAAATCTTGATGAACTCCACCTGCTCTAAAATAATTAGCATGTAATCTTGAGCCTGAGGCTCTTTCATAAAAAGTCATTAAAGTTTCACGCTCTTCAAAACCCCACAATGAAGGAGTTAACGCACCAACATCTAATGCTTGAGTTGTTACATTTAATATGTGACTTAAAATTCTTCCAATCTCACAAAACATAACTCTTATAAATTGTGCTCTAATGGGAACATTAATCTTTAAAATTTTCTCTATAGCTAATGCAAAAGCATGCTCTTGGTTCATTGGAGCAACATAATCAAGTCTGTCAAAATAAGGTACAGCTTGCATGTATGTTTTGTTTTCTATTAATTTTTCAGTACCACGATGTAATAATCCAATATGTGGATCTGCTTTTTCAACAACTTCTCCATCTAATTCTAAAATTAATCTTAAAACACCATGAGCGGCTGGGTGTTGAGGTCCGAAATTAAGATTTAGAGTTTTAGTTTTTTTTGTCATTATCAATTTCTGTCTGTTTTTTTATGTATTTTGTTCCCTCCCAGGGACTTTCATAATCAAAATTTCTATAATTTTGTTCTAATTTAACTGGTTCTTTAATTACCTTTTTTTGATCCTCACTATACCTAACCTCGGTATGACCAGTTAAAGGGAAATCTTTTCTCAAAGGATGCCCTTCAAAATCATAATCAGTAAGTATTCTTCTTAAATCAGGATGATCTTTAAATTTAACTCCGTACATATCAAAAACTTCACGTTCCATCCAGTTTGCTGCAGGATAAATGGGAGTTAAAGATGATATAACTTCATTTTCACTTATTAAATAACTCAATATAATTCGCTGATTAAATTCATGACTTAAAAATAAATACACAACTTTAAAACGTTGAGTGTTTTCTGGATAATCAACAACAGTAATATCAATTAACTGTTTAAATTTTGTATTTTCGTTATTCTTCATATGTAAAGTAACATCTATTAAATCTTCATTATCAATAGTGATATATAGTTGATCGTGTCTAATCTCAGTTTTTTTAATCTTAGTGGTAAGCTCTGAGTTAATTTTTTTTTCAAGATCTATTAAATTTTGCATATAAATTATCTTTCAAAAGATCCTTTGTTTCTAATTTTTTTTTGTAACTGCATAATACCATAAAGCAATGCTTCTGCAGATGGAGGACAACCAGGTACATATATATCTACTGGAACTATTTTATCACATCCACGAACTACAGAGTATGAATAGTGATAATAACCACCACCATTTGCACAGCTTCCCATGGAAATAACATATCTCGGTTCTGGCATTTGATCATAAACTTTTCTTAAAGCTGGAGCCATCTTATTGGTTAAAGTTCCAGCTACTATCATCACATCAGATTGTCTTGGTGAGCCTCTTGGTGCAGCACCAAATCTTTCTAAATCATACCTGGGCATTGCTGTTTGCATCATCTCAACAGCGCAACATGCTAAGCCAAAAGTCATCCAATGTAGGGACCCCGCTCTTGACCAGTTTATTAAATTATCAAGAGAAGTTGTTATAAAACCATTTTTACTAAAATCTTCAGAAAGTTGTTTAAACTCTTCTGGAATTTCTTTATTTTTATTTTCTAAATTCATAGTTTAAAATTTTATTCCCAATCTAGAGCACCTTTTCTCCACTCATAAATAAAACCAATTGTAAGTATAAATAAAAAAATCATCATTGAGGAAAAACCCAGCAGACCTATATTTCCTAAAGAGATTGCCCAAGGAAAAAGGAAGGCTATCTCAAGATCAAAAATTATAAAAAGGATTGCCACTAAATAAAATCTAACATCAAATTCTATCCTTGAATCTTCGAAAGGTTCAAATCCACATTCATATGCTGATAATTTTTCTGGATCAGGATGTTTTGGTGAAAGAATTAAATTAATTACTACAAAAGCACAACTCAAGGCAAGGGCTATTATTAAAAATAATATAATAGGCAGATAATCTTTTAAAAATTCTGAAAGCATGAAGTCTATATAGCAGTTTTTATATCATGTTGAAGTGCTCTTACGTCACAATATATGTGATATTCACATTAAATAGACTAAAAAAGTGGCGGGAGTGAAGGGACTCGAACCCTCGACCTATCGCGTGACAGGCGATCGCTCTAACCAACTGAGCTACACCCCCACTTTTACTAGTTTTGGTGGGTAGTAAAGGACTCGAACCTTTGACCCCCTCGGTGTAAACGAGATGCTCTACCAGCTGAGCTAACCACCCTAAACCAAAATTATCGTTTAGTTATAACAATTATTTATGAAAGTCAAAACAGATATTAAACAGAAAAGGATGTAAATTGGTAATTATTGAATACTTGCTTGAGATTTATCGTCAGATTGAGAAATTTTATCAACCTCTACCCACTCAACTCTTTTTAACTCTTTAGTTAATGCTATTTTTAATACTTCATCAGCATGCTCAACTGGAGTAATTTTTATATCATCAATAATCTTCTTAGGCATATCAACAAGATCTTTTTCATTTTCTTTAGGAATTATAACTTGTTTTATTCCAGCTCTATGTGCTGCTAATAGTTTTTCTTTTAATCCACCAATTGGCAATACTTGACCTGTTAATGTCACCTCACCAGTCATCGCAACATCTCTTCTGACAGGGTTATTTGTGATTGCAGAAACTATTGAAGTGACCATTCCAATACCTGCTGAAGGGCCGTCTTTAGGTGTTGCTCCTTCTGGAACATGAATATGAAAATCTTTTTTTTCAAACAAGGGAGGAATAATTCCATAATCTAAACTTTTTGATCTAATGAAAGATTTTGCAGCCTTGATAATTCCTGCATCACATCTCCAAGTTTACCAGTAATTTGCATTCTACCTTTTCCTGGCATTATGACAGTTTCAATTTTAAGAATTTCTCCACCATATTCAGTCCACGCTAAACCTGTGACAACGCCAATTTTATCTTCACTTTCAAGTTCACCAAATTTAAATTTTTGAATTCCTAAATAATCAGGTAAGTTTTTTAAATTAATTTTAACTTCTTTTTCTTCGCCAGAAACTACCTTCTTAACAACTTTTCTAGCTACTTTTGAAATTTCTCTTTCTAAGTTTCTTACACCAGACTCTTTTGTATAACTTTGGATAATTTCTTTAATAATATCCTCAGATAAAGTCATTTCTTTTTCTTTAACTCCATTATCTTTAATTTGTTTAGGAAGCAGATACTTATTTGCAATATTAATTTTTTCATCTTCTGTATAACCAGCCAATCTAATTACTTCCATTCTGTCTAATAATGGTGGCAGGATATTTAAAGTATTAGCTGTAGTAACAAACATGACATCAGATAAATCATAGTCAACTTCTAAATAATGATCATTAAATGTAGAATTTTGTTCTGGATCTAATGCTTCCAATAAAGCAGAAGACGGATCACCTCTATAATCATTTCCAATTTTGTCTATTTCATCAAGAAGAATAAGTGGATTTTTTGTACCTGCTTTTTTCATCATTTGAATAATTTTACCAGGTAAAGAACCAATGTAAGTTCTTCTATGACCTCTTATTTCAGCTTCATCTCTCATACCACCAACTGAAACTCTTACAAATTCTCTATTAGTAGCTTTCGCAATAGATTTTCCTAATGATGTTTTACCAACACCTGGAGGACCAACTAAGCATAAAATTGGGCCTTTAATTTTTTCCATTCTTTTTTGGACAGCTAAAAATTCAATAATTCTTTCTTTAACTTTTTCTAAACCAAAATGATCAGCATCAAGAACTGCAAGCGCCTTCTTAAGATCAATATCAACCTGGTCTTTTTTATACCAAGGTAGATCTGTCATCCAATCAAGGTAATTTCTCACAACAGTAGCCTCAGCAGACATTGGGCTCATATTCTTTAATTTTTTAAGCTCAGCCATACATTTCTTTTCAACATCTTTTGGCATTTTTGCTTTAATAATTAATTTATTTAAACTTGATGTCTCATCTTTCCCATCTTCAATTTCACCTAATTCTTTTTGAATAGCTTTAAGTTGCTCATTTAAATAATATTCTCTTTGAGTTTTTTCCATTTGGGTTTTTACTCTTCCTCTAATTCTTTTCTCAACTCCTATAATACTAGTTTCATTTTCCATTATTTTAATTATAGAATTAAGTCTTTTCTTAACATCTATAGTTTCAAAAATTTGTTGTTTCTCTGAAATAGTAGCCGTTAGGTGAGACGCAATATTATCAGCAATGTGTGATGCGTTAGTTAATTTTTTAATATTATTAATTGTTTCACTTGATATTTTTTTATTAATTGAAGTTAGTTTTTCTAGTCTTCTTACAGCAGTCATTGCTAATGGAATTAAGTCTTCATCTTTAGTAACTACATCATGTTGATGAGCATATTCACAAATAATAAATTTCTCATTATCTTTAAAATCTAAGATTTTTACTCTTTTGCTTCCTTCAACTAAAACTTTTACTGTACCATCTGGTAATTTTAGTAATTGTAAAATATTACCTTCACAACCATACATAAAAACATCAGTTTTTTTAGGGTCATCTATTTCTGAATTTTTTTGCGTAACTAGAACAATTTTTTTGTCCTTTTTCATAACTTCATTTAAGGCAGCAATAGATTTATCTCTACCCACAAATAAGGGAATAACCATATTTGGAAAAACAACAATGTCTCTTAACGGTAATAAAGGTCGTTCAATTTTAACATCCATTATCTAAATATGGAGATTAAATATGATATTGCAATAGCTATTTATTACTTATTAACGTGAGATTAAGCAGCTGAAGTTTTTTCAGTCTTTGTTTTGCTGCTATTTTTTGAATGAACTATGATTGGTTGAGATAGGCCTTTGGCCGCACTAGCATCTACAATAACTTCCTCCACATTGTCTTGACTTGGAAGATCGTACATTGTTTTTAATAAAATATTTTCTAAGATTGATCTAAGGCCTCTAGCCCCAGTTTTCTTGTTAATTGCTTTTTGCGCAATCTCTTTGATCGCATTTTCTTTAAAATTTAATTTAGCACCATCTAGTTTAAATAATTCTTGGTATTGTTTAATCAGTGAGTTTTTTGGTTCTTGTAATATTTTAACTAAAGTTTTTTCATCAAGATCTTCTAAGGTTGCTATCATTGGAAGTCTGCCAATAAATTCTGGGATTAAGCCATACTTTAACAAATCTTCAGGTTCTAAAGTTTTCATCCATTCACCTGTTTTTTTATCATCTGTTTTTTTAACATTTGCACCAAATCCAATTGATGTACCTTTATCTCTTTGAGATATTATTTTATCTAGACCAGCAAATGCTCCCCCACAAATAAATAAAATGTTTGTAGTATCTACTTGTAAAAATTCTTGTTGTGGATGCTTTCTTCCTCCTTGAGGTGGAACACTTGCTACTGTCCCTTCCATAATTTTTAATAGTGCTTGTTGGACACCCTCTCCCGATACATCTCTTGTAATAGAAGGGTTTTCTGACTTTCTGCTAATCTTATCAACTTCATCTATATATACAATTCCACGTTGTGCTTTTTCAACGTTGTAATCAGCAGCTTGTAATAATTTTAAAATTATGTTTTCAACATCTTCACCAACATAACCTGCTTCAGTTAAAGTGGTTGCATCTGCCATTGTAAATGGAACGTCAAGAATTCTTGCTAATGTTTGAGCTAATAAAGTTTTTCCACAACCAGTTGGACCAACTAAAAGAATATTTGACTTTGAAAGTTCAACTGTTTTACTTGTTTTGCTCTCGTAATTAAGTCTTTTATAATGATTATGAACAGCAACTGATAAAACTTTTTTTGCATGAGGTTGTCCAATAACATAATCATCTAATACGGCACAAATTTCTTTTGGTGGTGGTAATCCATCTTGATGTTTAACAAATGTATCTTTGCTTTCTTCTTTGATGATATCCATACATAGCTCAACACACTCATCACATATAAATACAGTTGGACCTGCAATAAGTTTTCTAACTTCATGCTGGCTCTTGCCGCAAAAAGAACAGTAAAGAATATTTTTATTATTTGTTGTCATAAATTTATAAACGAATCAATTAGGATACTTTAATATAGATGACTCATACTAATCAAGTATCAGTTTAGTGGGGTGTCAAGATGTAGTGTATTAAGATCTATTTTCGACTACTGCGTCAATCAAACCAAACTCTTTTGCAGTATCTGGCTTCATAAAGTTATCACGTTCTAGTGCTTTCTTCACATCATCAACTGATTTTCCAGTATGTTTTGAGTAAATTTCATTAAGTCTTTTCTTTAAATCCATAACTTCATTGGCATGGATCTCTATATCAGTTGCTTGTCCTTGAAAACCAGCCGAAGGTTGGTGGACCATAATTCTAGAATTTGGTAAAGAAAATCTTTTACCTTTCTTACCTGCAGCTAATAAGAATGAACCCATTGATGCAGCTTGACCAATACATAAAGTTGAAACATCTGGCTTAATGTATTGCATGGTATCATAAATTCCAAGACCTGCAGTCACTAGTCCTCCAGGACTGTTAATATATAGATTAATTTCTTTTTTTGGATCTTCAGACTCTAAAAATAATAGTTGAGCTGTAACTAAAGATGCGACGTTATCATTTATTGGTCCTACTAAAAAAATAATTCTCTCTTTAAGAAGTCTTGAATAAATATCATACGCTCTCTCACCTTTATTTGATTGCTCAACAACCATTGGTACTAGGGTATTCATTTGATCTAATAAGTTTGTTGTCATAAGTTGATTCTTTTACTTATACAACTTGTGATTACTTTTTACTAACTTTTTTTGCTGAAGGTTTTTTAGATGCTGAAGGTTCTGGCTTTTTTTCAATTTTAGCAGATTTTGAAGCTTTTTTTTCCTCAGGATGATCATGGTCATGTTCGTGATTATGATCTTGTTTTTGATGTTCTTTTAAAATTTTTTCTGCTTCTTCTTTGGTAATTTCTTTTTTAGATGCTTCCGCTTTAGTTTTTATTAGATCAATAATTTTTTCCTCATACACGGTTCCTCTTAAACTGGCTAATGCTGATGGATTTTTTTGGTAAAATTCCATTACCATCTTTTCTTGACCAGGCATCATTCTAAGTTGTTTTTGAACTTCAGCTTGAACTTCCTGTTCGGTTACTTTAATTTTATTTTGTTCACCAAATTCATTTAAGATTAGTCCAACTTTAATTCTTTTTTTAGCAATTTCTTCAAAGTTCTTTCTACTTTTTTTAGAATCTTCTTCTGTCATGCCTTGTGCTAAAATTTTAACCTCTTCTTCAATCAAGTTTTCTGGAATTTCATCCACTTTAAAGTTTTCAATTTCTTTCAAGATTTGAGTTTTAGCTAATTTATCTAAGGAATTTTTATACTCATCATTGATTTGTTTGCTAACTAACCCCTTTAAATCAGCAAGATCTTTTGCACCTAAATTTTTTGCAAAGTCATCATCAATTTTTACCTCTTCTGATTTTTTAACCTCTATAATCTTACAGATAAAATTAGCTTTTTTATTTGCATATTCTTTTTGTGGATAATTTTCAGGAAGTGTAACATCAACAGACTTTTCATCATTTTTTTTAACACCAGTTAGCTGTTTATCAAAACCCTTAATAAATAAATCTTTACCTAAAATTAATTGAGTATTTTTTCCTTCACCTCCAGTAAAGTCTTTTCCATCAATTGTTGCTTTGTAATCAAAAATAACCAAATTTTTGTCAACTGCTTTAACGTCAGCTGCCACTTCTTTAAAGTTATTTTGACTTTTGGCTATTTCTTTAATTCTTTTATCAGTTTCATTTGCATCAATTTTAACTGAATATTCATCATACTTAATATTTTCAACAGATTTAAGCTCGACTTTTGGAAGTTCTGTTACTGACATTACATATTCCAGATCTTTATCCTCACCATAAGTTTTAAGATCGAGTTTAGGTTGTCCGGCTGGTTTAATTTTATTGTCTTCTAAAGCTTTAACTGAAGTATCTTTAAGAACTTTATCAAGCACTTCACTAAAAATTGCTTGACCAAATTGTCTTTTTAAAATTTCTTTAGGAACTTTTCCAGGTCTAAAACCTTTTAAGTTAACAGTATTTTTAATTTCTTCATATTTTTCATCCATATAAGAGTTCATAGTTTTTTTATCTATGAAAACTTTAATGTCTTTATTTAGACCTTTTTTATTTTCTACTGTAACTTTCATAATTTTTTCAACTTGTTGGTAGGCGAAAAAGGACTCGAACCTTCACATCTTTCAATACTGGTTCCTAAGACCAGCGCGTCTACCAATTCCGCCATTCGCCCACAATTCTTGAGGCTTTATATAGGATAGATTCTATTTGTCCAATGAGAATAATTATGAAATATAATAATATTCAATTATATTAACTAAAAATTTAAAAAAAATGATTGTTTCTCCATGTATAAGCATATGTAAAACAGATCCTCAAACTGGATACTGTTATGGTTGTGGTAGAAATAATGAGGAAAAAAAGATGTGGAAATTAGAAGAAACATCAGATGAATGGAAAAAATCTAATCTAACTGATATTCAGGAAAGGCTGGGTGGCTGGCAATTAAAAAGTTTTAAAAAGTCTTATAATCATAAAGTTGAAAATGGAATTTCACTTTATAAAAAAAATTTAATTAAATGAATAAAATAACAATAGCAACTATAATTTATGTACTTGGTATCTTAATTGGTGCTTTTTTTTTAAAAGTTTGGGGCGCAGAAACATCATTTATAAAAACTATTTCAATATTTGTATGGACAATTATTTTCTTAATCGCACTATTTTATGCAGATAAAAAAGAGAGAAAAAATTAGATAATTAAGATTTTTTATTATTAGTTTTTGTCTTATTTAGTCTATTAATCAAATTTATTTTTTTTGATCCAAACTTACTATTGGTAATATTGCTTCGATGTTTTGCAAAAGCTTGTTTTTGAGCTAACTTCATTGCTTTTTTTGATGACATAAACCTATTCTATATTTTATTATAAAAAAATATAGTTTTAATTATTACTAGTATTTATACTTGTTAGGATATTAAAATTTCTATCCGTTATGACAATCTGACCTGAAGAAGTAGACATATTTAAAATTTCTGAGATTACAACATAATGTGTTACTAATATTAAGTTTTTTTTACCATCCCAGTTTATTATATAACCTTTTAATTCTTTCATTTGTTTATCTTTATTATGAGCAAACTTTTGACTAAAAAATGAATTTAAAAAACTTTTTGTTTCATAATTATTAAAAGCATATTTTGCTGTTTCTTTACATCTGCACCATTCACTAGATAAAACCTTATCAATTATTATATCATTTTCTTCAAAAAACTTACCTATACGTTTTGATTGTGCAATACCTTCAGAATTTAAATTACGTTGTGAGGCACAGTTTGCTATATCAAATCCATCAGGATCACCACCACCTGGTGCGTATGCGTGCCTTATAAATATTATTTTTCCGTTATCTCTTAATATATTTTGAAGATCATTTGCTGAAATAACTTTAAAAGATACATTGAAAGATATAAGCAAGAGTATAGTAATTTTAATTAACCTCATCAATGAACATTAAATTTAAAAAACTAAATAATTCAATAATTAAATGCAAAAAGTGCTCTAGGCTAATTAAATTTAGTAAGAAAATTTCAATAATTAAAAGAAAGCAAAATATAACAGAGGTTTACTGGGGAAAACCAGTTACTGGCTTTGGTGATATTGATGCTAAATTAATGATTATCGGTCTTGCACCCGCTGCACATGGTGGGACAAGAACTGGAAGAGCATTTACAGGTGATAAATCTGGTGATTTTTTATTTGGCTGTCTCCATAAGGTTGGTATATCCAACATCCCAACCTCTACACACCGTAAAGATGGCTTAAAACTTAATAGTACATATATTACAAATATCTTAAAATGTGTTCCACCTGAAGATAAACCATTAAATAAAGAGCTAAGTAATTGTTCAAATTATTTCGATAATGAATTCAAAATTTAAAAAACTTAAAAGTTATAATAAGCTTAGGTAAAATTGCTTTTGATAACTGTATTAAATTTTATAAAAAAAATTTTTTAATTAAGCAAAAATTTACATTTAAGCACGGTATTAAATATAAATTACCTGATGGGAAAATTTTAATTGCTTGTTATCACCCTAGTCCACGAAATGTTAACACTAAAATAATTGATACAAGAAAAATGATAAATCTACTTAGAACTGCTAAAAAGCACTCTAAAGCTTAATAGTATCACAAAAGTAAGGTTTGAAATCCTGAAATAAGGTGCCTGGTATCTTTATAGGTTTACCTTCTTTATTAACAAATACTAAATGAACTTTTGCTTCAACTATTAAATCTTCACCCCTTTTAATAAATTGATTCATAAAAAATGATGTTATTGTAATTGATTTAACAAAAGATCTTATTGTTAGCTCATCTTCAAGATGAGCAGAAATTTTATATTCAATATTACATGACTTAACTATAATTTGAGCTCCAAAGTCATCTTTAATCTTTTTGTTATTAAAACCTAATGTAACTAAAGCTTCTGTGCGGGCTCTTTCAAGGAATTTTAAATAATTTGCATAATACACGATGCCCCCAGCATCTGTATCTTCATAATAAACTTTAACATTGTGAAAAAAATTTTCATGCATTCATATATAATAACAAAAAAAATAATATTTAATACTAAACTAAGATACAATCATCATAATGAAAGTTTATATTATCTGGTTAATTGGTGTTATTTTATGGAATTTTGCTGTACCGAATGCTGCACCCATTGAGGATGTAATTGTAGCTGTGCTTTTATCCTTTTTAAGTATTGGTCTTAAAAAAGTATTTAAATAATCTTATTCTGTTGAAAAATAGATATCTTGATAATAAGATATAGCTTTTAACTTTGAGTTATCTGTATCAGTCATTATTGCAACTCCAGATATATCTTCCACATTTATTCCATGAAGTTTCATAAAGTCTTCCTTAACATTAGCTTTGACAGTCACCCATTTATCAAGGTTTTCTTGAGTTGTTGATAAAACATAATCAATTGATTTTTTTGTGTATGGACTAGGCCAATTTTTTCCTACTTTATTATTGCTAGAAAACACATAATTTATAGCTCTATTAGAAAGGGCTGTAGAGCCAGTTTTTTTTATAACGAATACTCTTGCAGCATAATCATGTCCCTTTTTACTGTTTTCTATTATACCAGATAAGTCTTTTTCAACTTTCCAAGTAATATTAATAAAAGGGGTTTTTAGTAGATCAATTTTAATTTCTTTACCTAAGCCAGATCCTTTACCTTCAGCTTCTGCTTTAATAAAATTACCTTTTTCATTCTTATCTAAGGTCCATGTTGTTTCACCTTTGTATTTTTTTCCAACTTTTAGTGTGTTGAATTCCTCATCTGTAAAATCAAAAACAGTAATTTTTTCAGCATTAACATTGGCTAGAAGTAAAAAAGAAGAAAATATTATTATTATAAAATTTCTTAACATAAGAAAACTATATAGCTAAAATTTTTTTAAAAACAACATTTGAACACACTTTAAACATTCTAAGATCAATATTTAATATTATCAATAGAGAATGAAATCAATTTCTATATTTGTACTTTTAATTTATTGGTCAGTAATTTTACTTGCACCAGTGATCTCTAAAGAAGATAAAGTTGATTTAAAAACTTTAACAATTAGTCTTAATAAGTAGATCTACCACCACTAATATCAAAAACAGCAGCTGTTGAAAATGAGTTTTCCTCAGATGAAAGCCAGCAAATTAAAGATGTAAATTCTTCAATTTCTAAAAATCTACCTCTTGGCACTTTTGATAACATTCTAGCTACATGTTCTTTTGACATTTGGTCTAATATTCTTGTTTTAGCCCCTGCTGGAGTAACAGCATTAACAGCTATATTCTTGCCAGCTAGTTCTTTTCCTAGTGATTTCGTTAAACCAATAGCACCTGCTTTTGCTGAACTATAAGCGCTTGCATTTGCATTACCATCTTTTCCAGCAACCGAAGCAACATTAACTATTCTACCATAATCATTTTTAATCATGTAAGGAACCACACATTTACAACAGTTAAATGTACCCATTAAGTTAATTTCTATTATTTTATTCCATTCCACTACATCATAATCCCAGAGTGAAGACGTAGACCCAGTAATACCTGCATTATTAATTAAAATATCAATATTTGAAGATTTTGCTATTTCATCAACTGTATTTTTGACATCTTTAAAATCAGATACATCAACAACATTATATGAAAGATCTTGATTGTTCACAGCTTTAACGGCTTTCTTTAATTCTTCTTCATCTATATCCCAGATAATAGCTTTTGCTCCTGACTTTAAAAAACGTTTAGCAATATCTAAACCAAAACCTTGTGCTCCACCTGTGATAATTGCTGTTTTATTTTTTAAATCAAATTGATGCATAAAATTATTTACTTGCTAATAAATAGTAAGTCAATGAAGAGATAAAAGCACCAATTAACCATGAGTAAGAATTAAAATTCATTAAACTTTGGTTCCAAATTGTTGAGGCAGCAAAAATAAATCCCAAAGCTATAGAATATAAAGCTTTTACATGCCATCCATTAGAATAAAAATAGGCTCCATCAGGTTCTGCTGAAAATATATCTTTATTATCTAAGTTTGATTTTTTAACTAAATAATAATCTACAATCATAACACCAAAGAGAGGTCCAAAAAATGAAGCAAAAGTATCGACAAAAGATAAAATTCCTATCTGGCTTAATAATGGTAACCAAAAAATACCAATTATAAATCCAAAAATAACAATAATATAAGAAGAAGTTTTTAGATTAAGTTTACTTGGAAAAAAATTTAACAAAGAGTTTTGAGCTGGCACATAATTTGCAATTAAATTGGTAGAGGCAGAAGCTATAATAATGAAAAATAAAACTATTACAGTTATAATAATATTATCTAAAGTTCCCACAATATCTGTAGGATTTGTAAGTATCTTTCCAATATCCTTAAGTTTTTGATGAAAAATTACATCAGCCCCAACAACTATAAACACAGTAAAAAATGAGAATATAATAAGATTTAAAAATAAACTCAAATTACCTTTTTTTAATTCTTCTTTATTCTTAACGTAACGAGCAAAATCTCCAAAATTTACAAGAATAATTGAAAAGTAAGCAAACACTATTCCAACTACAGTAATTAAAGGAGTAATATTACTCTTAAGAAATATATTGTTATAAGTAAAAATATCAGCAAATGATCTTGAAACCTCTTTAACATCCAAAAGAAGTACAACAAAAAAAAATAACAACATTCCAGAATAAACTGTTATTGCTGAATAATTAATAATTAACTTATTAAATTTATGACTTTTACTAAATAAAAAAGATTGTAATAGAATTGCTATTAGAAAAGAGGCCCAATCAATAATATTAAGACCTGAAATAAAAACTAAAAAAATATCATGTTGAAGAAAAGTATTATCAACAGAAAAGAAAAATATTCTAATTAAGTAACTAAATGCTTTTGATAAAAAATATGTTTGTATTCCAAACATGAAGATACCAACAAAGCCTCTTATTAAAGAAAAATATTTTGCCCCAAACACACCTAATGAGGTCCTTAAAATAACAGGAAATGGAAGACCATATTTTTGAGATGGCTTTCCTATCAAGTTAGCTAAAAAATAAACTAGAAGAGATCCAATTAAACATCCTAAAAAAACAACTGCAACGTTTAAGTCATAAACAAGGTATAATGATGCTATTAAGGAAAAAGCAATAACACTTTGTATATTGATACCCCAAAAACAAAAAATATCCTTCCAATCCCAAGTTTTATCATTTGGGTTAACTGATACCAGTTCCCAGTTAATAAGATTAATTTTATTTTTATGCTGAATCACTAATAAATAATAAACTAATTAGTTAAATTGGAATATCTTTTTTTTTCATTTGTAATAGTATTTTTAATCTAATGCTCTTTCTTAAAAAAAATATTGGTTACTTAGCAATGTTTATTGCTGTAATTGGGTTTGGTTCAGGTCCTCCGTTTGTAAAGCTCGCTCTAGAAGAGTTTCAAATTGTTGATCTATTAGCTGTAAGGTTTGCAATTGCTTTTTTACTTATGTTAATTTTTGCTCTGATAATGAGAGTCGACTTATCAATAAAAAAAATAGGTCTAACACCATTTTTAATGGGTTTATTAAATCCTTTTCTTGTAACATTAGCTTTTCATGTAGGTTTAATGCTTACGTCACCTATCAACGGTGTTGCGATTATAAGTACAATGCCAATCATGCAGCCTTTTGTTGCTAGAATATTTTTAAATGAAAAAATTGAGATAAAGGTTTTAATAGGTGCTGTTATAACAATTATTGGAACTTATATCCTCTTATCGAGTCAAACTATTATTGGTCAGGGAAATTATATTGGAGATTTTATTATTTTTGCAGGAATGACTTTGGCTTCAATTAATGAAGTTATTGGTCGAAAAAAAATGCAGACTAATGTTAACCAACTAGGCGTAAATACTTATCAATATTTTACCGGTTTCATTTTGTCATTTTTGATATTATTTATTATTTGGCCTAACTCTACCTTTAGCCGTTCATTTCAATTAGATTTTACACCATCAGTAATAGCTGCAACCACTTTATCGTTTATAACTTTTGGTTCTTATTTATTTTATAATTACGCCTTAAGAAGAGTTCCGGTTGGTAGGATTAGTCTTATGTATCCTTTAACAGGACCTATAGGTGCTTTATCTGCCTGGTTGGTAATAGATGCTGAAATTACTTTTAAGATATTTTTTTCATTAGGAATTATTTTAATTGGAACTGTAATTCCTTATATTAATAAAAAATAAATTTTTAAGGGTACATTACACTAGGTAACCAAAGTGCAATCTGGGGAAATACAATAATTAAGATTAAACCTAAAACCTGTATTCCCATAAACTGCATCATACCAAGGTAAATATCTTTAAGTTCCCACTCTGGCACAACACCTTTTAAAAAATACGCAGATAGAGCTACAGGTGGAGAAAGCCAGGCGGTCTGTAAATTTACAGCTACTAGTATTGCAAACCAAGTTAAGTTAAAATCTAATTCTTTAATTAATGGAACAAAAATTGGTAATACAATAAGAACTATTGGTACCCACTCTAAAGGCCAACCTAACAAGAAAATTACTGCCATTAATATAGCCAAAACAACATATCTATTAACATCAAGATTTAACAAAAATTCAGTTAATAAAGATGGTGTTCCTAATTTTGAAAAAACTGCTCCAAAGAAATTTGATGCAGCAACTAAAAACATTATTAATGCAGTAATCTCTAAAGTTTTAATTAAAGAATTTTTTAAATTTTTTAAAGTTAATTTTCTATATGCTAGTGCTAAAATAACCGATCCAATAGCTCCTATACCAGCACCTTCAGTAGGTGTTGCTAAACCAAATAATATACTACCTAGAGCAAAAAATACTAACCCTGCAGGAGGTACTAACCCTAAAAAGAATTCTATCCAAACTTTACCCATACTTTTTGGTTGCATACTTTTTGGTAAAATTGGACCAAGTTTTGGATCAAAATAACATCTAACAGTGGTGTAAAGAGCATAAAGAAATGCCAACATTATTCCAGGAATTATTGCTGCAGCAAATAAATCTGTTACTGGGATTTCTAAAACAGGCCCCATTACCACCAACATGATACTTGGTGGAATTAAAATTCCAAGAGTTCCTCCAGCACATATTAAACCTGCTGACAATCTAGTATCGTATCCAGATTTAATCATAGTTTTACCTGCCATAATTCCAAGAATTGTTACTGATGCTCCAACTATTCCTGTTGCAGCTGCAAAAATTGTAGACACAAACATAACTGCATAAAATAATGCGCCCCTTGTTCTGGATAGCATTAATTGTATAGCTGAAAATAGTCTTTCCATAAGACCTGCAGATTCCATTAATATGCCCATAAATATAAAGAGTGGGACAGCAACCAGTGTGCTTTCTGTCATAATCATATTGAACTGTAGGGTCATTAAATAAAAAACTAACTTTCCAAAACCCCAGTAACCAAACACAAGACCTAAAAATATTAATGTGAATGAAATAGGAAAACCAATAAAGATAGCAAATAACATTACCCCTATCATTATTGCTCCAATTAATTCTTGTGAAAAAATTTCCATTACGGCCATCTACCTTTTACAAAGGCATAATATGTTTTAAATAATTCTGATATTCCTTGAATTAATAATAAAAAAGCTCCAATTGGCATGCAGCTTTTTAATGGCCACATTACTGGCATCCAAGTAGTATCCATTGCTCTTTGAATTCTAACTTTTCCGTCTAAGCATTCTGCTAAAATAGATTTCCCACATATAGAAGTGTAAGCATAATCAAAGCTTACCAAAAAAAAGACTATGAAACCCGGAAAGAAGAATAATAAATATAAGAATAGATCCACTTTTGCTTGAGTTTTAACATTCCAATTTCTATATAAAAAATCAGCTCTTATATGAATACCTTTTGATAATGCATAACCAGCACCCAACATAAAAAATGCTCCTGCAATCATTCTGGTAATATCATAAGCCCAAAGAGTTGGTCTGTTAAAAAAATGTCTACCAATAACTTCAAAAGTCATTGCAAAAATTAAAGGAATTACCATCCAACAAACTATTTTACCAACTCTTAACATGTTAAGGTCAATAAACTCTATAGTTTTTGCCATCCAAGGAGTCATGTCCTTAGGCATTTTTAAGCTAGTACGACGCTCTGCTATTAACTCATCTGTAATATCTAAAGTTTCTTTAACACCAGCAGAATGAGATTTATTTTTTACCATTTTATTGATTTGAAACTTGGATTAAAATTTTTTTATTTAAAAAAACGGGGACTTAAAATTATTAAGCCCCCGTTTAAATTATCTATTTACTTTTGCGCGTTTGCAAATGCAGTTCCAATTGATGCATCAGATGTTTCCATTTGAGCAATAAAAGGTACTACGATTTTTGCATGAGCAGTCATGTGCTGGTAAACTTCATCAAAGAACTTATTTTCTTTTGAGTTCTTTAGAATAGTAGCTTTAGCAGCAGCCATATATTCAACAAAGTAATCTGCTGGAGTATCATGAAGTATAACACCGTGTTTGGTAGTTAATTCAATCAACGCTTTTCCATTTTCAACAGCTCTGTTTGTAATGTTTCTAGTTATCATCGCTTCAGAAGCAATTTCCATAGCATATTTCTCTTGGTCAGTTAACTTATTATAAACATCCTTGTTGAAGAACACGTCTCCATTTACAACGTTTTGGTGTAGGCCCTGAAGGTAGTAATTTTTTAAAACCTTTTGGAAGCCAAATACTAGATCTGGTTTTGGACAACACCATTCAGCAGCATCGATTGTTCCTTTTTCAAGTGCTGGAAGAATATCTCCACCACCCATTGAAACTGATGCAACACCAATGTCTTTGTATGTTTGACCAGGAATTCCCGGAGGAGTTCTGAATCTGTATTTTCTGAAATCAGCCATGCTGTTGATCGGTTCTTTAAACCAACCTAAAGCTTCTGGACCAGAAGATGCCATGATGAAACCTTTTACGTTCATACCCATTTCGTCCCATAGTTGATCGTATAAAGCTTTTCCACCGTTATCAAAATACCATGCTAACCAAGATTTAGTACTTAAACCAATACCACCACCTGCAACTGGCGAACCAAATAACATTGCAGCAGGGTGATAGTTAGACCAATAGTGAGTCCAAGCAGCACCACCATCAACAAGACCCTTGTCAACAGCTTCTAATGTTTCTTTAACACCTACAACTTCTCCAGCTCCTAGAAGTTCAAATTTTAATGAACCGCCAGTAAGGCCAGTAACTCTTTCAGTCCACATTCCTACGATTTGTGCATCATAAGAAGTTTTCGGAAAGGTCATTTGTATTTTTAAAGTTTTAGCAGAAGCAGAAGCAATAATAGATACTGCAAAAACTAAACTTAAAATCAATGTTGTGATTTTTTTCATGTTTTTCCCTCTCTGTTTTTTTATTAAGTCTTAATAAGAATAGAAATAAACATTATTGTAAGAGAAAAGTAAAACTTAAAATAAAATAAACATTAGAGATACAACCTATGGTTTATTATAGTTGCAGGAGCTTCTTGGTATGCTTTTTATAATGTTAAATTACTTAACAAATAAAATTTTTATTTATTTCCTTTTGGATCAAATGGGTAATTCCAAGCATCACCACCAATCATTTTAGATATACCTGAATAGTCAGTATCACTATCACCCTCATCACAGAATTTTGAAAAAATTTCTAAAGCAGCTTTACCTAATGGTGTGGAGGCATCAACTGACTGAGCAGCATCCATGGCTAATCTTAAATCCTTCCTCATCATTGCCGCCGTAAAACCTGGTCGGTATTTATTATTTGAAGGAACTCCATCAGTAAGATTTGGTAAAGGTGTATAATTAGTCATAGCCCAATTATTTCCAGAAGCAGCTTTTATTATTTCATGAACCTTTTTAATATCCATTTTTAATCTTTTAGCTAACATTAAAGATTCGGATGCTGCTATCATAGAAATTCCTAAAGACATGTTGTTGCAAATTTTTACCCCTACTCCACTTCCTTGAGCGCCTGCATGTAAGATCTTTTGTCCCATAATATCAAACAAAGGTTTTGCTAATGCTACAGCTTCTTCACTTCCACCTACTAAAAAATTTAATTTTCCAATTCTTGCTCCCATCACACCACCAGTAACTGGTGCATCTATCATTTTAATTCCAAGTTTTTTTGCTTCATTGCCTAACTCTAGAGAGGTCTCAATATCAATTGTTGAGCAATCAATTATCAAGCATTCTTTTGGAATTTTATTTAATATTCCTTTATCTCCTAAATAAAGAGATCGAACATGTTTACCTTCCGGTAACATAGATATAACAGTACTGGCACCATCTAATAATTCATCAATAGTGGATACAACATTTAAACCTGACTCTTTTGCAATTTTTATTACCTCTGGTGAAACATCAAAAGCTTTTACTTCATTGCCGGCTTTTACTAATTGATCGGCCATAGGGTTTCCCATATTTCCAACACCTATAAATGCGATATGATTAGTCATCTAAATTTGATTTACCTCTATTAATTAAAACTGTTTTACTTTGTGTGAAGTGGTTAATCATACTATCAAAAGCATATTCTTTACCTAAACCACTCATTTTAATTCCTCCGTAAGAAACATTAGCTCTTGGAGCAGCACATTGATTTACCTGAACAAAACCAGCTTCAATCTCATCTACAAATTGCAATGCTCTAGATAGATTTTGTGTCCATAAAACTGCTGATAAACCAAAGGGTGTGTCGTTAGCACTTCTCATAACTTCATCAAAATTTTTAAATGGAATTGCGCAAGCTACAGGCCCAAATACCTCTTCTTGGCATACAGGAGATTCTACAGGAACCCCTGACAATAAAGTTGGCTCATAAAAGAAACCTTCCTTATAATCTCCTCCATTAGGTTGATTGCCACCATGTAATACTTTTGCAGATGAGGTTTTTTTTGCGATATCCATATAATGTAAGGTTCTTTTGAGCTGCTCATCAGATATTATTGCACCAATATCAGATTTAGTATCAAGTGCATTTCCCATCTTAAGTTTACTTAGTTTAGAAACCACACCTTCTAAAACTTTATCATAAATTTTTTCGTGTATATAAACCCTCGATCCGGCCGTGCATGCTTGGCCTTGACGAGTATACCTCATACCATCAATTACACCTGGTATTGCTATATCTAAGTCAGCATCACTCATTATAATATTTGGGTTTTTTCCACCTAATTCTAATGTAACAGGACATAATTTTGAAGCAGCCTTCATTGCAATAATTTTTCCAACAGAAAACGATCCTGTAAAAGTAACCTTTCTAACTTTAGGATGATCAATTAATGGTTCACCACACTCTTCTCCATAACCTGAAATGACATTTAAAACTCCAGGAGGAAGCTCTTGTTGTAATATTTCACATAAAAGCAAAGCACAAAATGGTGCTTGCTCAGCAGTTTTTAACACTACAGTATTTCCCGCTACAATAGCTGGTGCAATTTTTGCAACAGTCAAAAATAAAGGAGCGTTCCAAGGAATAATTGCACAAACAACTCCAATTGGATCTTTAGTTGTGTAATGAATTGTATTTGGAATATTTGGTGGGTAATTTTCACCTTTTATTTCTCCTGCAAGTCCAGCAAACATATGAGTTAATTCAATTGATGCTGCTGTCTCTGGTATGGCTTGAGTTCTAAGTGCGTTACCCGTATCTAAAGCTAATAGTGTTTCAATTTCAATTTTTCTATCCTCTAATTTTCTAGCAGCAGCCGTCATTATTTTACCACGTTCTCTCGCAGGTACTTTTTTCCATTTTTGAAATGCAGCTTCTGCTGAATCAACTGCTATATTTACATCAACCTTATTACACTGTGGAGCTTCACCAATATTTTCACCTGTACTTGGATTTAATACACTAATTTTAGCTTCAGCTTCAGCTGGTGACAATTTTCCATTGATTAAAATTTTATTAGATAATCTTTTTGCATTACCTAGTGCTAGTTCTAAATTATTTTTAAAATCATCACTCATTAATTGCTTATTTCACCTTTTCTTGTTTTTGCAGCTAACCATCCACCGTCAATTTTTATCTCAGATCCATTTATAAAATCGGCATCATCGCTAGATAGAAAAACAGCTGCACCAGATATATCAGACGGTAAACCCCAACGTCCAACTATTGTTTCTTTTCCCCAAGCTTCTCCATTAGCAGGGTCTTCAGCAAATTTTTGATTGAAGGGTGTTGAAATTAGCCCAGGACAAATAGTATTAACATTGATATTTTTCCCAGTTAAATCGACCGCTAAGGCTCTCGTTAAACCAAGTATACCAGATTTTGCAGCAACATAGGCTACTCTATCAGGTCTACCCATAAAACTTGCAATAGATCCAAAATTAATAATTTTTCCTTTACCATTTTTTATCATATGAGGAATAACAGACTTACAGCACAGATATGGTCCAGTTAAGTTTACTGATATCATGTCATCCCATTGCTGTTTTGTATGATCTAGAATATTGTTAATATGTCTTATACCAGCATTGTTAATAAGAATATCAATCTTACCAAATTTTTTAATAGCTGCTTCAGCCATGTTATTTGCACTATCTTCTTCAGCAACATTTGTTTCTACAACAATTGCTTCACCATTGTTGTCTTGAATTTTTTTAGAAATTTTTTCACCATTTTCAATATCCATTTCAGCTATAACAATTTTTGCTCCCTCACTTGCTAGTCTTAAACAAATCTCTGCACCAATTCCTTTTCCACCACCTGTGACTATTGCTATTTTATTTTTTAGTTTCATTGAAATCCTGTTATAAAAATTTTTAATTTTAATTAGGCTATTACTTTTTAAAATATTAATCAAAAGAATTAATAAATATAAAATTTTTTTTGGTATTATAACTAAACTAGTATACTAAACATACTATGGTAAATAAATTAGAAATAAATAAAGATCCGTTAAATAATGCATTAAAATTAATTAGTGGAAAGTGGAAGATTAAGATTCTTGAAAAGTTAATTAATAAACCCATAAGATTTGGTAAACTCAAGAAAGATTTAGATACGATAACTTCTCAAATGTTGTCTAAACAATTAAAAGAAATGGAGAATGACACTCTTGTAAAAAGAAAAGTTGTGAAGTCAAACCCAATAACTGTTGAATATTCATTAACACAATTTGGAAACTCTAGTTTACCCATAATTAGGTCATTAGTTAAATGGGGAAGCATTAATAAAAGAAAGATGTCACGTGTTATTGAAAAAGATCAAGAAAGAGTAATCGATTTATTACATGATGAAATTAGATTTAAAAACTTACAAAGAAAAAACTTCTACGGATAAAATTATATTACTTATGAGGGCCAAGTGTTTTATTTTCACTCTGCCAAGCTTTAATTCCACCTTTTAAAACCGAAATATTAGTAAAGCCCAAATCTTCAGAAAATGAATTAGCTAACATTGATGCAGTCTCTCCATCATGACTTATAAAAATTAGATTAACATCTTGAGATTGAGAAGCTGCTAATGCTCTAATTTTATCCATAACATAAACTTGAAATTTACCATTTTTATCAAAAGCTGTTTCTGGGAATGAACCTTTGATAACACCAGTTTTATCCCACTCTTCTTCTGTTCTAATATCAAGTGCCACAGCATTATTTTCAATCATGTCTATTAATTCATCTGATGAAACTGATTTATAACTTGGATCCAAAACGTCAATTACTTCAAATTCAAATATCAGATCTGTATTAGGTGGTATAATATCTCCACCACCCTTTTTTCCATAGGCTAGTTCAGCTGGAATTTTAATTTTTCTTTTAGTTCCTTTGGTGGTTCCTATTATTCCTTGTTCAAAACCAGGAATTACCTCTTTCATGCTCATTTGCACTACTAAAGGTCTATCCTTACCAATATTTGTATCAAAAACTTTTCCATTTTCAAACGAGCCAGTGTATTCAAGTTGAACCCATGAATGTTGTATAATCTTTTTTCCCGTACCAGGCTTATCAGTGATAATTTCAATTTCAACAGACTGAACTTGAAATGATAAGGATAAAAAAATTGTGAATATAAATGTTAATATTTTTTTCATTATTTAATAATTGTTCAATTATCAGAAATAAATATGATTTTCTATATATTGTTAGATTATTATTGAATTGAAGCTGTCAACTTACTCTGTTTGTATGATCTTGATAAATTTTATTTGAGGCTTTATCTTTCCCACTAACTAAATGCAACTGTCTTTGAAGTGAATAGCCAACTTTATCCTCTATAGTTTTAGCACCTTCATGATCAAAAAAAGAAGAGGTTGGCATATATCTATAGGTAAGACCCGCTCTTCTTTTTCCAGAATTATTGGCTCTAGATCCATGAAATAGATAAACGTCATGCATAGAAAACATTCCTGGTTTTAAGATTACTGATTTAGCTTGATCTTTAATATTATCAATATTTTTTAGCGTCTGGTTTAAAGTAACATTAGTTGAGTCTAACGTATTGTGCTCAGCTAGTTTTCTATTCAAATGGGATCCTGGTATATATTGAAGTGGACCATTTTCTTCTGTCACCTCATCTATAGACAACCAAACAGTTACTGACTCTAATGGTTTAATAGGCCAGTACTCCCCATCTTGATGCCAAGGTGTTTCTTTTCCATTTTTTTCTTTTTTACAAAACAATGAAGATCCCCAAAGAATTATATCCTCACCAATTAATTGTTTTACCTCACTAATTATTTCTGGATACATTGCAAATTTTAAAAAATTATTATCTCTTTCATATAGGCCAGTCACAAATTCTGTATTTTCAGATTTGTGGTCATCTAAATATTTATCTAGTGCATTATTTAAATCTTGTATTTTGTCTTTTGACAAACATGTCAAACTCTTAACTAAACCGTCTTTTTTATAAATAGATAACTGTTCACCGTTAAGCATAATTTTTAAGTTAACAATGAAGATTAATTTTGTCAATTAATAACACCTAGTAGTATTAAAAGTATACCAAAATAGAAAAGTTAGATTTATGTTAACTTTTAATCTATAAAGACAACTATTAATCTATAAAGATACTATGAAAAATATATATACATGGTCCGTAGAGTTGGCACAAAGAAACTTAACAATAGCCGATCTTAAAGCAGCAAAAGGAAAAAAAAAATTTACACAAGTTAGAGCAAATACTATTGGTGAGGCTTATGCGGCAGAAGAAGCTGGAATTGATATGATCATATCAAATTCAAAAAATGTGAATAAAGTGAGAAAAGGTTCAAATAAATTATTTTTAACAGCTTCATTATTTTGGGAAGAGTTTGTAACCAAAGATGAAATTTTAAAAGGTGCATTTAAGGCATTAGAAAACGGTGCAGATGCTGTATTTACTCCAAGAAGCACACAAATAATAGAAATGTTGGCTAATGAAGATATTCCTGTGATGGGTCATCTTGGTTTGGTCCCAAGAAAATCTTCATGGTTTGGTGGCTTAAGAGCTGTTGGTAAAACTCCAAAAGAAGCGCATGAACTATTCCAAAAATTTAAAGATCTAGAAAACGCTGGAGCGTTTGCGGTAGAGGGTGAGGTAATACCAGAAAATGTAATGAAAGAAATTTCGAATAGAACAAGTATGATCACTATATCAATGGGTTCAGGCAAAAAAGCAGATGTAATATATTTATTTATGGAGGATATTTGTGGTGAAACTGCCAAACCGCCAAGACATGCTAAGGCTTATGAAAATTTATTAAAATTAAAGAATGAAATTGAAATTAAAAGAATAAAGGCATTAAAAGCATTTAAAAAAGATTCTATGAGCGGAAAATTTCCTGGAAAAAAACAATCTATTAATATGGATAGCCAACAATTTGATAGTTTTTTAAAATTGCTTGATTAATAACATCACAATATAAATTGATAAAAAATTAGATAATATACTTATAATTAGATTATTAATAAAAATTAATTTATAAAAATATATATGGATAATTTTGACTACATCATTGTTGGAGCAGGATCAGCTGGGTGTGTTTTGGCAAATAGATTGTCTGAAAACCCAAAAAATAAAGTTCTTTTAATTGAAGCTGGTGGCAAAGACAATTATCCATGGATTCATATTCCTGTTGGATATTTTAAAACCATACACAATCCAGATGTAGACTGGTGTTATAATACAGAGCCTGATGAGAGTATGAACAATAGATCTATAAGGTACCCTAGAGGTAAAACTTTAGGCGGAAGCTCTTCAATTAATGGTTTATTATATGTTAGAGGTCAAAGTAGAGACTATGATATCTGGAGACAATTGGGTAACAAGGGTTGGAGCTGGGATGATGTATTACCTTATTTTATAAAAGCAGAAAATCAAGAAAGAGGCCCAAGTGAGTTCCATGGAGTTAATGGACCTTTATCAGTTTCAGACCAAAGAATACAATTACCACTGTTAAATGAATTCCAAAAAGCTGCTGAAGAATTTGGTATTCCAAAAACTAAAGATTTTAATACAGGAGACAATCATGGTTGTGGTTATTTTCAGGTAACTGAAAAAGATGGCTTTAGATGTAGCACTGCTGTTGGTTATCTTAACCCTATAAAAAAAAGACCTAATCTAAAAATAGTTACAAAAGCTCATGTTAAAAAGATTAATTTTGAAAATAAAGTTGCTAAAGAAGTTGAGTACTGGATTGAAAATGAATTATTCACTGTAAGCGCTAATAAAGAAATCATCTTATCTTCAGGGGCAATTGGTTCTCCACAATTATTACAAGTGTCTGGAGTTGGTAATTCAGATAAATTAAAAAAATTAGGAATTGAGATGGTACATGAATTAAAGGGTGTGGGTGAAAATTTACAAGACCATTTAATGTTTAGACCAATATATAAAATACAAAATATAAAATCTCTTAATAAAAAAATTAACAGTTTATTTGGGAATTTATTAATTGGATTAGAGTATGTCTTTAATAGAAGTGGACCTATGACTATGGGTGCAAGTCAAATGTGTATGTTTGCAAAAAGTGATACATCTTTAGAACTGCCTGATTTACAGTGGCATGTTCAACCAATGAGTATGGATACGTTGGGTGAAACTAAAAATCATGATTTTCACGGTTTCACTCCAACAGTTTCACAAATAAGACCCACTAGTAGAGGACATATCAGTGTAACAGATAAAGATTCCAGAACTTATGCAAAAATAAAAATGAATTATTTGTCAACTGATGAAGATAGAAGAATTGCAGCAGCTGGTCTTAAGTTAACAAGAAAAATTGTTTTAGAGTCTGAGACTTTCAAAAAATTTAGCCCAGAAGAATATCGTCCTGGACCTCATTTAGTAGAAGATGAGGATATATTAAAAGCAGCGGCAGATTATGCTCAAACAATATTTCACCCTGTTGGAACATGTAAAATGGGTCAAGATGATATGGCTGTTGTTGATGATCAGTTGAAAGTTCATGGAATTAAAAATTTAAGAGTAATAGACGCCTCGATCATGCCCAATATTACCTCTGGAAACACTAATGCACCCACAATAATGATTGCAGAAAAAGGTGCTGATATGATACTAAGCAGTTAATGTTTGCAGAATTATTCGGACCTGAACAACTTGTAATCTTAGGTCAAATTATATTTATAGATTTAGTATTAGCTGGTGACAATGCCATTATTATTGGAATGGTTGCTTCTAAATTTCCAGCTGAACAAAGAAAAAAGGTAATCTTTTGGGGAATAGGTGGTGCAGTAATTTTAAGAATTATTTTAACCATGTTAACTGCCTATTTATTGCAAATAACAGGCTTAAGATTGATAGGAGGATTGCTTCTTCTTTATATAGTCTACAAACTCTACACAGATGTAATCAAAGGTCAGCCAGGCGACGAAGACGTTAAGGTAGATAACTCAAGTTTTATGAAAGCTATCTGGACAGTTTTACTTGCTGATTTTACAATGAGTTTGGATAATGTTTTAGGTGTAGCTGGCGCTGCTGGTGATCACTATGTATTGCTAGTTTTTGGTTTAGCTTTATCAATAATTCTTATGGCAACAGCTGCAACCGTAATATCAAGGTGGATTAATGAATATAAATGGATAGCATGGATTGGTTTGATTGCTATACTGGTTGTTGCAATTGAATTAATCTTTACTGATTTAAAATTATTTATCTAAATGTACTTACAAAAAATAAATCTTAAAAACAAATATGCATTAGTTACAGGTGCTGGTAAAGGATTAGGAAGAGCCTGCTCTATTGCTCTTGCTGAAGCTGGTGCAACAATCATTGCATTAAGCAGAACTCAATCAGATCTTGATAAACTTGAAAAAGAAATAAAAAAGATAAAAGGTAAAGTTATCAAAGTTAATTGTGATGTAATGAATTACAAAGATTTAAAAGAAAACCTAGATAAGATTAAAATTATAGATATTTTAGTTAATAATGCTGGAACAAATATTCCAGAACCTTTTGAAAAAATTAAACAAGAAAGCATGAACTACTTGGTAGATTTAAACCTAAAAGCTGCTTTTAATGTGGCTCAATTAGTTGTTAAAAAAATGTTAAAGAATAAAAAAAGAGGTGGATCAATTATTAACATGTCCTCTCAACTTGGTCATGTGGGAATGGCTGGTAGAAATGTTTATAATATGACAAAATTTGGAATTGAAGGTTTAACTAAAGGTATGGGTGTAGAACTTGCAAAAAACAATATTAGAGTAAATACAGTAGCCCCTACTTTTGTTGCAACACCAATGGTTAAAAAATTTTTTAAAAACAAAGAATTTAAAAAGCTAGCTTTAGGGAACATACCCATGGGAAAATTAGCAACAGAAAGTGATGTTGCAACAAGTGTTTGTTTTTTAGCTTCTTCTGCGTCATCAATGGTTACGGCCACATCAATCTTAGTAGACGGTGGATGGACTGCAAAGTAATACATAGATTACTTTTATTAGTAGCATTATTTTTTTCAACTCAATCTTTTGCATTAGAATTTCAGGGAAAATTTATTCAAGGACATTTTATTATTGGAAAAACTGAACCTGGGTCATCAATTTTTGTAGATAAAAAAAAAGTTAAAGTTTCAAAGGATGGTTATTTTGCATTTGGGATTGAAAAAGATAGAAAATTTGACATTACAATCACTGAAAACAATAACAAAATTGTAAAAAAAATAAAAAAGAGAAAATACAATATTCAAAAAATTGATGGCTTACCTAAAAAAAAAGTTACACCACCTGAGGAATTTTACGTAAGAATTAAAAAAGAAAATAAATTAATAGCTGATGCAAGAGAGATTGAAAGTGACTTACAGTTTTTTAAAGAAAAATTTATTATACCAGTTGATGATGCAATAATTACTGGTGTTTATGGCAGCCAAAGAATTTTAAATGGTATACCCAAATGGCCTCACTATGGTTTGGATTTTGCCCAAAAAAAAGGTACTCCTGTTAAAGCAATGAATAATGGTATTGTTACTCTAGCTGAAAAAGACTTATTTTATACAGGTGCAACTTTAATATTTGATCATGGTCATGGAATTTCAACTCTATACATGCATATGGATGAAATTTTTGTAAATGTAGGTGATCACGTTAAAAAAGGAGATATCATCGCAACTGTTGGATCTTCAGGTAGATCAACTGGACCTCATCTAGATGTAAGGCTTAATTGGTTTGGTACCAGACTAGATCCTGCAACAATTTTAGAAATCAAATAGATCCTTAATGATAATCTCTAAACAATCCATAGGTATAATATTTGGAATTCTTGCTTATTTTTCTTTCTCCATATTAGATGCTACACAAAAAACATTAATTTTATATCACTCCGTATTTCAATTAATGCTTGTTAAGTACTTTTTTGTTTTATTTTTAAGTCTAGTAGAATCAAAGAGAAAAAATAATATTAATTTTTACAAATCAAAAAGTATTAAGTGGCAAATTTTTAGGAGTTTATTATCTGTTATAGAATCTGGATGCTTTGTATTATCTTTTAAATATTTATCACTTGCAGACGCTCACAGTGTGGGCTCTTTAGCACCAGTGATCGTTGTTGCTTTATCAGCTATTTTTTTAAAAGAAAAAGTATCCACAAAAACATGGATAGCAATTTTTGTTGGATTTGTTGGTGTTTTAATTATTTTAAGACCCACCTCTTCAATTTTTGATCCTAAAGCTTTATTGCCACTTTTAGCAGCATTTGTATTGGGACTTTATCAAGTTGTAACAAAAAAAGTGTCTGAGCATGACACAACTGAAACATCATTATTTTACACTTCTATCATTGGTATTTTTGTTATGTCTTTATTAGCTTCAAACTTTTGGAGTCCAGTATCCTCATCGTCTTACATTCTTTTTTTAATTGTTGGTATTTTTTTCTCATTAGGAATTTATCTTCAAATAATTGCTTTGAGTATGACTAGAGCAAGTATTATTCAACCTTTTCATTATACTTTAATATTTTGGGCTATAATTTTCGGTTATATTTTTTATAACGATATTCCTGATTTATTTACAATTGTTGGAGCTGTGATAATAACGCTTTCTGGTATTTTTGTACTTACTCAATCTACAAAAGATTAAGTAAATAAATAAGTTTTAATCTAGACTAAATCTTTTTATTATATTAATTAACTAAGAATGAAAAAATCTTTAATAGAAAAAACAGCAGATAAATTAGTTAGTGCATTTATTAATAATAAAATGATTGCACCCCTTCCAACAAAATTTACAAAAACATTAAGCGAAGCTGAAAAGCTAAGAAAATTATGTGAGAGTAAAATTAAAGATCCAATAATTGGATTTAAAGCTGCAGGTACAGGTATACCTGTCATGAAAAAACTTAAAGAAAAAAAGCCTTTCTATGCTTCTATTTTTGAAAAGAATTTTATAAAAAGTGGAAAAAAAGTAAAAATTAATAAATCTACTTTAGGTATAGAGCTTGAAGTTTGTTACCTAATTAAGAAAAACTTTTTCTCATCCAAAGGGTCAATTACTATGAAAAATGTGACAAAGCACATTTCACATATGGCTACTTGTATTGAAGTTATTGGTTATAGACAAAAGAAAAAAGGTATAACTAGTTTTGGTGATTTATGTAGTGATTTTGGTGCTAATGTTAAATTTTTGATTGGGCAAAAGAAAAAATATAAAAAAATTAATATAGGAAACTTAAAGACAAATATTGCTAATAAAAAAATTGGACAAAGTGTTAATGGAAATACAAATACTGTTTATATAAATCCATTAAACTCACTAAGATTTGTGTTGAATGAATTAAAAAAAGATAAAGTAAGTCTTGATAAAGATTTTTATGTATTCACCGGATCGACTGTTGGTGTTGTGCCAATTCTAGGTAAAGGTCTTTACACTGGAAAAGTAGCTCAACTCGGATCCGCTAAAGCAATTATTCATTAATTTTATAATATCGTTTAAAAAGCCTTAATATTTAACAATAATTTGTGTTTGTTATAATATGAAAAAATAAAATTTAAGCTTACTTGTGGTTAATATTTTTAAAAGTTATAGTTTTTATTATGGCATTACACTTTAGCAAACAAGAATTTAAAAAAAGAAAACTAGCAATATTAAATTCTATGAAAGAGCAAAACCTAGATGCTCTTTTAATGTTCAGACAAGAGTCTATGTTTTGGCTTACAGGATATGACACCTTTGGTTATGTTTTTTTTCAAACTTTAATACTAGACCAAAAAGGAAACATTATTCTTTTAACAAGGGCTCCAGATTTAAGACAAGCACAAAATACCTCAAACATTGAAGATATAAGAATTTGGGTAGATAAAGACCAATCTAACCCTACAGATAATCTTAAAATCATCTTAAATGAACTAAATTTAAAAGATAAAAAAATTGGAATTGAATATGAAGCTTACGGTATGACAGGTCGTAATGCTTTAAGACTCAATAAATCACTAGAAAGTTATTGTGAAGTAGAAGATCAATCTGAATTAATTACTAAGCATAGGGTTATTAAATCACAAGAGGAGATTGTTTATGTAAAAAAAGCTGCAGAACTTGCTGATCTAGGTCTTGATGAAGCGTGGAAATACGCAAAAGCTGGCACTAGTGAGGCAAAAATTTTAGCTGAAATGCAAAGAGTTGTTTTAGAAGGTGGCGGTGATTATCCAGCAAATGAATATATTATTGGATCAGGACACAACGCATTACTATGCAGATATCAATCTGAGAAAAGAATTCTATCAGAAACTGATCAGTTAACTATTGAATGGGCTGGGACTTATAAACATTATCACTCTGCAATGTTTAGAACTATCCCTATTGGTAAAGCTGATCCAAAACATATTAAGATGCATGAGGCCTGTGTTGAAGCTTTAAATAATTGTGCAAAGACTTTAATACCAGGAAAAACTGCTGGAGATGTATTTGATATACACGCTAAAACTTTTGATAACCTTGGATACAATAAAGCAAGAATGAATGCTTGTGGTTATTCATTAGGTTCAACCTTCTCTCCCAACTGGATGGACTGGCCAATGCTTTACACTGGTAATCCTTATATTATCCAACCTGGTAATGTCTTCTTCATGCACATGATACTTATGGATTCAGACAGCAATTTAGCCATGAATTTAGGAGAAACGTATCTTGTGACAGAGAATGGCAACGAAAGATTAGGGAAGCAAAAACTGGATTTAGTTGTCTTATAGGGCTCTATCTGTGTGTTTGCTCAAGGTCTTACTAGTTATATAGGGCTTTATTTTTAGACAAAATTAATTTCAAAATCTAAAATTACTACTCTTGCACCAAATGCCTAGATAAATTAAAATTGCAATATGGGCATCGCTGACAAGAAATATTCAAACGTAGACAAGAAGACAGCAGAAATACTTGTGGAAGCTAAATTATTATTAGAGGAAGAGGGATACGAAGTTTCTAAACCAAGAGAAAAATCTATAGCCCGAGAATTAATGAATGTTGCATATGGTAAAGCATTTAAAACAATGTCCAAAGATCCTGATTTAACAGTTAGAAAAATATGTTTAAAAGCTATTGAAAATAAATTTTTTGATACCTGTTTAGATACTTTGATTAAGGGACCTAAAAAAAGAGCTGCATTCGATAACGAAAGTCCAAAAACATGGACCGAGAAAACAGTTACACAAGATATTAAAACAAAAGGTCATTTTAAAAGATTCAAACTTATAGAGCAATATATCAAGACAGATATGAATGCGACTAGGACTTTATTAGACCCTGATTACAGACCTCACGGTGATAAAGTTGCCATAAAAAAAATCAAATAATCCCATATTAAATCCTAACCCAGAACCACGATCCCTAAAAGTTTTTCATTAATCTATAATCCCTGCTAAATTTTTAGCAGCTTTTTTTTTGGATCCTGCAGTTAATCCTTTGACATAGGCTGTTGCTATTCTTTCTGGATTTTTAATATTTCTTTTTTTAAATTTTTTTAATAAATCTTTGTAGTTAGGTTTTCTAGGCATTACTTTGGAGCTTTTTTTGTAGTGGGTTTTTCGAAATCCTCTGTCATATCAGCAATCAGTGGTCTAAAGAAACTTGTAGTAATAATTATGAATGCAGAAATTATTAGTAAGGCATCAAACTTAACTAGATCTACCATAACTTTCGTAGTACCTAAAATAACATGAACTAGCATTGTTAAAAACATTGCACCTAGCCATAAATATATTACTGAAAATTTATATGGTTTAGCTACTAATCCAGCACCTAACAAAGCACCTAGTATAAGAATAATAGGATCAGTTCCGATAGCCATTAAACCACCCAAGAATAAACCAATGAAAGCTATGTTAGCTACATAACCAACAGACAAAATTAAAATATTTACGACTATGATTAGGTAGGAGAAATATAATAAGACCATTGAATTTAAAAATTGATTAATAAAACTATTATAGTGATAGTTATTAACACAGCACTCACAATAATATAATTCAGTCTAATATTAAATTTTTTAAAAACTATTTCAGTAATTTTTTCCCAGAATACTACAATCAAGAGGACAATTATAGCTGGCAGAATAAATTTGATCATTAATGACTATCAATTAAATTATCTAAAAATTTACTACACCTATTAATTTGCTCAATACTTATAAACTCATTTGGCTTATGTGCTTGGTCTATACTTCCAGGTCCACATACAATAGTTGGTATATTAGATCTATTTTTAAACAAACCAGCTTCTGTTCCATAAACAACTTTTTTATGTTTATTATTTCCTAACAATTCTTTAATCTTTTTTACCAGATCAATATCTTCACTCATATCTAAAGCAGGATAATTAACTTTTTCATTAAAACTAATTCCTGTTTTGGATGAAACTTTATGCATATCTTTTATTAATTTTTGGTTGGCATAATCTTTAATTTTTTTAACCAATTGTAAGGGGTCATCTTTTATTAAATTTCTTACTTCAAATTCAAATTCACATAAATCAGGTACTATATTCAAAATAGCTCCACCTTTAATTAGACCTGTATGAAGAGTAGTGTGTGGAACTTCATAATCATTATCAAAAGGTCCATTAATTGATTTTTCTTTATTTAGTTTGTCAATATAAGCAATTAGTTTTGAAGCGTAATTAATAGCGTTAACACCAAAGGGTGCTTGTCCAGAATGACATGCTAATCCTTCAACTTTAACACTGTATGCTTGTTTTCCTTTATGACCTATGACTACCTCCATACTTGTAGGCTCTCCTACAATACAAAACTCTGGTTTAATTGATTTTTTTTCAATTAAGTCCAGCAAACCATGTACGCCAACACATCCTATTTCTTCATCATAAGAAAAAGCAAGATGAATTGGTTTAGATAATTTTTTTTCAACTATTTTAGGAACACGACTTAAAACTAAACCTATAAAACTTTTCATATCAGAGGTTCCTCTGCCATACAGTTTTTCATCTTTTTCTATTAATTGAAAAGGGTCACTGTCCCATTTTTGGTTAGCAACTGGAACAACATCAGTGTGACCAGAAAGAACAATACCACCTGAAGAATTAGAACCTATTGTTGCAAACAAATTAGCTTTATTTTTAGTTTCATCATAAACTAATTCAGATTTTATTTTGTATTGGTTTAAATAATTTTCTATGAACTTAATTAGATTTAAATTAGATTTAAAGCTTGTGGTGTCAAATCCAATTAATGTTTTAAGTAAATCTAAAGATTTTTTTTCTATCATGTGTTTATAAGTCTCCTGGAACACCATAACTGGGTGATTTAGAGGGATTTAAAGCTCTAGATTTATAATCTTTCATTTGAGGTTCAAATACTTTCCACAGCTTATAAAGCTCTTCTATAGGTTTGCTTTCTAACCAATCAATTCGTAAATCAACAAGTGGCCAAATAGTATTATCAGCAACTTTAATTCCAGCAGAATGAACTGGTCCCTCTTCTCCACCTTCTTCTAAACCAGCTTTAAGAGCAAGCAACAATCTTTCAGCAAGGTGAATATTTGGATTATTAGTAAAATTATCAACCATAGCTTTAGGTATCATTTCAGATTTAAGCATATTGCCCGCACCAATACAATTTGATCCTTTTTCTAGACCACTTATTCCTAAGATTTTTGATCCAGTGTGCTGTGAAGTATTACCTTTATTATCTATTAAAAGTAATTGTCGATATTCAATATTTTTTTCTTCTTTTATAATTTTATTAATTACTTCTGTAACTTCTAAACCTTTTTCTAAATAATATAACATGAGGTTTCCTAAGCTAGGATCAGTAACGTTTTGCGTTGAGGCTGCACCAACTCCTGCTCTTACCCATGGGCAACGACTAGCAACGCTAATACTTGATGATGAGATTGCAACACCAACCATGTTGGTTTTCTCACATCTTCCAATTAATGAAAATGTCATGTTGGAATTACCGCTGTAGCATCAATTTCAACTAACCATTCTGGTCTTGCTAAACGTTCAACCACTAAACCTGTTGAAACTGGATAAACACCTTTTGTGTATTCACCAATAACTTGATAAATCGCTTCTCTATTTTTAATGTCAGTAATATAAACAACTATTTTTACTAAATGGTTCATTGTTCCACCAGTTTCTTCAATAAGTTGTTTTATATTTTTCATTACTTTGTGAGTTTGTTCAGCTGGATCTATACTAGCAATATTGCCTCCATCATCTAAGTTTTGAGGACACTGCCCTCTCATCCAAACAGTTTTACCACCTTCTGTTACTACCGCTTGACACAAATCATTATTTAGATTTTGTTCGGGATAAGTATCTTTAGTATTAAACTTTCTAATTCTTTTGTGTGTCATTTACTTTTAATTATTTAACTTAATATATTATTTTTTTTAACAATTTGTTCAGCTAAATACTTAGCATCTTGCCAAACACCCCAAATAAATGATGATCCTCTCATAGATAACCAAGGTAAGCCTATAAAATACACCCCGTCAACTTTTGCTACCCCTTTGTAATGATTTGGTTTACCCTGTTTATCAAAAGCATCTACTTTCAGCCAACTAAAATCATATTGATACCCAGTTGCCCAAATAATTGTTTTTATATTTTCTTTATTAAGATCTATTTCTAATATTGGGTTAATTACACAATCAGGATCTGGTTTAATATTTTTTGCATCATGTTCTTCAGGAAAATCTAGATTATTCTTCTCAATATGTTCATCTGCCTGTTTTAAAACAGATAAATAGCTTTGATCACCTATATCCAAATTAATTTTTAAATCATTTTCAAAGTATAATTTTCCATTTTCATAATTTTTAGTTAATCCCACTAAGGACATTCCTTGATTTGCAAATTTTCTAAAATCTATAGTTTTACCCCCATCATAACCACTAACTGCAATTGTTACATGTTGAGTATTTGGATCGGGAGTTTTTTTTTGCCAAACTCCTAAAGCTCCAAACCACCATACATTGTCTTTTCCTCGATATCTTCTTGGTGGTCTATTATGTGGACCTATGGATAAAAAAACCTTACTACCAGATAGCATTATTTCTTGAGCAATTTGTGATCCTGAAGAGCCAGATCCAACAACTAAAACAGCTCCCTCTTTAAATTGATGTGGGTTTTTGTAAAATTGAGAATGAATTTGAGTTATATCAATATTATTAGGAACTATGGATGGAATAATAGGTTTCTGAAAAGCACCTGTGGCAACTACAATATTATCAGCATCAATATTTCCCTCTGAAGTTTTAACTATATATTTTTGAGTACTGTTATCTCTTAAAACTTCTTCAACATTTACATTGCATCTAATTGGAGCATTAATTTTTTTTGCAAATTTTTCAAAATAAGAAACTACAACGTCTTTTTGAGGGAAATAGTTAGGTGAATGATCATCAAAATCTAAAGTTGGAAATCGATCATGCCAGGCAGGTCCATTTGCCACAAGAGAGTCCCATCTGCAAGATCGCCAACTTTCTACAATACGATTTTTTTCTAAAATTAGATGTTCTACTGAATGGTTTGATAGATGTTCACTCATTGCAAGACCAGCTTGGCCTGCTCCCACTATCAATGTGTTAATTTTTTTTATATTTTGTGAATTACTCATATAATTAGTTTAATAAAACCTATCATTGTGCGTATTGTGTGTCTAGGTGATGCGGTAAATGTTGGGCTTTACCAGATTTACACAATCTGAAAAAGTCAGATTATAGATAAAATTATACTAATATTCTGTAACTTTATAAACTGATTTGATTAGTGGATTGTTATTCTGTGCATTATTCTATTACCTTTAAACGGAGTTGCTTGATGAAGCATAGATCTATTATCCCAAATTGCTAATTGGTTTTTTTCCCATTCTAATGAATATTGAAATTTTTTCTTAATTTGATGTTTTGATAAAAATTTCTTTAATTTTAATTGATCTTTAATTTTTGGTTTAAAACCCATGAAATGTCCTGGGCTACAATAAATTGTATAATTTAAATTTATTTTTTTGAAAATTTTATGAACAGCTACTAACTCATTAATTTTTTTTCCTTTTTCTTTAACTCTTTCTTTAGTGGTAATTGATATTGGACCTTCTGATGAGTAAACACCTTTCACTAATTTTAATTTCTTTTTAATGTTTGTTGGTAAATTTTTAAAAGCCAAATATTGAGAACAAAATTCGGTATTAGCAGCACCTTTTTTTGGAACAAGTTTAGAAAACAACATAGTAAACCTTGGTGGTTTATTTGTGTAAATTGAGTCTGTATGAAATTGTTCACCAAAACTAGGTCCTTTATCTGAAGATTTTCTTTGAACTACTGTAATTTGAGGATATTTTTTACTTAAACCTTTTAACCTTGGATAATTTGCTAATTTGCCAAAATTTTTTGCAAACTTAATATAAGAGTTCGATGTTAAATTTTGTTTTTTAAAATATATAACACCATATCTATTAAGTGCTGATTTTATTTTTTTAAAATCTAGATTTGAAAGTTTTATTAGATCACAAATGATTTCAGCTCCAATATCTTTTTTATTTGGAATTATTTTAATCATTTTACTTAATTATAAATTATCTAATACAGCTTGCGCACATTCAAGTGTATTACTTTCTCCACTCAAATCTTTTGTTCTATTTTTTTTATCTAATAATGTTTTTTCTATTGAAGACATGATTGCATTAGCCGCTTCTTTCTCGCCAAGATAATCTAACATTAAAGCACCAGACCAAATTTGCCCTATAGGATTTGCTATACCTTTGCCCGCAATATCAGGGGCTGACCCATGAACGGGTTCAAATAAAGATGGAAATTTTTTCTCAGGATTAATATTTGCCGATGGAGCAATACCAATAGTACCAGTACAAGCTGGCCCTAAATCAGATAAAATATCTCCAAATAAATTTGATGCTACAACAACATCAAACCATTCAGGGTTTAAAACAAATCTTGCAGCTAAAATATCAATATGAAATTGATCAGTTTCAACATCAGTGTAATCTTTTTTATTAGCATTAAATCTTTCATCCCAATATGGCATTGTAATTGAAATACCATTTGATTTTGTTGCGCTAGTTAATTTTTTTCTTTTTCGTGATTTTGCTATTTCAAAAGCAAATTTTTGCACTCTATCAATACCATGCTTGGACATTATTGTTTCTTGAAGAACTATTTCTCGTTCCGTTCCCTCATACATTCTACCACCAACAGATGAATATTCTCCTTCTGTATTTTCTCTAACAATAATCATATCAATATCACCGGGTGTTTTGTCTGCTAATGGCGATTTAACTCCTGGAAATAATTTTACTGGTCTTAGATTGATGTATTGATCAAATTCTCTTCTAAATTTTATTAATGAACCCCATAAAGTTATGTGATCTGGATATCGCTCCGGCATACCGACGGCACCAAAGAAAATAGCATCATGTTTTTCAATTTTTTCCTTCCAATCATCTGGAAGCATTTTTCCATGTTTCTCGTAGAAATCACACGATGAAAAATCAAATTCATCAATTATTAATTTAAATTGATGTTGTTCTGAAATTTTTTTTAAAACTTTTTGTGCTACTGGGACAACTTCTTTTCCTATTCCATCTCCTGCTATTGATGCAATATTGTATGTTTTCATAAGATAATTTTATTAACCTTTTATATTAAATTGTACTGATAATCTCTAGCTTCAATTACCTCTTTAGGTAAATTTAACTCAACATCATCAATTTTTATAACTTCATCTTTATTTATGTCTTTTTTTAACACAGCGTTATCAGTAAGGCCTAACGGCAATATGTTTTCTTGTTTAGATTTTTTAGAAGTAATTAATTTCCCTCTAGCACAAAAACCACCCTCACCGTCTAATCGATCTCCTACTTTTAAATATTTTTTTGCATAAGCTGCAACGTCTGCATTGTAATTTACAGTTTGTCCTGTTGCTTTTTGATCAAGTGCAATTGCATATATTGATTGAGCAAGTTCTAAACCAATATAATGATATGGTCTCCATATAGCTGAATAACTGCCAGACACGTCAGTGACCATTCCGTAATCTTTAAAGCAATTTTTAACATATTGATTTTGAGCTTTAATTACTATGTAAACTCCCCATCTAAGATTATTTGGAATATCTTTTTGATTTAAATCAATACTGGATATCACCTCTACTTGACCTTCATAATCAATTAAGCCCCCTTCTTCTTTTGGAATTAATTTTTTAGCAATATCATAAACTCCAATTGGTGGAAAAGTTAATCCATTACTTGGGCATTTTAAGTTTGATGCATTACTTACAGCACACATTTCAATTGCAGATTTATCACCACAAAGAAAACTATTAAACATTTTAGGATTCATACCAGATTCAATTTCAGCACGTTCTTTACTTAAACCGTAGTGACCCCAAACCGTGTCTGGTGTTGAGTATTCAAAATCTGGGTGGTACTTCGTTCCTTTTCCTGCACAAACTACAGAAAAACCATTTAACTGAGCCCATTCAATCTGCTCCATAATTAATGAAGGTTGATCACCATAAGCCATTGAACAAATAACATTGTTTTCTTTTGCAAGATCAGCAAGGTATTTTCCACAAGTAACATCAGCTTCAACATTTACCAATATAACGTGTCTCTTGTTTTTAATAATCTTTACAGCATGAACTGTTCCAATGATTGGATTTCCAGTAGCTTCTATAAAAACTTCAACATCTCTATCAATTGCCTCATCTAAAGAAGTAACAAAGTTTATTTTGTTTACTGTCTCTGTAATTAAACCGCTCTTAAGACAATTTTTTTTGGCGTTATCAATATTAATATCAACGATAGTATCAATAGTAATTTTTTGTAATTGATTGTATTGAGCAAGAAACATGCTTACAAATTTTCCACATCCAATGAAGGCAACTTTTATTGGTTTCTCTCTAGATTGTAGTTTTGTATTTAAAAACATTTGATCACGATATACTATTTTTTTATAAAACTGATGATACTTTTTGTAAGTGTATCACTTATAATTATAGTTCCTTTTTCATTTGGGTGCATACCGTCATCTTGATTAAGCTCAGGTTTTAAAGCTACACCCTCTAATAAAAAAGGTATTAAATTTAGTTCATATTTTTTAGCTAAACTTGGATAAATATTATCAAACTTTTTTTTATAACTAATTCCATGAGTTGTTGGAGCAATCATTCCTGCTAAAATTATTTCTATATTTCTTAGTTTTGCTGTTTGAATAATTTTTTCTAAATTTTTTTCAGTCTCAATGGGACTTATTCCTCTTAACATATCGTTAGCACCCAATCCTAAGATCATTAAATCAATATCAGGTTGAGATAAAGACCACTCTACACGGTTTAATCCACCAGCAGATGTGCTACCAGATACACTTCCATCAATAACCTCAAGATTATAACTGCTATCATTAAGATTGTTTTGAAGAACAATGGCTAAATGTTTTTCCTGTGGAAGACCATAGCCAGCCATTAAGCTATCACCAAATAAGATAACGTTTTCTATAGCATTGGCGTTTATGCTCACTAGACAGAAGGCAATAATTTTAATAATAAATCTTTTAATCATGGATAGTCTTCTTAAGCTAAAAAACGTTAATCTTAAATACCAAACTGGTAATGATACTATCAAGGTTTTAAAGAATATTAATTTAGAGACTAAAAAAAATGAGTCTATTTCAATAGTTGGTGAAAGTGGGTCTGGAAAGACTAGCTTAATCATGCTTGCTGGGGGACTAGAGAAAGCAACCTCTGGTAGGATATTTTTTGAGGATCAAGAAATATCTAAAATGAGCGAAGATGAAGTTTCTAAAATTAGAAGAAAAAATATAGGTATAGTTTTTCAATCTTTCTATCTTATTCCAAATTATACAGCCGTTGAAAATGTTGCCCTAACCTTAGAGTTAAATAATTTAAAAAACCCTAATGAAAGAGCCAAAGAGTTGTTGGATCGATTTGGGTTAAAAAATAGGTTTAATAATTTACCAAGTCAACTTTCAGGTGGTGAGCAGCAACGTGTAGCAATTGCAAGAGCTATAGCCATGAAACCTAAACTAATTTTAGCAGATGAGCCTACGGGAAATTTAGACAGTGAAAATTCTCAAATGATTGCGGATATTTTATTTAAATATATTAAGGAAGAAAAATCATCTTTAATTATGGTCACTCATGACCCAAAACTTGCAAATAAAGCAAAAAGAAAAATTAAAATCAAAGATGGAAAAATTGTCTAAGCTTTCAGAGTACAAGTTAACCTTGATATATGCCTTAAGAGACTTGAGTAGAAATTATAAAAAAATTTCTAGTATTATTTTAACACTTTTTATCAGTTTATTTATCTTAAGTGCAATTTTCACAATTGAAGATAGTTTAAATAAAGAATTAAATAATAATTCAAGAGCACTTTTAGGTGGAGATATTGAAATTGATTATAATCGTAATGTTGGCAACTTAGAATTAATTAACCAAGTTAAAGAATTTGCTACCGTTTCGCAAATGGTTGAGTTTAGCACCATGATCTCAACTACCAATCAAACTAAAAATAAATCAATATTTTCTAGAATTAAAACAGTAGATCAAAATTATCCATTATTTGGCAAAGTAGGCTATGAGCCAAGTGGCGCATTTGAAAAATTACAAACTACAGAAAATACAATCCTTGTTAATGAAAATATCTTTAAAAATCTTAATTTGGAAATAAATGATAAAATCAAAGTTCAAGACAAACTCTTTACAGTAATTGGTATCGTAAAATCGGTACCTGATATTGGAGGTGCTTTTGTATTTGGTGACTTTGCTTTAGCTGGAAAACAAACATTAGAACTATTAAAACTTAACAACTTAGGCAGCTTTTTAAACTACGAATATAAAGTAAGATTTAATGACGGAGATAATCCAAAGGCTTTATCTAAAAAAATTGAGCAATTATTCAAAGATGAAAAAAAGGTTAGACTTAGATATCACGAAAAATCTGACGGTCCTTTAAAGAGAATAATTGATAATTTCTCTCAGTTTTTGTCTCTTGTATCAATTAGTGCAATGTTAATTGCTGGAATTGGAATTGCTAACACTCTACTTTCATTCATTAATCAGAATAATATGTCTATAGCAGTTAAGAAATCTTTAGGCTTTTTCTCAAAAGATGTTAAAATAGTCTACTATCTACAATTACTCATTCTATTATTCATAATATCAACTGTTGCGTACTCTTTTAGTTTCTTTCTAGTCCCTATTGTTGATGTGTATTTATCAGCTGGTCTTGGATTAAATATTGAAGGTAGTTTTTCTATTCTTAATTATTTCAAAGTTTTTTCGGTAGGTTTATTAGTATTAATCATATTTTCTATACCAACTATTAATGCAATTGATCAAGTTAAGGCATCAAACTTGTTTAGAAATGTATTTCAAAACCTTCAATTTTATTATTCAAAAAAATCAATCGTTTTAAGTCTATTATTATTGTCAATTTTAATTTCTTTATTTACCATTGGTTCAGCTCGACCCATTTATAGCTTGGGTTATTTTGGAGCTTTCTTTGTTTGTCTATTAGTTTTTTATTTATTATCAAATTTGATCATTAAATTATTTAAAGGACTTAAAGAGCACCCAAATATTTCAATTAAAGTATCAGTTAAAAATATTACTCAAACTAAAAGTATTACTCCTATAACTATTATGTCCTTAGGTTTAGGCGTCACCTTATTATTAACTTTAGCTTTTGTAGGTTCAAATTTTAAAAGAGAAATTGCAAAATCTATACCGGAACTTGCACCTGATTATTTTTTTATTGGTATTCAAAGTGATGAAAGACAAATATTTGAAGATTTAATTTTTGATATGGATAAAGAAGCTAACCTTGAAATTGTACCCATGGTTTCAACGGGCATTCTAAAAATTAATGGAATAGATCCAAATACTTATATCGATTCAAGCAATGATAGCCACTGGGTGATTAGAAATGACAGAAGGTCTTCTTGGGCTGATAAAGTTTTAAAAGATAACCCAATTGTAGAGGGCAAGTGGTGGGATTTAGATAGACCTGATAAACTTCAAATTTCACTCGATAGCAAAATTGCTAAAGATTTTAATATTAAAATTGGTGATATTTTTACTCTAAATATTTATGGTCGTGAAATTGAAGGTGAGATTGTAAACTTTAGGTTAGTAGACTACAGAGACTTTACCATTAATTTTGCAATGTTATTAAACCCTCAATTTGCAAAAAATATACCTCACGAATATTTGGCTACTTCAAAATTTAAAAATTTAGAAAATTTTAATGAAACTGCTTTACTAGATAAAATGCCGAGTCTTTCTATTATAAAAATCACTGATTACCTGGAGAAAGTAACAGATCTATTAAACAAGGTATTTATTGCTGTAACTGTTATTTCAGCAATTACTATAGTCATTGGTTTAATTGTTATATCAAGTGCAATTATAGTTCAGGGTAAAATTAAGGAATTTCAAAACCTAATATTCAAAATTCTAGGTTTTTCCAAAGTTGAGGTTATACTTTCTTCAATAATTGAGTTTTTTATTATATTCACGTCCATAATTCTAATAGCTTTGTTTTTTGCGGTCATAGGTTCGCAATTTATCATTGAAAATATTTTTCAAATCACTTGGAAGTTCGATTTATCAATATTTTTGCAGGTAACTATTGGGATTGGACTTGCTACGTTAATCTTAATTATGATTACTAATTATAAGTATTTAAGCCCTAAAGTTTATCCACTTATAAGAAATCAATAATTAAACATCAGATCGAGATCTAAACCTCTCAAACATTAATCTTGTTTTAACTCCAATATTTAAAAATGGCTGTGGTGGAAGCCAAGTAGGCTTACTTCTAGATTCTATTATATTAATTTCTTCACTATTTTGATTGCTTGCTTTAATTGCTATCTGTTCACCAAATAAAGTTCCAACTCCAATACCAGAGCCATTATAGCAACCTGCTACAAAGACGTTGTTATCAATTTTATCAAAAATTTGTGAACTATTTCTTGTTCTAGATACAATCCCAGACCAACTAGATTCAATAATATCATCTGATAAACTTGGAAATCTTTTTTTAATTCCAAGTTTTTGATTAAAAGATCTTTTATCTAAATCTGATTTAGACATTTTAAAAGGGCTATGAACTTCAGCAGTGTTTCTAATTAAAATTCTTTTGTCTTTTGTCATTCTAATGGTTGCACCCATTGGTCTAACAGGTAGTACACCCCACTCTTTAGGTTCGCCAATAGATTTATATTCCATATCAGTTAATGGTCTTGTCATACTTGCAGTTAAAGTTAAGGGAAAATTATAATTATCTTTTATACCAAGTGATTTTAAAAAACCGTTAGTACAAAAAATAATCTTTTTAGTAATTATCTTATGATTATTAAATTTACAAATAATTGTATCGGTATTTTTTGCCCATTCATAGAGCTGCGAATTTTCAAGCAGTTCAACATTATCTGGTAAAGTGTCAACCATTGCTCTAACGAGTTTTCCAGGATGCAATAAAATCCCACCTTTAGTATAAAGTGCTAAGTTATAAAAATTTGTACCTAATCTTTTACCTAAATCATTTTTTTCTAAAATATTGTGTTCAAAGTTTAATTTTAATAAAGTTTTACTAAAATTTTCTAATATCTTTCTATCTTTTTCATTTGATGAGGCAAAATATTTTCCACTTTCATTCAAATCACAATCAACTTGATGCTCTTTAATAAATTTTTTAACAACATCAATTCCTAATTTATAAATGTCAGTCTTCTTTTTATAATTAGAAAGTTCTTTATTTGAAGTAAAACCGTCATTTAGAGTAGTATCGACTAAATATCCTGAGTTCCTTCCACTTGCACCCTCTCCTGCTAATTGTGCATCAACAAGAATAATTTTTTGATTTGGGTGGAGTTCTGATAATTTTCTAGCAGCAGATAAACCTGTGTAACCAGCGCCAATAATTAACCAATCACAGGATTTATTTTTATCTAAATTTTTTATACTAGATCTTTTATCAAGGTCATTAATCCAACTACACCCTAAGTCGTTAACTATCTTCATATTTTTAGTATCTTGCTCTTCCACCTGTAAGGTCATAAACAGCACCCTTTACTGCTGCAACTTTATCTTTTAAATCAATCTTATTCATAATCATTGAATAGTTTTAATTGTTAGTAAAATTAAAACCTTCATAGTTTTTTAAAACAATATCCTCACAAAATTTTTTATACTTTGGAAGACCAGATGGATAAGGCATGAAAACTTGAGCTTTTCCCTCAATGTTACCCCCATATAACCATGAACTTTTTGACTCTGGTATTAATGTTTCATTAACAGCTTTATCAATTATTGCCCTCCATTTTAAAGAGGATTCATCATTTGTTTCAATTGTTTTAAGATTATTTTTCTCCATGTGTGAAATACAATCAGTTATAAATTCAACATGTTGTTCAATAGCCATTGGAACATTAGTTAACACAGAAGGGCTTCCTGGTCCGGTAATCGTAAAAAAATTTGGAAAACCTGGTACTTGAAGCCCAAGATAAGTTAATGGACCATTTTTCCATAATTCACTAAGTTTGATATTATTTTTACCCACCATATCTATTGATAATAATGCACCAGTAATAGCGTCATACCCTGTTGCAAATACAATTATATCGAATTCATAATTATTATTTAAAGTGCTAATCCCAGTTTTAGTAATTTCTTTTATTAAATCTTTTGAAATATCAATTAATTCAACATTATCTTTATTAAAAGTTTCATAATAATCTGTATTTAATGTCGGTCTTCTAGTAGCAAATGGATAATTAAAGTCTGTTACAACTTTGGCATAATCTTTGTTTTGCATTCTTGCTTCTACTTTTTCTTTAATAAAATTAACTACTGTTTTATTGGCATCCAAATTTGTTGTTATATCCTTAAAAAGACCACGAAAACCCAAACCACCTTTTTGCCACCCATTTTCATAAATTTTTTTTCTATCTTCATTACTGACATCCAAAGCGGATTGACTTGAAAATTGAAAAGCATGACCAGTTGGTGTTGACTTAATTAAATCTCTAATTTCTTGATAGTTATCTTTTATCTTTTTCTTATATTTATCATTAACAATTTCATTTCTTGCTGGAATACTAAAATTTGGTGATCTTTGAAAAATTGAAAGCTTCTTTGCTGATTTGGCTATCTCAGGTGCTAACTGTATTCCTGTAGAACCAACACCAATTTGTGCAACTCTTTTATTTTTAAAATCTACACCAGAATGAGGCCATTTTCCTGTATGGTACCATTTACCTTTAAATTTACTTAAACCATTTATTTTTGGAATATTAGCTGCTGATAAACAGCCAACGGCACTAATTAAATATTTACATAAAAAAGTTTTATCTTTATTAGTTTTGATGTTCCATAAATTACTTTTCTCATCGAAATGTGCTTTAATAACTTTATTATCAAAAAGCATATCTTTTTTTAAACTTAATTTTTCAACAACGTAGTTTAAATATTCTAATATGACGTCTTGTTTTGAGTACCTTTCAGGCCATGACCAATTTTCAAATATTTCTTTTGAAAATGTAAAGTTGTAAGTGTGACTTTCTGAATCACATCTGGCTCCTGGATATCTATTCCAATACCAAGTACCACCTAAGTCCTTACCTGACTCAATTACTAGAGTGTTAAGTTTTAATTTATCTCTTAAGCTATGTAATTGATAAATACCTGAAAAGCCTGCACCAATTATTATAGCATCATAAATAACCATAATAGAATATTATGGTATTTTATTTGATATTAAAACTATTTATGAAACTAGAGAAGGTTGCTTGATCATGTCTTCTTTATTAATCCCCGCAACTTTAACCGGTCTTTTCATGGCATCTCTTCTGAAAGGTTCACCCAATTCTTGGTTAAGAATTACCTCAATAAAAGTTGTAATTCCTTTCTTTTGATCTTCACATGATTGCTTGATAGCAGCGGTAGTTTCTTCCATAGTTCGAACAGTAACGCCTTTTAATCCACAAGCATCAGCAACTTTTGCATAACTTAATTCTGGATCAAGTTCTGTTCCAACGAAGTTATCATCAAACCATAAAGTAGTATTTCTTTTTTCAGCTCCCCACTGGTAGTTTCTAAAAATTACCATTGAAATTGCTGGCCATTCAGGTCTTGCCACTGAACTCATTTCGTTCATGCTGATACCAAATGCACCATCACCTGCAAAACCAATTACCGGTGTATCAGGACATCCAATTTTTGCTCCTAGAATCGATGGAAAACCATAACCACAAGGACCAAATAATCCTGGTGCTAAATATTTTCTACCTTTTTCAAATGTAGGATAAGCATTTCCAATTGCACAGTTGTTACCAATGTCGCTTGATATGATTACATCATCAGGCATTCCTGCTTGAATTCCTCTCCAAGCTTCTCTAGGAGACATTCTATCTGCATCTCTTTTTCTAGCTTCTGCATTCCAAACTGTACCTTCATCATCATCTTCATGATCTAAACTTGATAACTCTTGTAACCAAGCAGATTTAGTTTGGTGAATTATATTTTTTCTCTCTTCTCTATTAGTATCTCCCGCCGTTGGAGAAAGTTGAGCTAAAATTTGTTGAGATACTAATTTTGCATCACCACAAATACCAACAGAAACTTTTTTGGTTAAACCAATTCTATCTGAATTCATATCAACCTGAATAATACTTGCATCTTTCGGCCAGTAATCCATTCCGTAACCAGGTAGAGTTGAGAAAGGATTTAATCTTGTACCAAGTGCAAGAACAACATCTGCTTTGCTAATTAATTCCATTCCAGCTTTTGATCCATTATACCCTAAAGGTCCAGCTGCTAATGGATGACTTCCTGGAAAACTATCATTATGTTGATACCCTGAGCAAACTGGGGCATCTAATTTTTCAGCTAATTTTTTACAATCTTCAATCGCTCCACCAATAACAACACCAGCACCAGATAATATTACTGGAAATTTAGCGTTTGATAATAAGTCAGCTGCTTTTTTAATTGCATCAACTCCACCTGCTTGTCTTTCAAGTCTAACAATTGGGGGAAGGTCAATATCAATTACTTGTGTCCAATAATCTCTTGGAACATTTATTTGTGCAGGAGCAGATCCTCTGATTGCTTTTTCAATTACTCTATTTAATACTTCTGCCATTCTTGAAGCATCTCTAACTTCTTCTTGGTAGCAAACCATATCTTTAAATAAATTCATTTGTTCTACTTCTTGGAAACCACCTTGACCCATAGTTTTATTAGCAGCTTGAGGTGTTACTAATAATAGTGGTGTGTGGTTCCAGTATGCAGTTTTAATAGGAGTAACAAGTCCTGTAATTCCAGGGCCGTTTTGAGCAATGACCATTGACATTTTACCAGTAGATCTTGTGTAACCATCTGCAATTAATCCACCGTTTGTTTCATGAGCAACATCCCAAAAGGTTATTCCAGCATCAGGAAAAATATCCGATATTGGCATAAAGGCTGAACCAATAATTCCGAATGCGTGTTCTATTCCATGCATTTGTAAAACTTTTACAAAAGCTTCTTCTGTTGTCATTTTAGTCATAATAATTAGGCCTTTCTGCTTAAGTTGTTAAAAAATCTATAAATAAATTGTTAATTTTAAAGATTAATATATAAGAATTAAAAAATTTCAAACAAACAAATCGACACAATTATGGCTACAGACATTATTATTCACGATGAAAAAGACAACGTAGGGGTAGTTGTTATTGATAAAATCACTCCAAAACAAGATTGCGCATGCTGGATTATGGAAAATGATAAAACAATTCAAATTCAATCAGTAGATGAAATTCAATTAGGACATAAAATTGCAATGATTGACCTTAATGAAGGTGATACTATTTTAAAATATGGTCATGATATTGGAAAAGTAGTTAAATCAATCAAAAAAGGTGAGCATGTTCATGTTCACAATGTAAAAACGAAGAAGTGGTAAAAAATATGGAAATTCCAAAAAGTTTTTTAGGTTATAAAAGAGAAAATGGCAGAGTTGGTACTAGAAACCACGTAATTATCTTACCTGTAGATGATATCTCAAATGCTTGTGCTGAAGCTGTAGCAAATAATATTAAAGGTACGATGGCCCTTCCTCACTCTTATGGAAGACTTCAATTTGGTGCTGACTTAGATCTACATTTTAGAACAATGATTGGGACTGGAAAAAACCCTAACGTTGCTGCTGTAATTGTTATTGGTATTGAGCCTAAGTGGACAAAAAGAATTGTTGATGAGATTGCTAAAACTGGAAAACCAGTTGAAGGATTTCACATTGAAAGAACTGGTGACATAGGAACAATTATGAAGGCTTCTAAAAAAGCTCAAGAATTTGCAATGTGGGCTTCTGAAAAACAAAGAGAAGAATGTCCTTTAAGTGATTTATGGATTTCAGTTAAATGTGGTGAATCTGATACAACATCAGGTCTTGCTGCTAACCCAACAGTTGGAAACTTAATGGATAAATTAGAGCCATTAGGGGTTCATTTATGTTTTGGTGAAACTTCAGAATTAACTGGTGCTGAAAAAGTTTGTGCTACACGTGGTGCAACTCCAGAAGCTTCTGAGAAATTCATGAAAACATGGAGTGATTACAACGATTTTATTCTAAAAGAAGCAACAGATGATCTTTCTGATAGTCAACCAACAGCTGGTAATATTGCAGGTGGATTAACAACAATTGAAGAAAAAGCATTTGGAAACTTCCAAAAAATTGGAAATTGTAAATTTATTGATGTATTAGAGCCAGCAGAAGAGCCTACTAAAGGAAAAGGTTTATACTTTATGGATACTTCATCTGCAGCAGCTGAGTGTATTACACTTCAAGCAGCAGCTGGATTTAACATTCACTTATTCCCTACAGGTCAAGGTAATATCGTAGGTAACCCTATCGAACCAGTTGTAAAATTAACTGCTAATCCACTTACTGTAAAAGGTATGGGTGAACATATTGATTGTGATGTATCTAAAATTTTATCACGCGAGATGACTATGTCTGAAGCTGGTGATGAATTAATCAAATCAATGATTAGAGTTGCTAACGGTAGATTAACTTGCGCTGAAGCTTTAGGTCATAAAGAATTTGTTATGACTAAGCTCTATAGAAGTGCATAAAACCCATCTAATATTAATTAATGCCATTTAAAAAATACCTGGTTATTGTACCAGGTATTATTTTAGCGTTTGTTCTCTACACTTTATCTCAAGGATTTAATAATATTATTGGAATTGAACTTTTAGGATATGAAAAAAGTCCAATATCAACAGCTATGATTGCGATTTTAATTGGGATGTTTTTTGGAAATATATTTCAAATGAGAAAAAACTTTATCGAAGGTTTAAATTTTACACAAAATTATATTCTTAAACTTGGAATAATTTGTTTAGGAATTCAATTAAAGCCATTTGAATTTTTAGAATTTGGTTCAGTTGCTATACCATTAATTATTGTCTGTATTATAAGTGTATTAGTTGTGATTAAGCTGTTGATTAAAAAACTAAAAATCCCAACAAGAATGGCTTACTTAATATCTATTGGTAGTACAGTTTGTGGAACAACAGCAATTATGGCGACTGCTCCAATTATAGGTGCAAAAAAAAATGAAGTTTCTTACGCAGTTGCTAACATTACATTATTTGGAATATTATCGATGCTTATATATCCATATTTTGCTAATTATTACTTTGATGCAGAACCAATATTTGTTGGTTTATTTTTAGGTACATCTATTCATGAAACATCACAAGTAGCTGCAGCTGGACTTATTTATGATCAACAATTTAATAGTCCAGAAACATTAAATGTGGCGACAGTAACAAAATTAATAAGAAATACATTTTTGGTTATAATGATTCCACTATTTGCATTTCTTTATAATAGAAACAATATTGTTAAAAAAGATTACTCAATATTTGCTATTTTCCCATATTTTGTACTAGGTTTTGTGGCTATGATAATTTTAAGGAATATTGGAGATCAATTTTTTTTAAATACTTATAATAATTTATGGTTAGAAACAGTTGATACTATTAAATCGTCATCAAAAATATTCTTAACAATGGCAATGGCTGCTATTGGTTTATCAACAAATCTGAAAGATCTTAAAAGTATGGGTTACAAACCATTTTTGGTAGGATTTATAGGAATGGCTACAGTAGGCTTAGTTAGTATTTTAAGTATAGAATTCTATATTAATTTCTTAAACTAAGACTTCTTCAGTAACATCTTTTTTTTAAAATTAGAAAAAATACGCCTAATAAGTGCAGCTACAACTCCTAAAAGAATTGCAAACATAATGGAAAACAATCCATAAAAAAATGGCATATCTTCTGAAAATTCTAAAATAAATAGTGAGAAAAAATTTAAATCTGAAGTTAGTACTTGTATTATTTCTTTCTCAATTTGCTCAGCAAAAAAAGTTTCATAAGCAATAGCTATTCCAACTATTAATAATAAAATTGCCAATAAAGCTTTTAATCCAGAACTATCAATTTTTTCACCAAGTTTTTGTCCTACTTGAACTCCTATGATTGATCCAACAACTAGCATAACCACTAGCATTAAATCTATCGATCCAAAATTAAATGAATGTAAAAAAGTAACTATGACACTCACAAAAATTGTTACAAACAAAGAAGTTCCAGGAACTAATTTTGTTGGCATTTTAATTATATAAATCATTGCAGGTACCAATATAAAAGCACCTCCTATACCCATTATAGCAGCAATAAATCCTACAAATAAACCAATTATAATTGGGGTAAATATACTTTCGTATAATTTTGATTTTGGAAATCTCATTCTTAGCGGAAGACCATGTATCCAATAATGAACGTGTAATTTTTTTTTAACTATAAGGTTTCTTTTTGCTCTATCTATTTCTCCAAGACTTTCGACTAACATTAATGTACCAATTATTGCAAGTATATACATATAGGCTAAAGAAATAACTGTATCAATTTTTCCAATACCTTTAAAATATGTAAAAGTATAAATACCTAATGCAGTTCCAATTGTTCCACCAATAACAATCATAAGACCCATTTTATAATCTAAAGTATTTTTTAAATAATGGGTTGTTGATCCTGATACTGATGTTGCAAGAATATTGTTAGCTTCATTTGCAACAGCATATGCAGGTGGTACGCCTAAAAAAATTAAGAATGGGGTCATTAAAAAACCACCACCAACACCAAATAAACCTGAAAGCACTCCAACGATTGCACTCAATAAAAGTATCTCAATAGGATTAACAAATACTTGAGCTATTGGTAGAAAAACATCCATAAAAAATTAACAGTTATTAAAAAACAACTTAATTAAATGTGATAAAAGTTCCAACTAAAATAATACCCCAATAAGCAGCTAGACTAACAAAGATGCCTGTTTTGATGATAGTTACTTTAAAATCTAAAATTTTTTTTAATACTTTTATGTTGGAAATTGACATTACAACCGTCAATACACCCAGTTAATTATTTGTCAAATAAATAGTTATTATAAAGTGATTTTTTTTACTAGTAGATTGTTGCTCCAAAGACTTTAACATCATCCCCTTCAACACCAAGGACCAATCTTCCAAGGAACTCACCTTCAATTTCTTTACTCTTTTGTTTAAATAATACAGTGATGTTCAAACCTCTTCTAAGACATCCAAATGCCTCATAATCCTCAGATAAACTAGTTAACAACTTGTTGTTAGCCCACTGCTTTCCAAGTTCTACTTCATTTGCTCCAAATAACATTTGAGTTCCAAAATCTTTAGTGAACCCACCATAATCTTTCATATTTGAGGTTTTAACAAGATTATTCCAAATTGGATTAGCAATTTCTATAATCTCATCATCAGATTTCTCTAAAAGATTCATAATTTAAGTTTAACTGTTCTAAGAAGCTTTTCTCTTCTCGTTCTCGTCAACTATGTGATAAACCGGCACTTTTTCTAATGAAAATTTCCCAGTTTTTGGATCACGTCTAGAAACTGTTAGGCAATGCCAATTATCATCATCAAGTTTCATATGATCACCTCTGTAATAGTAACCAGGCCAACGTGTTTCTTCACGGAACATAGTGTGTTCAGTTACACATTGAGAAGTTAAAGCTCTGTGTTTTAATTCCCAAGCTCTCATAAGTTGGTGTAAATCTTCAGCACCTACTTTTTCTAAATCTTCTTCTAACCAAGCAAGTAATTCTAAGCCTCTTTTAAGCATATTACCATTAGTCATGTAGTTAGTTGCAATTCCTCCAACATATTCGTCCATAATTCTTTGTAGACGTTGAAGACCTTGAATAGGTGAAATGTAACTAGGTGAAACTGTTCCACCTGTAATTTCATTTTGAGCTACTTGATAAGTCTCAAGAGGTTTAAATATAGCAGTTTTAAAGTCTTCACACTGCTTATCTGTAACTTTAATGCCCTCTGCTTTTTTATCCTCAATATATTTTACAGCAGCTTTTGCAGCTAAACGACCTTCAGTAAATGATCCTGAGGAAAATTTATGGGCACTTCCACCTACAGTATCACCTGCACCAAAAAGACCATCAATTGTTAACATTCTGTTATAACCCCAGAAATATTCTGGTGGAGATAAATCTTCAGGCCCACTAACCCAAGCTCCAGAACAAGTTGCATGAGAACCCATGACATAAGGTTCAGATGTAGTCAGTTCAGGATTTGTGTATTTAGGATCAATATTTTGAGAAGCCCAAACAACAGCTTGACCAACAGTCATACCAAGGAAATTTTCCCAACCGACAGTTTCTAAATGTGGATCTTGGAAAGCTTCAGTAGTTACCATGTGAATGGGTCCGCCACCTGCGATAGTTTCTTGAATAAATGCGTGGTTTCTTAAACATGTAGGAGTTGGATGGTGATCAATGTATTCACCAACTAATTCTTTAGTTTGATCATACCATTTCTTCTCATAGTTCTCTCCATTTGCATTTTGAGTATATGTTTTAAGGTGCAAGAAGTATGCTCCAACTGGACCATATCCATCTTTAAATCTACATAACACAATTCTATTCTCCATTTGTGTCATTTTAGCTCCAACAGCAATAGGTAATGCATAAGCAGAACCATTACTCCATGGCGCATACCAAGTTCTTCCCATTCCTTCACCAACTGCTCTTGGTTTGAAAATATGAGAAGCTCCACCTGCTGCAACAATTACAGTTTTTGATCTAAATACATGGAAGTCACCAGTTCTCATATTAAAACCAACGGCTCCACCTACTCTATTTTCTTGAGCCTCATCCATTAAAAGATGAGTAATCATTATTCTATTATAAATTTTGTCAGCTGATTTTTTTGCAGCCTCTGCAACGATTGGCTTGTAACTTTCACCATGAATCATAATCTGCCATTTACCTTCTCTAAGGTAACGACCTGTTTTTTCATTTTTCATCATTGGTAAGCCCCATTCATCAAACATATGAACAGTTGAATCAACGTGACGAGCCATATCGTAACCTAAATCTTCTCTAACCATTCCCATTAAATCATTACGCGCATATCTTACATGATCTTCAGGTTGGTTTTCACCCCACTGCATACCCATGTAACAGTTAATTGCATATAAACCTTGAGCAACTGCTCCACTTCTATCAATATTAGCTTTTTCAACACAAATAATCTTCATGTCTCTTCCCCAGTGTCTAGCTTCAAAAGTAGCACCAGTTCCAGCCATACCACCACCAACAACTAGAACATCGCAATCCTCAAAATGTGTTTTATGTTTAGCCATTAGTAGTAAACTCCTTTTTTAAAGGTGTCTTTTGGTACTGATGGTAATTTACCATCAATATTTAAACCATTAGGCTCAGTGTAAAGCATTTGAGAGTTAATCTCATCATCATTAGGTTTTTCACCTTCTGCTAATTTTGGAATAAATTTTCCCCAAGGCTTTGTTGTAATTGGAGATACAAAATCTTTTGTAGTTCCGTTTCTAAATTTAATTTTCCAAGAGATAGTTCCTTTCTCTTCTTCACGTCTAACTCTAACACTATGACCCATAGGAGCAAAATCAGCATAACCGCGAACATCAATTGCATGATTAGGACAAGCTTTTACACAAGAATAACATTCCCAACAAAAGTTTGGCTCAATATTTACTGCTCTTCTAATATTTTCATCGATGTGCATTATATCTGATGGACAAATATCCACACAGTGACCACATCCATCACATCTCGTCATGTATACAAAAGTTGACATATTATATTACCTCTCTCTTTTTAATAGTGTTTTGGTTGTTCTCTTTTAATTCCTAGTCCAAATTGTTTTGGTGCATCAGCTAATGGTGGAAGATTGTCTCTTGACCCATCTGCTTCTGCTAAGTTTTTTTGGATTGCTGCACCAGGCTTGTAAATCATGTGTGCAAATTTTGACCAATAAACTCCCCCAAATAAAACAATGTTTGAGGTAATAAATAAAACTAAAAATATATATCCTAATCCAGTTGATCCTGAGGATTGAAAATAAGACCAAGCAAGTCCAGTAGTTGCACATGCAAGAAGTGCTAGGACAAACAAGTCTGCTTTAATAATTCTGTACCATGGATGAGCTTCTGCTAATACATCCACTCTTAAAAATAACCAAAACCAGTATCCACCCACACAAGTCATTATTGCTCCAACATGCCAAATCATAGGCCAGATTGTTGGTACAGCAGTTCCTGTCCCAGTGTAGCCAAAAACTAATACGACTGATGCAACCCAAAATAAAATAGTTCCATACATTCCCATAACGTGTGCAACTCTTCTTTTACCAACACCTAACTCTGCAGTAGTTGCAATATCATGCACTACAGTTTTTAAAATAACTGAAGTTTTTTCTCCAACACCAAGTTCTCTTTCGGCAGCTAATTTTGCTTTTTTTGCATTATTGAAAAAATAAGTAACATTTTTATGATGTATCATTTGAACAACTGTTCCAATAACGATTAGAGCTAACATTGCAAAAACAAAGCCTTGAATTACAGAAGGAGAAATTAATTCTGCTAGGGCAGAAAATGGACTAATTGACATCATATAGAATATTACCCTTTATAACTATTTTTGTTGAATCTTAATTTTGAGTTTTTAGTATAGTTGAAATGATAGATCAACCGTTATTAGGCGCTCTATTTATCAATCAAAAATACAACTTACGCTTTACGTTTATAATGTTGTTTTAGAGGGATAACCGACCTAACTCCTCCTTGAGGGTTTTCAACATCACCCTCTCTTCGTGGAATTAAATGAATATGACAGTGCAGGATTGATTGTCCGGCAATAGCACCAGAATTTGCTCCAATATTAAACCCTTTAACTGAAGGATCTTTTAATAATATTTCCTCTTTAATTAGTTTGATAAGGTTATTGCAAGCGATCACTTCATTATCATTTAAATCAAAATAACCTTTAATATGTCGCTTTGGAATAATTAAACAATGAAATTCAGACACAGGATATGTATCATAACTGGCATAAGCCAACTCATTTTCAGCAGTTAAACCACTTTGTTTGGAGTTGCAAAATAAACAGGGATTATTTGGATCAAACATAATTTTACCTATAAATAGAGCATTTGTTAACTTCGTTTTTATAAAAACTAGATAATATTTTATAAAATTTTAAACTTTTTCTCTTCCACTTAATTTCATTAATATTTTTTATTGATGCAACACCTTTTCCAGAACCAATGAGAAGAATTTCATTATAATCAGATAAAGTTTTAATCAATATATCCTTTTTAATAATCTTACCTAATTTTTTATTAAAGAAATTATAGGTAATACCTTTGTATATATTATTTATTGGAGAGTAAACTTTATCACCTTTGATAAATAACATATTTGAAGTTCCACTTTCTAAAATCATATTTTTGTAACAAAGACCAACGTCAGAAGTAGTGTTATCCATTTTAGACAAATATTTTAATATAAATCTATATTTAAGATTTTTAAATTTAGGGTCAAATCGCTTGTGACTAATAAGCTTTAAATTAAAATTTAATTTTGGTGTTTTTCTATTTCTTAAAGAAATTGATATTATCTTTTTATTCACAGCAACTCTAAGAAGATGATTATAAGATCTTTTTTTATCAATATTTGATTTGATTAATTTAAGAATATTTTTTTCAAGATTTAGGGTGTTTAATTTATAAGTTTCTAAAGACTTTATTAAATTTTTAATATGTTTTCTAAAAAAAAGTATTTTAGCAGGTTTTCCAAAGATCCACATCGTAGTGAACACACCATTATCCCCCCAAAGATCTTTAAAATTAATCTCTTTATAAGTTTTATGCTGATAAGATTTTTTTAATAAGTAAGTTACCATTTTCAGTTAAAAAAGATTCTGGGTGAAATTGAAAGCCATATACTTTTTCTTTATTATTTTCTATTGTCATTGCTGTATTTGAAATAGCACACCTCATTGTAATTTCAAAATTTTTTGCAGTAAATGGCTCTTTTAATTTTAGAGAGTGATATCTACCTACAGTGAATTGACTATTTTTTTTGAATAATGAGTTTTTGCTAGTTACTTTTATTTTAGATTGAAAACCATGATAAATCTTCTTTTGTTCAATTATTTTTCCATTTTCACAATACAGAATTTGTTGAAACCCAAGACAAATGCCTATAATTTTTTTTTTACCTTTGTATTTTTTATAGATTTTTGAACTAGAAGGATAATCTTTTGGTGCACCTGGGCCTGGTGAAAAAACAATAATATCTGCTTTTCTTAATTTATTTTCATTTATTTTGTTAAAATTTGTACAAACCACTTCATCAAAATTTTCAAATTGATGAACTACATTGTGAGTAAAAGAGTCTTGATGATCGATAATATATATCATTTATAAAGATCCATTAATGATTTTGCTTTAATATAGTTTTCATTAAATTCATGAGCTGCATTACTGTCAATTACCACTCCTGAAGCTACAGAAATCTCCGATTTACCTTTAAAGTTTAATATAGATCTAATAATAATATTGAACCTCATATCTCCATTGAACTTTAAGTAACCAAAACTTCCTGTGTAAATATTTCTGCTTTGTTTTTCCTGCTTATTTAATAAATTTAATGTGCTAATTTTTGGACATCCAATTACTGATCCACCCGGCATCATTGCTTTTATAATCTCTAATGAGGTAACTTTATTCTTGAGCTGTCCTCCAATTAAACTCACGTAGTGATAAAGGTCCTTGTATTCCTCAACTATCTTTTTCTTTAAAATTTTTACTGAACCTGGTTTACAAATTCTAGATAAATCATTTCTTTCCATATCAACAATCATATTGTGCTCTTTGGTTTCTTTTAAGTTTTTTCTAAAAAATGTGAGGGCTTTATTCTTATTTAACTTTTTAGTTTTCTTTAAGGTACCTGCTATAGGCTTTGTTGTTATAAAATTATTTTTTTTTGTTATCAAATTTTCAGGTGAACAGCTTATTATTGAATAATTTTTATCCTTAATCATAAAGGCTTCAGGTGCCATATTACTTTTTACTAGCCTATCAAAAAAATCTAAAGCATCTATTTCAGATTTATTACTATATTTAGTGCAGATTTTAATCTGGTATGTTTCACCAGATTTTATTTTCTTTTTAAACTTATCAAATATTACTTTATACGATTTTTTATTAATATTTATTTTAAACAAACCACTAGGCTCTGATGATCTAGTTTTTTTATATTCCAGATTATTTGAAAGTTTTACTTTTGTTTCAGGTTTGTAAAATATCCCTTTTGGAAAATTTATTGTTTTTTGTTTTTTTATTTTTACGCCTATTAAGTTATTTAGTATTTCATAACCAAAAAAACCAATAAATAGGTCTGTTTCTTTACCGATAGATTTTAATTTAGTATTTTTGTTAATGAATTTTTCGATGTTGTTATTGTTTAAAATAATTTTTTTTGAAAAGTCAGTGTAAAGATCAAACCCCTCATCTGATTTGTAGATTATAAAAGGTTTTTTTGAATTATCTAAATCTAGTAAGTAGTTTTTCTTATTCAATTTTCTATTCTGTTTTTAATCTTAAAACTGCTTCTTCCTTAATTGGTAAATGTATTATTGCTGCAAAAACTGATAAAGCAATTGCTAAATACCAAGCATAATCATAAGAGCCATATAAATCATAAAATAATCCTCCAAGAAAAGCTCCAAAGAATGAGCCTACTTGATGGCTTAAAAAAACTATTCCATATAATACACCTAAATATTTTGTTCCAAAAATATGGGCAACTATACCACTTGTTGCAGGCACCGTTGAAAGCCATAAAAAGCCAAAGCTTGCGCCAAAGATAAATGCATTAATGTTACTTGCAGGTAAGAAGATAAATAAGATTATTGAAACACCCCTTAATGCATAGATAGAGCTTAAAATAATTTTTTTACTAATTTTTGTAGAAAGATATCCACTTAATAGAGAACCAAATATGTTAAATAGTCCAATTAAGGATAAAATTGCAGCAGCTGTCCAGCTTTCTAAGCCTCTATCAATTACATATTTTGGAACATGAGTTCCAACTAAAGTTATATGAAAACCACATACAAAAAAACCAGATGTGAGTAATACGTAACTTTTGTTTTTAAAGGCCTCTTTTAAAGCATCAAAGGTACTTTGATCGTTAGGTTTTTCAATAGATTGCTCTAAAGAAGGGGATCTAACAAAAAAAGCCACTATAAGTCCAATAAATAAGAATATTGTGAATACAAAAAGTGTGTCCACCCATCCATTTTTGATTAACGAATAACTTGTGTAAAGTGGAGAGATAAAATAGCCCAAAGAACCGACGGCTGTGACAATACTCATGGCTATAGTTCTATTTGATAATGGGAAATGTTTTCCAACAATTGACATTGGAATACTAATTGCAGTTCCACCTAAACCAATTCCAACTAAAAGTCCCAAATCTATTTGAAAAAAAATTCCAGTATTTGGACCAGCATACAAAAAGTAAATTCCTAAAATATAAAAAACAAAAGCTAAGCAAATCGCTTTATGTCCACCATATTTATCAGCGATAGCTCCAAATATAGGCCCTGTTAAACCCCACATTAGCATTTGAATGCCTATTGCTAATCCAGATTGAGTTATTGAAATATCTAAATCATTTTTAAAATCCATGAAAAATAGACCAAAAGTTTGTCTAACTCCAAGAGAAATTAAAACTACAACACAGGCTGCAATCAGCGTTATTAAAGCTGTTTTATTTTTTATAAATATTTCTGAACTCATTTAACATGTTTAAGAGATTTTTTTAAATCATCAATGAGATCTTTTGGATCTTCTAAACCAATATGCAGTCTTACTAAATGTTCGTCTTTAGCTAATTTAAGATATTCTCTATTACCTTGTTCACGTTTGTCCTGATATAACGCAAGGCTTTCAAATCCACCCCAACTATACCCATAGCCAAATAGTTTTAAAGAATTAACAAACTTGATTACAGAGTTTTTATTTTTTGATCTAACTTTTAAACCCATCAATCCTGATGCACCAGAATAATACTTTTTCCACATTCTAAAATTAAATGAATCTTTTTTATGTGGGTATAATAATTTTATGTTTTTATAATTAGATAAAAACTCAGCTACTTGTTTTGCACTTTTTTCATGCTTGTCTAATCTAACATCTAAAGTTCTAAGTCCTCTTGTTATTAGATAAGCATCATCAGGACCAAGTCTTAAACCAGTTATCTTATTTGCCTTATCAACTTGTTTAAAAACTTTTTTATTAACGGCTAAACTTCCACCCATAACATCAGAATGGCCTGAATAATATTTGGTAGCAGATACAATTGACATATCAAAACCAAGCTTAATTGGTTTTAAAAAATAAGGTGTTCCCCAAGTATTATCAATTACTGAAAAAATTTTATTCTTTTTTGCAATTGATACTATTTTACCTAAATCTTGAAAATCAAATGTATTACTTCCAGGATTTTCAACAAAAATTAATTTTGTTTTTTTTGTAATCGCTTTTTCTAAAGTTTTCAAATCATGTGGATCGTAAAAAAATGATTTTATATTAAATTCTTTTAAAAAATCTTGAGTTAAAATTCTCGTAGGTGAGTATGCGGGGTCTGCTACAATAATCTCATCGCCAGGTCGAACAATACTAAAAATAGCCAAAAAAACTGAGCCAAACCCAGTTGGCGTTAAAAATACATGGTAACATTCTTCCATTTCTTTAAGTATCTGGGATAAAACATGAGTGGTTGAAGTTCCTTGTCTTCCATAGTCAAAGTGTCCACCTGTTGGGTCTTTTTTGCTCTTATCCTGCATTTTCCTAATATCTTGCATAGATTTGAAGATAATAGTCGAGGCTCTTACTACAGGGGGGTTAACTGACTGATTATGGTAATCTTTTGCTGTATGTTTAAGGAAAGTCTTGAATGATTTAGTCATAAAAAATTTGATAAGTTAAAGGGAGAATGCTATATCCCTTCAATAACGTCAATAAAATTATATATAGGATAGTATGGGTTACCCAAAGAAACATAGAGGTCGAAGAAAACAAGGCTCTAAAAAAAGAAGAGCTAAAAGAAAAGCTAAAAATAAATAAATTATAAACTAGTTTATTTATATCTACAGTTATTAGCTTTTAATCCAACCACCACCTAATACCTTATAACCATTATTGTTTTTTGAATAAAACACACATGCTTGACCAGGTGCAATACCATGTTCCTCTTCCAATAAATTAACGTTCGCATTGGTATCATTGATATCTATCTTGGCTTTAATCAATCTTCCAGTAGATCTCACTTTTACAAATAATTCATTTTCAAAATCATTTTGATCATTTGTAATAATATTTAAATCTTTTAAATTTATTTTAGTTTTAACAAGGTGTTCCTTAGCACCAACAATAATTTCATTTTTATCTGCAATAATTTTTACTACATAAAATGGGTTCTTGTCAGAAACTCCAATTCCTTTTCTTTGTCCAATTGTATAATTAATGATGCCGTCATGAACTCCTATCACTTCACCATTCATATTTTTAATATTACCTTTGCTAAAAGAGTTTGGTCTAAACTTTTCTATAACTGAGGCGTAGTCTCCATTTGGAACAAAGCAAATATCTTGACTGTCAGGTTTGTCTGCAACATTAAGATCAAGTTCTCTTGCAATGTTTCTAGTTTCATCTTTATGAAGATTGCCTAATGGAAATCTTAAAAAATTTAATTGATCTTTTGTAGTATTGAATAAAAAATAACTTTGATCTCTATTTAAATCAATACCTCTATACATATCCGTATTATCTTTTTCAGTGATACTTTTAACGTAATGTCCTGTTACCAAAGCATCAGCGTTGAGTCTTTTTGCTTCTTCAAATAAATCTGTGAATTTAACTGTTTTATTACATTGCACACATGGAATGGGTGTTTCTCCATTTAGATAACTGTCTATAAAATTATCAATGACCCCTTCTTTGAATTTATCTTGATAATATAAAATTTTATGTTCTATCTTTAGTTTATCAGCTACTCTTTTTGCATCCATAATATCTTGGCCTGCACAACATTGTTTAGAAGAAGCTGTCTCTTTACTATCATTATAGAGTTTTAAAGTTATACCAATTACATTGTATCCTTCACTTTTCATCATAGCTGCAACTGTTGAAGAATCTACCCCTCCTGACATTGCAACAACAACCAAGGTATCTTTAGGTTCTTTAGCTATTCCAATTGAATTCAATTTTGTCATATTTAATGATATTTATTAGTATATTAACTATAAGTAAATTAATGATTTTAGATTTCGAACCAGGCGACAAAGTTACTAACCCTAATAACAAAGATTGGGGAACTGGACAAGTTCAATCAATGATTAATGGTAAAGTTACTGTAAATTTTGAAAATGTTGGAAAAAAAGTTATTAATTCAGAAATAATACAATTAGAAAAGCTCAATGAAAATAAAAGTTAAAAAAATGAAAATAATGTTGGTATTATTAATTAGTCTAATCACATTTAGTGATGATGTATTTTCAAAAGAAAAGCTTTTACCTAATACTCTTTTAGAGATTAAAGTTATTAAAAATTGGGAACCAGTTAAAGACTTTAAAAAATTTAAAGAATATTCAAAACTAACGCCCATGAAAGGTTGGTTCAAAAAAAAAAATGAAGAGTGGAATTGCTTTGATAGAATTAAAAATGTAGATCCTTACCCTAAAGATGACTATTCACATTGGGCATGGTTTACATGCCAAGGTTTTTTACATTACGCCGGAACTAATAATCCTCAAATAATAGGTGATATCTTATTATCTTGGGCATCAGCAAAGAAAGATCCAATGATTGAAAAAAAAAACAACTAAGGCAATTGGATATAATGTTTCTGGATATGATATTCCTAGCACTCTTGGAACTTTTGCTCAATTTTATGCTGTTTGGTATAACGAAATTAACTTTACAGACCAAGAAAAAGAATTGATCAATACATATCTAATACAAAAATTATTTGATCAAAAATTTAAGGTTTTAAATCATGGTACTAGAAAATGTAATATCAAAAAATTAAAAAGTATCTATTCAAAAACTACAGGTACAAATAATTGTGGAAATATAAGAATGAAAGTTGCTGTAGGTGAAATAATGCTTGGCTTTAGATTAGAAAATCAAAAACTATTAGATAAAGGGCATAAAGATATGTACGTTGTGCAAGCTTTTATTAATAAAGATGGTATTAATATCAATCATGCAAGCAGAGGTGCTAATACTGTAAACTATTCATGGGAATATACTGGCTATTCAAGTATTCTAGCAGAAGTGTATAGACCTGTTGGATATGATTATTTTGAACATACACTCCCTCGTGGAGCTAAAGTCAAAGATTATTTAAAATTTAATTACAGACTTCTTAAAGATTTTAAATTAACTGCAAAATGGGCCAAAAGAAATGTGGGTTCACAGTCAAATCCTTATAAAAATATCTCTAAACTTACTCAGGCTGAATATTTAGAAACTGAATATGCTGAAAATGTTTATTCTTGGGAATATGGTGATAAAGAATTTATAAAAGCACATCCAAGATTTACAAAAAAATATATGCCAGAACTATACTCAAGTGTATCTGAAGAAGAAATTAAAAATTTTTTTAAATCAAGAGAAGGTCAAATTTCAGCTAATAAAAGTGTAAGTTCTTATGGTTTATATTATGGAAATAATTAGATTAGAAAAAATTTACTAATGAACCTTGAAGAAAAAAAAAAATTACCCTTTCGCTTATAGAAACTTTTAATAAAGCAAGTCAGGTAGCTTTAGATTTAAGAGAAGCTGGTTTAAAAAAAGAAATTAAGTCAGACAATACTCCTGTAAGTAATGGAGATATTGAAGTTAATAAAATTTTAACTAGCAAGATCCAAGAAATAACTCCAAATATTGCTATTGTTTCAGAAGAGAGTGCAAATCATAAGATGGATACTGATTTAAATAATTTTTGGTTAATCGATCCAATTGATGGCACTAGAGATTATATAAATAACCGTGATGAATTTACTTTAAATGCAGCATTAATATTGGATAAAAAACCAGCTATCGGGATTATAACAGCTCCTGCTAAGAAAAGAGTTTTTTACTCTTACGGTTTGTCTCATAGTTATGAGTTAATTAACAATCAAGAAATTTCATTAATGAATAAAGAAAAAAACTACGCTGGACATACAGCAGTAAGTTATTCAAACGAACTTAAACCTGAAATTTTAGAAATTCATAAAAAATATAAAATAAGTTCTTTTCAAAAAATGAAAAGCTCACTAAAATTTTGTGTTATTGCAGCAGGTGAGTTTGATATGTATGTCGCTGAACCAAGAGCTTGTGAATGGGATATTGCAGCTGGTCACGCAATCCTTCAACACTCAGGAGGCAAAGTAACTGACTTTAATTACAATGAAATACTCTATGGAAAATCTGAATTTAAAAACCCAAGTTTAATTTTAAAAAGTAAAAACATATTATAATGGATGAGCAACTAAGAGTAATTTTAATAATTATAGTGTCTGTTTCCATCTTTGGCTTATTGGTTTTTGTATTTGTTAAAAATGTTATTAGAAATAGAATTGAATCTCTTGTTGAAGAAGAAGAGAAAGAAAAAAAATTAAAGTAATCTAATTATTTTCATATAGTCAGCTTGATCAATATCCATGATCCTTTTAGATGTTTCAAAATCAAAACCATTTCTTGCTAGTAAAGCAATATCCTTTTTGTAAAATAGTGCTCTATTATCCTCTACTCTCGCTGGTCCAATTCTCTTTTTTTTACATATTTTTATTCCAGAAAAAAAATCTTGGTCAGAGTTATCCTCTTTAATCTTATCTATTGTTTCTTTAATGTAACGATCATTAATTCCCTTAGTCATTAAATAGTTTCTAATTTTATTAACTGAACTACCTCTTTGAATTAAACTTCTTGATTTACTTTCAGAATAGAATTTATCATTGATAAACTTAGTTTTTTCAAGATCTTGCAAAACAACATCAATTAAATCTGTAATATCTTGTTTTTTAATATTTTCTAAATTCGCTTTTAGATACTTCTTTAATAGATAGGTTCTAAGCTGTTGTTTAGATGGAGCATATCTTTCAATATATGCAAATGAGAAATTTCTCATCTCCTCTACCGTAACTTGTAATGTTTTTTTTCTATTTCTCATATGAATCTTAATAGCTTATTGTATAATACACTAAAAAATGATCGATCAAATCTATACATATTTTACAATTGAAATGATTTTTCTTTGGTTAAATCTAGGTGTATTACCTTTTTGGTTAATATTAGTCTTTTTTCCACAGTCACAAATATGTAGAGTTTTTATTACATCAATTTTTCCTTTTATTATTTTAAGTTTCGCCTACGGTTATTTAATTTATGTGCTGTTTAACGAAGGGTATGACTTTATCAGAAATTTTGAACTATATTTAGGCTTAGATTCAATTGTTTATTTATTTAACGATAAATCCTTCTTAATTTTGTTTTGGACTCATTTTCTATCTATCAATTTATTTTGTGGAGGTTGGATTGTTAAAGACTCTCAAAAATTTGGCATAAATAAAATAATAATGTCTTTTCCTATATTGGTAACTTATTTTATTGGTCCAATAGGTCTTACTCTTTATTGGATTATAAGAATTTTTTATGCAAAAAGAGTTAATCTATATGACTAAACAAATAGATTTCTATTTTGATTTTATTAGTCCCTATACATATTTAGCTTACAAAAAAATCCAATCTTTACCAAAAAATATTAAGATAAATTATAAACCCATCTTATTAGGTGGTCTTCATAACTTAGAAGGAATAACACCACCAGCGTTTATCAAACCTAAATTAAAACATATGATGAATGACTGTTTATTAATTGCAAAAAAAAATAATTTTGATTTTAAATGGAACTCTAAATTTCCTATAAACTCATTAATTATTATGCGTGGTTATTTTAGTATTAATTCATCAAATCAAGTTCAGTATATTAAAACTATGTTTGATGCTTATTGGGTAGATGATCTAGATATCTCTAAAGAAGAAATTTTAACACCCCTACTTGAGCAATGTGAAATTAATAAAGAAATTTTTTACAAGACAATTAAAGATCCTATTATTAAGGAGAAGTTAAAAGATGCCACTAAAAATGCCCATGAAAAAGAGATTTTTGGAGCGCCAACTTTTATCGTCAATAATAAAATATTTTGGGGGCAAGATCGATTAGAATTTGCCTTAGATGAATATAATAAAATAGATTAAACTATTTTAAAATCACTTTGACTAATTGCTGCAAAGCCACCATCAATGTGAGAAACATTTTCAAAGCCCATTTCTTTTAATGATTTGGCTGCAAGCGCAGATCTTAATCCGCCAGCACAAAATAAAACCATCTCCTTAGTCATATCAAGTTTTCCACTTTTAAAATAAGGACCTTCTGGATCTAACCAAAATTCTAACATTCCACGGGGAATATGGTTTGAATTTTCTACTCTACCCATTTTATCAAGTTCACCTTTTTCTCTAATATCGATTAAATTACATTTATCTTCGTTAAATAAAGTTAAAGCCTCATCTGTATTAATTGTTTTGATTTCTTTAAGTGCTTCTGAAACTAATATTTGTGATGATTTTATATTCATGATTTTTAGTATACATATGTGATGATATAATTAAATAAAATTATGAAAATCAATTCTAAAGCACCGTTATTTAAATTAAACTCAACAGATGGTGAGATTTATTCTTTAAAAGATTCCATTGGTAAATATGTTGTTCTTTATTTTTATCCTAAAGATGACACTCCAGGATGCACAATTGAGACTAATGATTTTAACAAATTATTACCTAAACTTAAAAAACTAAATTGTGATGTATTTGGTATTTCTAAAGATGATCTAAAAAGTCACTATAAATTTAAAGAAAAACATAAGATTAAATTTGATCTTTTATCAGATGTAGAGCTTAATATTTTGAAAAAATACAGAGTTTGGACTAAAAAGAAATTTATGGGTAGAGAGTTTATGGGTATAGTAAGAACAACCTTCTTAATTGATCCAAATGGTAAAATTGTAAAAATTTGGGACAATGTTAAAGTTAAAGATCATGCTAAAGAAGTACTTGATACCTTAAAAAGCATTTAGAAATAAAAAAGGCCCCAGTTAAGGGGCCTATTTCTTTTAATTCTTATGTTACTAATCTCTTATAGCGTAAGCTCTAACACCAATCTCAGCAACATCAGTTCCTAGTTTTTCAGCCTCATCACTTATTCTTAAACCAATAAATTGTTTCAAAACAAAGAATACAATGTATGAAAAAATAAAAGTAAAGATTGTAACTGATAGTACTCCAATTAATTGAGTTGTTAGGGTGGTACCACTATTACTTAATGTAACTGCTAAAGTTCCCCACACTCCTGCAAATAAATGTACTGGAATTGCTCCAACAACATCATCTAATCTCATTGAATTTAACCAGCTAGTTCCAAAATACATAATTATAGATCCAACTGAACCAATTCCGATTGCAAGCATAGGACTTGGAGCCAAAGGTTCTGCTGTAATAGAAACTAAACCAGCAAGAGCACCATTCAACATCATTATAACATCAGTTTTTCCACCAATCAATCTTGTAACTAAGGCTGCTGTAACACAACCAGCCGCACCTGCTAAATGAGTATTCATAAATATTTTAGACATTGCGTTTGCATCTTCAAATGTGCCTAAAGCTAATTGTGATCCACCATTAAATCCATACCAACCCATCCATAAAATGAATGTACCAAGAGCAGTTAATGGAATTGAAGAAGCTGCAAATGGTTCCATACTTTTTACATCTCCTTTTGGACTAAATCTTCCTTTTCTGGCACCTAGTAAAATTACACCTGCTAGTGCAGCTGCACCACCACAAGCGTGGACTAGAGTTGAACCTGCAAAGTCAGAAAACCCAAGGGATGCTAGCCATCCACCACCCCACTGCCAACCCATAGTAATTGGATAAATTAATCCACCTAAGATTGCAGAAAAGATAAAGAAAGGCCAAATTTTTATTCTTTCAGCTACAGCACCTGAAACGATAGAGCATGTTGCTGCAACGAATAACATTTGAAAAAACCAATCAGCGCTTCCTGAATAACCTTGCTCAAGAGAATCAGTTAGTGTCCATGGTGTGAATGAACCAATGAAACCACCTTCTGGTATTCCGTAAGCTAAATTATAACCACCTAAATAAAAAATTATTGCAACAATTGAAAATTTTCCAATGTTTTTTGCAACAATTGTTGATACACTTTTAGTAGTTACCAATCCTGATTCAAGCATACAAAAACCTGCTGCCATCCACATAACTAAAAATCCACAAACTAAAAATGAAAATGTATTAAAGATATATTGTACTTCTGCAGATACTGTTGTTTCTGCACTTCCAACACTTGTTAGACCTAAAAGAAAAACTAGACCCAACGAAAATGTTGATATTATTTTTGTTAATTTAGTCATAAGACCTCCCATATAAGTCTTCACTTATATTTATGATGATCTTAAAAACTATTGTTGATTGGGAAATCTAGGTATGCACTATTTGCATATAGTAACAGCCTTATTACATTTCTGTAAAAGGCTGTTAATGAATTTGCTATTTAACTACTTATTAAATATTTCTTTAAGTGCTTTAGCTGGTAAGAACTTAACTTTTTGAGAAGCACCGATTTGAATTTGCTCTCCAGTTCTAGGATTTCTTCCAACTCTAGCTTTTCTTTTTGCTACTTTGTAAGTTCCAAATCCAGCAATTTTCACTGTATCGTCACCTTTTAAAGCATCTAGAATAGTGTTTGTAATTGTATCGAAAGTACGCTCAGCATCAGCTTTACTTAGGTTTAGAGAACCTGATAGTTGTGCTATTAATTGTTTTTTATTCATATATTTAGCTCCGGTTTTATTGGTTATTTTCATATAATTTACATTAAAGCCCATAAATCAAGCTTTTTATTAGTGTCTCATAAAATGAAAACCCCAATATATGGTGATTTGTTAAATAAGTGTTTATTTTAAAGGGTTATTTAAGAAATATAATTATTAAAAAACTTAAATAAACCAACGTCCTTTAGGTCATTAAACGTTGTAAAAAACATCAATGATAGCAATAAAAACAATCCGATTCGAAAAAAACCTTCTTGAGTTTTTTGTGATAAAGGGCGCCCTAATACCTTTTCAATTCCATAAAACATCAAGTGTCCTCCATCCAACATCGGAATTGGGAACAAATTTATTAACCCTAAGCTAATAGAAATGTAAGCCATAAGGCTTATAAAAGGTAAAATTCCAAATTCTGCAACTTGTCCGCTAATTTTTGCTATTCGAATTGGACCACCTAACTGTGAAGTGTCGCCATTTCCAGTGATCATACTACCTATGTATTTAAGTGAAGAGGTGCTTACATAATAAACTTCATTAACCGCATAAAACAGTGCTTTAGCAGGACCAAGTTTAACGTGGTTTACTTCATTATTATAAGCTCCAAGTTTAATGCCAACCATTCGTTTACTAATTTTATTTCCAAGATTATCTTCTCCCTCAGCAATGTTGGGTTTTACTCTAAAAGTTAAATCTTGATCATATCTGTTTACTGTAAAATTGATGAATTCATCGGTAGACATCATGATGTATTTTGAAATATCCATAATACTTGTAACTTCATTGCCATCAATAGAGACCACAATATCATTATCTTTAAGGCCAGCTACCATTGCAGGACTATCCTTTTGAACTTCGTTAATAACAGCTGGTGTAAAGTCTTTTCCAGCAAAGGTATAAACAGAGAAAAATATTAGAATTGCTAATAAAAAGTTAGCTAAAGGGCCACCAAATACAATTAAAGCTCTTTGATATAAGGGTTTTAATACAAACAGTTTATCTTGATCTTCTTTGCTATATTCTTTTATAATTTTTTCATTATCAGCTTGGCTATAAACATTTCTATCACCAAAAAACTTAACATACCCCCCAAGTGGTATGACACAAACTTTCCAACGTGTTCCAGATTTATCATTCCAGCCAAAAATTTCTTTACCAAATCCTATTGAAAAATCAGTAACACCTACACCATAACGTTTGGCAAAATAATAGTGCCCATATTCATGGATAAATACCACAACTAAAATTAAAACAAGAAAAGGAATTATATAACTCAACATAATAGTTTATTTTATCTTATTAATTATTATATCCATCCACCATCAACGATAATACTTTGTGCAGTAATCATTTTGCTCTCATCAGATGCAAGAAAAAGAGCTGCATTTGAGATATCATGTGGTTGAACTTTATCAGGTAAACACTGTCCTTCTTTAATTTTTTTTTCTCCTTCATCATCTAAGTGTTGATCGATTTGTTTTTTAGTCATTGTCCAGCCAGGAACTAAGGTATTAACTCTTATTCTATTTTTGCCAAACCTTTTTGCAAGTCCATTTGTTAGACCGTGCATAGATGATTTAAAAATTCCATACAAAACTGTTTTTTCATTTTTTCTCATCCATCCGATAGAACCAAGGTTAATTATGGAGCCAGAACCTAATCTTATCATACCATCAATGACTGCTTTTATGGCAAATACATGGGGTCTTAAGTTTGTTTGATATTCCCAATCAAAATATTCATGTGTCATATCTTTAAAATCATGTCTCTCATCATTTGCAGCGTTATTTAAAAGAATTTCAATATCTCCAACTGATTTAATACAATCTTCAATGGATGCCTCTAACATCTTTAAGTTTGTGATATCACACTTATAAAATTTAGGTATAAAACTACAGTTTTTAAGTTTTTCAATTAATTCATTAGATAATTTTTCGTTTCTACCAACAAAAGCAACTTTAGAGCCTTGTTTTGCAAAAGCTTCAACAAAATCTGCTCCAATACCAGAACTTCCACCAAGTACAAATACAACTTTGTTTTTTAGTGAGAGGTAAGTTGCTGGTTTACTATTCATAATTAATTTTAACTTTTGATATTATAACCCTTTTTCACTAGTATTGTGACCAAGATCACACAAATCACTAGAAAAAATACCATAGAACTTATGCTTACCCAAATATTAAAATCAGATACCCCATAGAAAGAAAATCTTAAGCCATCAATTAAATAAACCACTGGATTAAAGTAAGAAATTGTTTGCCAAAATGGTGGCAACATATCAAGAGAGTATAAACTTCCACCTAAAAATACCATGGGCGTAATAACTAATGATGGAATGATCGACATCTGTTCAAAGTTTTTACTAACAACTCCAATTAAAAATCCAAATAAAGCGAATGTAAAAGAAACTAAAACTAATAAAAATATCATTAACAATGGATATTTAACTGTCACATCCGCAAAAAAAGAAGCAGTTGCATAAATTACAGCACCAACAATTAATGTTTTAGTAGCTCCTGCCCCAACAAAAGCTAGAACCGTTTCAAGCGTTGATATAGGTGCTGCTAAGATCTCGTTTATAGTTCCATTAAATTTTGGAAAAAATATTCCAAACGAAGTGTTGCTTATTGATTGGGTAAGCAGTGTAAGCATTAATAAACCGGGTACAATGAATGATCCATAACTAACACCATCAATTTTTTCAATATAACCTCCAATAACTGAACCGAACACTACAAAATATAATGAGGTGGATATTACTGGTGAAAGAATAGATTGACCTACAGTTCTTATAAATCTATTCATCTCATGAGCATAAATAGCTCTAAACCCGTAATAATTAAATTTCATTATTCTCCTTTACTAAATCAACAAATATTTTCTCCAAAGTACTTTGTTCAGTTTTTAAATCTTTTAACTTTAAGCCAGTATCTTTTAAGTCTTGCAATAAATCTGTAATACCAGTTTTTTCAGCTTGAACATTATAAGTATAAATTAAAGACATGTGTTCATCTCCTATTTCAAGGCTATATTTAAGTAAATCATCAGGAATTTCTTTAATTTTTTTTTGTAATTCAATAGTTAGTTTTTTATGACCCATTTTTTTAATTAATTCTTTTTTATCTTCAACAATAATAATTTCTCCTTGATTAATTACAGCTACACGGTCAGCAATAGCTTCTGCCTCTTCAATATAATGGGTAGTTAAGATAATTGTGACCCCTGTTTTTCTTAACTCTTCAACAACCATCCACATGTCTCTTCTAAGTTCAACATCTACACCAGCTGTTGGTTCATCAAGAAATAGTATTTTAGGCTCATGAGACAAAGCTTTTGCAATTAAAACTCTTCTCTTCATTCCACCTGACAATTGTCTAAGTCTTTGATCTTTTTTATCCCACAAACTTAAATCTTTTAGAATTTTCTCAATGTGTTCTGGTTTAGGTGGCTTTCCATACAATCCTCTAGAATAAGACACGGTATCAAAAACAGTTTCAAAAGATTCTAAGTTTAGCTCTTGAGGAACAAGCCCTATTCTTGATCTCGTCTCTCTATAATCTTTTATAATATCAAAATTATCAATTGTAACAGTTCCTGAAGATGGTTTAACTATTCCGCAAATAATACTGATTAAACTTGTTTTTCCTGCACCATTAGGTCCAAGCATTGCAAGGATCTCACCTTGTTTTACTTTAAGACTAACATCGTTAAGGGCTTTAAAACCATTATCATAAACTTTGGATAAGTTATTAATGGATATTTGAATCTCTGACATTTATTAAGGTGTATATAGTTATTAATGAAATTAATTCAATAAACCTACTAATTTAACACATTACTCCTTACCTAGTGTTCATATCTTGGGGTTAAAATTTGACTTAATTTAATTATTTCTTTAATTAACTTTTATATTCTTTTTTTTAAGAATATCAGTTTCTGGGGTGCTGTAAAAAGCTGAGAATATACCCAAAGAACCTGTTGTATAATCACAACGAAGGGAAAAAATGAACACAATATATCTAGATCAATCAACTACTATTATTACTCTACTTTTAACTTCATTAGCTTTTGCTGCTATTGGAATAGTTTATTCAAGAGGTAAACTTTCAATTAACTCATATTTAAATGCAGATAGATCAATTGGCAAAAGATCTTTAACTGCATCTTTAGTTGCATCATGTTTTGGTGTGTGGATTTTAATTGGTCCATCAGAAGCTGCTACTTGGGGTGGTTTAGGTGCTATAATTGGTTATGGCTTAGGTCAAGCTCTACCCTTCTTAGCCTTTATTACAATCGGTCAACGAATGAGAAAAATTATGCCTAATGGTAATACTCTTACTCAATTTGTTCTAATTAGATTTGGCAAAGCAATGTTTCGTTTAGTTTTATTATTAACAATAATGTACATGTTTGTTTATTTTGCAGCTGAAGTTACAGCGATTGCAAAAGTTGTTAACTTAATGTCAGGGTTTCCTCTTTGGCAAACCTCTCTTGTAATAATTGTAGCTACTTTATCTTACACTCTTTATGGGGGGCTTAGAGCTTCAATTTTTACAGATAAAATTCAATTTATTATAATTATGATTTTATTAATATTTGCTATCAACCATATCTTTAATTCTGGAAATAATACTTTTTCTATGAATTTAATTAATGAGAAAGCTGGTACTTTAATGAGTGGTAAATATTTTTATGGATATACTGCTGGCTTAACTTTCTTCATTGCTGTTTTTGCAACCAACTTATTTGATCAAGGTGTTTGGCAGAGAGTATTTGCGGCAAAAAGTTCAGATGATTTAAGAAAAGGATTTATGTCTGCCTTCTTTATTGTAATTCCATTTATGCTTGTTTTAGGTTTCTTTGGAATTCTTGCAGTATCAGTTGATAAAGCAGCCGACCCTAGTACTTTATTCTTTACTCTTTTATTAGAGCCATTTACTGGAATTAATTCTTTGTTAACAATCTCTATATTAATTTTAGTTTTAGCCTTAGTGATTAGTAGTATGGATACACTTATTAATGCGCTTTCAAGCACTATTACTATTGAGGGAAATAAGTTTATTAGTTTAAAAAATAAGAATAGTTATCTTACACTTTCTAAATACTTAATATGTGGTTTATCAATAATTGTTTTTTTGATTGCATCCAAGGGTTACAGCGTTTTATTTATGTTTTTATTTGCTGATTTATTATGTTGTGCTGCAGTATTTCCTATTTTTTATGGGATGTTCAAGGGTGATGTTGATGAAAAACTTTCTTTAATTTCAGTTATAATTGGACTGATAACTGGATTACTTTTATTTCCAAATCAAACTTTTGATAAAAGTATATTAATTGGTGGATTATTTCCAACTGAGGTGTTTCCTATTTGGATATCTACAGCGTTATTATTTTGGTCATTTATTTTAGCAACATTTACACCAATGATTACAGTGATGCTTTTTAAAAAAAATGGTAACTTTAACTTTTCCAAGGTTAAAACTTCAATTAAGGAATAGTGAATATTTACAACAATAAAAAAACTTTTTTTTATAAATTAAAGAGTAGCTGTAAGAAGGAATGGTCTGAATACACTAATCATAAATTTTTATCTGATTTAGTAAACAACAAACTGCCAGATAAAAATTTTAAAAATTATTTAGTTCAAGATTATGTTTTCTTACAGCAGTTTCTCAAAATTTTAGCTCTTAGTGTTTATAAATCTAATAGCTTTGAAGAAATTAATAGATCAGTAAATTTTATGAAGGGAATTGATCACGAAATCAAACTCCATATCAATTATTGTAAAAAGTGGAAGATACCTCTTAAATCTCTTAATAACATTGTAGTCGAGAAAGCTAATAGTTCTTATACTGATCATGTGCTGAGTGTGGGTAAAAATGGAGATAATCTTGATATTTTCTCATGCCTATCAGTATGTATTATTGGCTATGGCGAGATTGGATTTAATCTTTCTAAAATAAAAAACTGGAAAAAAAGTAAATATAGCTCTTGGATTAAAATGTATTCATCAAAAGAATACCAACAAGTAGCTAAAGACAATATTGATTATTTAGATATTCTCTTGAAAAATAATAAGGGTAAAAAATTTAATATACTTAAAGGAAATTTTAAAAAATCAACTATTCTTGAAAGAAATTTTTGGGAATGCTTTGTATAAGGCTTTTATTTTTTCTATTTAAGTTCTAAGATATTAGATAATGAAAAATGTAGGATTTATAGGTGTTGGCTATATGGGGTATGGAATAGCCAAAAATATTCTAAAAAATAAGAATAATTTATTTGTTATTGCTAACAAAAATAGATCTCCGATAGAAAAAATAGTTAATGAGGGTGCAGTTGAAGTTAATTCATATGAGGAATTATGTTCAAAAAATTTAGACTGTTTATTTCTGTGTGTTACTAACACACCTATTGCCCATGTAATTATTGAAATAATATCTCCTCTATTAAATTCAAATACTGTTATTATTGATATTACCACTCACAACCAAAGTGGCTCGATCGAAGCTAATAAAATTTTTAAAAGTAACAATATAAGCTACATAGAATGTCCAGTAATGGGTGGACCCGTTCAAGCTGAAGAAGGTGTATTAGGTGGTATCGTTGGTGCTAGTGAGGAAGATTTTAAGAAAGCTGAAATATTTTTAAAAGCATTTTGTAAAGACTACTTTTATTTTGGTGAAGTTGGCATGGGGGCTAAATCAAAACTTTTAAATAATTTTTTAACTTTAGGCAATGCTACTTTAATTGTTCATATGATCAAAAGTGCAGAAAAATTTAATATTGATTTAAAAAAATTATATGACGTTGCTAGGCTTGGTTCGGGAAATTCTGCTGCGTTAAGCAGAATTTTTGAAAACCTTTTAAAAAATGATTATACAGGGTTTAAGTTTACTGCAAAAAATTCACATAAAGATATGTCTTATATTCAAGATTTACTAAAGGATATGCCTGATGCTGAAAATCTAGCCAAAGTTACAAAAGATTTTTATAAAAATGCCATGGATAATGGTAATGGTGAGTCTTTTATTAGCGAATTAATTAAAAAATAAAATTAATTTTTATTATAAAATTTCTAAAGGCAATGGTGCTTCTGGGTATTTTTCCTTACATAATTTTTCATAATTCTTGCAAAGAGTACTTACAGTGTCATGTGCTTCATCTTTAGAGGTTAAAAATTTAATTAAAGTGTCTCTCTCAAGTTCAATTTCTTTAATATCTTCTTCACTTAAATATTCACCCGTCTCAACTTCCCAGTAAGTATCATTTAATTCTTCAATTTTTAAAGTGTTAAGCTTTCTTTGAAGTTCAATGATAATTTTATCCTCTGTTTTACTATCTTTCATGGGAGAGTTTAATAATTTACCTAAACACTTGTCTTTAAGATCATCTAAAAAAGTGTTGTAGGGTTTGCCTACTGTTAAACCCTTAAAGTGATTACTTTCAAAGTATTTACTAATTGCAGCATTAGTTGAGATCTTATTTTTACCTTTTGCAACAGCAACTTGAACGTAAACTTCCTGACTGATGTATTCGTTTAAATAATCTTTAATTTTGTCCGATAACATTAGTTTAAAAATATTAAAGGGTACTTAAAGGATCAACGTAATCATGTCCAAAAACATCAGCAACCGCTTTATACGTTACTTGACCTTTACAAACATTTAATCCTGCAAGTAAATGCTTATCTTCACTTAATGCTTTAGCATAACCATTGTTTGCAATTTTAACTAGATATGGAAGTGTTGCATTGTTCAATGCTATAGTTGAAGTTCTTGGAACTCCACCTGGCATATTTGCTACACAGTAGTGAATAACATCATCAATAATATAAGTTGGATCACCATGAGTTGTTGGTTTACTTGTCTCGACACAACCTCCTTGGTCGATTGCAACATCAACAATTACAGATCCTCTTTTCATTAATTTTAACATTGGTTTAGTAATTAATTTTGGAGCTTCAGCACCTGGAATTAAAACACCTCCAATTAAAAGATCGGCTTCTGCAACTAATTTATTTAAATCAATTTTATCACTTTGTTCAGGAATAATTTTATCACCAAACATTTCAACTAATTGTTTTAGTCTTGCTTCTGACTTATCAACGATATGAACTTTAGCTCTCATACCAGTTGCAATCACGGCAGCGTTTTCTCCAACAACACCACCTCCTAAAATAACAACAGTTCCTCCTTCAACTCCAGGAGCACCACCTAATAAAAGACCTCTACCGTTTTGATTTTTTTCTAAACAATGTGCACCAGCTTGAACAGACATACGTCCAGCAACTGCACTCATCGGTGCAAGTAATGGTAGTCTACCATTATCATCAGTGACCGTTTCATAAGCTATGCAAACGCCTTTAGACTTAATTAGTCCTTCAGTTAATTCTTTAGCTGCTGCCAAATGAAGATAAGTATAGACAATCTGATTTTCTCTAATCATATTAACTTCAACTGATTGAGGCTCTTTTACTTTCACAATAATATCAGCATCATTAAAAATATCTTCAGCTTTATCAACGATTTTAGCACCAACACTTGTGTATTGTTCGTTTTCAAAACCAGCTTCAAAGCCACCATTGTTTTCAACTAAAACTTCATGACCTTCTGATATTAAAGTTTTAACACTTTCAGGGGTTAATCCAATACGGTGTTCTTGTGGTTTGATTTCTTTAGGTACGCCAATCTTCATAACAATATCTCCCTTTTCGATACTTTAATTTTTATTAAAATTTTTAGTTTTTTTGATTTTTTTGATAGTTGGTAATACCAGTTCTTAACTTTTCAATAATTTCATCAATGTGTTTTTCTTCACAGATGAATTGAGGAGCTATAATTAAACAATCTCCTGTAGCTTTAAAGTTAACACCAGCTTCATAACATGCTTTAAAACATTCAAATCCAGCTTTACCTGGTTTAGTGTTTAGCTTCATATCTATTCCGCCCATCATTCCATATCCTCTAATATTATCTACAGACTCTAGATCTTGAAGAGAGAACAATCCTTTTTGGAAATAAGGTGCTAAATTTTTTGCTCTATTGAAAATATCATCTTTTTCAAAAATTTCTTGCACCGCAAGAGCAGCTGCTACTGCTACTGGAATTCCTGAATAAGTATAACCATGAAATAACTCAACTGCACCAGTTGGTGAAGCATCCATTACAGCATCATAAATATAATCGTTACATGCAACAACACCCATTGGTACAACACCGTTTGTTGTAGCTTTAGCCATTGTCATAATATCTGGAGTTACTCCAAATTCATCTGCACCAAATTTAGAACCTGTTCTGCCCCATCCTGTAATTACTTCATCAAAAATTAAAAGTATTCCATGTTTGTCACAGATTTCTCTTAGTTTTTGTAAATATCCTTTTGGTGGAACCAATGTTCCAGTTGATCCAGCAATGGGTTCAACAATACAAGCAGCAATATTTTCGCCACCAAAATTTTGACAAATAGTTTCTAAATCATTTGCTAAATAGTCCCCTGTCTCAGGTTGACCACTTACAAATTTATGTTCTGGCAAATGTGTATGTCTAATGTGTTGGACACCTGGCATTAAAACACTTGCAAACGTTTTAATATTATTCACCATTCCACCAACTGAAATACAGCCGATGTTCATTCCATGATAACCACGTTCACGTCCAACAAATCTAAATCTTTCTGCGTGCCCTTTTGCTCTATGATAAGCAACAGCAATCTTAATTGCAGTCTCTACAGCTGTAGATCCACAAATTGTAAAAAACATTTTATTTAAATCACCTGGAGTATGCTTTGAAATTTTTGTAGCTAGTTCAAACGAACCACCAAAACCTTGTTGAAAAGGCTGAGCATAATCCAATGTTTCTAATTGCTTTGTAACAGCTTCTGTAATTTCTCTTCTTCCATGACCTAGTGGATTACAAAATAAACCTGAGCTCGCATCTATTTGCGTTTTTCCATGGTGAGTTTTTAAATAAACACCTTTAGCTTCTGTGATTAATCTAGGGTTTGCTTTAAAATCTTTATTAGATGTAAACGGCATCCAATGTTCATTTAATGAATTAGGTACTGAAGTTCTATTTTCTGAGCTCATAAATATTCTCTCTTTATGTATGTAGTGTTATAATTTTATTCCTAACTATTAGACTAAATCAAAAGGTTTTCTAGAATTATTTTCTTCTTTAAAGCATATAATTTTCTACAACTTGTGATTGCAAAACGATAACAATTTGTTTTACATCCTTTCAAAATTCAATTTAAATACAAATAATTTAATTAAATTACTAACAGAGGAATAATAATGAAAAAAATAATTGGTTTTATTCTTGGTGCTGTAGTTGCTCTTAACTTATCAATCTCAGTTGCTAACGCTGCTGCTAAAGAAGTTAGAGTTGCATTCTTTTTAGAATGGCCTACTCCAAACCAAGAAGATAAAGTTAAAATGATGTTTGATAAAGCTCTAGGTGTTCCAGTGAAATGGACTAACTTTTCAAACGGTGGTGCAATGACTGACGCTATGTTAGCAGGAGATATAGACATCTCTTACTCACAAGGTTTAGTGCCATTTATTAATGCTGTTAAATCTAAAGCACCTTTAAAACTTGTAGACGTTGCTATGGAATACGGAATGGGTGGTACAACTTGTGTTACATCTAAAGCTTCTGGTATTACATCAGCGAACGGTTCTGAGCTAGAAGGCAAAAAAGTTGCAGTTCCTCTAGGAACTATGGCTGAGTATGTTTTTGATGAAAGTATGAAAGTTGTTGGTGCTGATAAAAGCAAAATGACTGTTATTCAAATGGACCCTGAAGAAGGTGCTGCTGCACTAGTTTCTGGTGACGTTTCAATGGCTTGTTTATTTGGTGGTAACTCTATTAAAGCAGCTTTAACTGTTGGTACAAGATTGTTAACAGTTCAAGCCGCTCGTGATGCAGGTATCAAAGGTATCGATATTACATCTGTTACTGATAAATTTATGAAAGAAAACCCAGGAATGTTGAGAACTTTCATAGAAGTAACTCATGAAGCTAATGCTAGATACGCAGCTGGTAAAAGTGATATGAATGTAATCGCAAAAGATGCTGAGATGAAACTTGGAGATATGAAAGAAACTTTAGGTGGATTTGTATTCTTGAATGCTGCAGATACTAAAAAATCTATGGAATCAGGTGGAACTCTTGATGGTTTCTTAAAAGGAATGGGTACTCCTAACGGAGCAGTAGATACAAGCTTTTTACCTCTATAATTTAGAGAGTAAGATAAAATTAGGTAGGCGCCAATTTATTAAATTGGTGCCTATTTTTTTAAATAAAATTTAATATAAATTTATTTCTATGAGCGATTTAATTTCTCAAAATCTAAACATGATCTTTAAAACTCCGAAGGGAGAAACTGTTCATGCATTAAAAGATGTAAATTTCACACTTAAAAAAGGAGAACTTTTAACTGTTCTTGGACCTTCTGGATGTGGAAAAACAACTTTACTAAATATCACTGCAGGGTTTCTTAGGCCAACTTCAGGAGTAATTACTCTTAACGGAAATGAAATTAATGGTCCTGGAGTTGAAAGAGGAATGGTCTTTCAACAAGGTGCTTTATTTGAATGGTTAACAGTTGCTGAAAATGTGGACTTTGGCTTGAGAATGAAAAAAGAAGATCCAATTAAAACAGCAAAAAAGGTTGATGAATGGTTAAATATAGTTGGCTTACAAGGTTTTGGGGATACGCCGACTTATCAATTATCTGGCGGTATGCAGCAAAGAGTTGCTCTTGCACGATGTTTAATTAATGATCCAGATTTAATTTTAATGGATGAACCTTTGGGAGCTTTAGACGCACTTACAAGAGAGAAAATGCAGTCATTAGTTTTAAAGATTTGGAAAGAAACAGGAAAAACAATTATTTTAATTACCCACTCGGTTGAGGAAGCTTTGTTACTTGGTGAAAGATTATATGTAATGGCACCAAGACCAGGCCGAATACATAAGGAGTATAAATTACCCTTTGCCTCAATGGGGATAGATGGTGATTTAAGAGAAATTAAAAAAACTAAAGATTTTGGAAGTAAAAGAGAAGAAATTCTAACCATGATTTGGAACATGGAAGAAGAAATAATGGGAAAAGACATTTAGTATGATTACTGGTATTATAACATTTTTAATTATCTTTGCCGTTATAGGCTCTATTCTTTATGGAATAAAATTAGCCAAGACTGAAAAAATAGATGCTGTTTTTGGGAACCCCGAAAGAGCCAAAGGTGGAGCTCACTGGATTATTGTTGGAAGTAGTTTTTTATTAATAGCATGGCTTTATTATTCATGGGATTTAGCTAAATCTTTTTATCCTCAGTCTGCTAATGAACTTTGCCAAGTTGCAAAAGTAAATGACTCAATGCTTTCATTAAAGTATTTGTTTCCAATAAATGAAAGGGAATTTAAAAGTACATCAATTATTAAAAGTGAAAACAAAAACATAGAAAAATTAACTAATGAAATTAGAAATTCATCAGTAATTCGAAATCAAGATAAAGATAGACTTTTAGGTTTTATTCAAAAAACTAAAAGAACGATTCCATTGTTAACTAATGAGGATCTTCTTGAAAATGAAACAAAAATTAAGATCAGTGAATTAACTAATAGAATAGCTTGGTTAACAGAAGATTTTCAAAAGATAAGTTATCCGCCAAAAAAAAGTATTGAAGAAGAAAATGCGAGAATTGAAGCTTTAAAAATACAAGGTGGATGGGGATCTTCAGGAACAGCTGTAGAAAATACCATAGAAATTCCAACTATTCCTGAAACAAAAAAAGGATTAAAGTTTGATGCTGCAGCAAAGGAATTAACTTTAATTAGTGATGATTTTTTCAAATTAAGAAATCATAATTCACAATACAAAACTTTGATAAAAGAAATCAAAGATGGAATAAAAAAATATAGATCAGAGCTAGATGACACACAAGAAGTGGCATCAATATTAGCAAAAGATGTGCTTAAAATTGCAAGAAGAATTGAGTACGCAAGCATATTTCCTCCAAAAACTCTTGATGCTATGCAACAAGCAATTTTAGAATTTGATGTTATTCAAAAAAAAGAACAAGGAAGTCTAAGATTAATTGATATATTTTTATTCCCTACTGGAACAATAATTTCAAGTGGTCCTAATTGTTCAGAGCAAGGTTCTGGTAGGTGGCTGCCCAAACCATCAGATACTTTAAAAAAATTTACACTTTTATTAAAACCAAGTGTTGGATTTAAAAATATTCCTCTGATTTGGTATGAAATGATGGATGTTAGTAAAGTTGTTGGCTTTATTTTACCAGATTGGATAGCAGATATTATCCCTGGTAAATATCCAGTTCATAGTGATGACGGGACTGTAAAACCAAATTTTAAAAGTAAAGTTTTGAATGTTGTTACTGGTGAATTCAAGTTATTCAAAATACCAGTACCTATGGGTCACATATGGGATTCTTTCCTAAGAGTATTCTTAGGCCTAGTGCTTGGAATAATATTTGGTGTACCACTTGGCTTATTGATGGGTCTAAATAGATTTGCTAAAGGGTTCTTTGATCCATTAATTGAATTGTATAGACCAGTTCCTCCACTTGCTTGGGCTCCATTAGTAATTACTGTTTTTGGAATTGATAATGTTGGAAAAGTATTCTTATTATTTATGGTTTCTTTTTCAATCATGATCATCTCAGCTAGAGCTGGTGCTTCTGGAACTCAATTATCTAAAATTCACGCTTCACACTCTCTAGGTGCATCAAAGTGGCAAATATTAAGATACGTAATTTTTCCAAACTCATTACCTGAAATCTTAACAGGTGTTAGAGTTGCAGTTGGAATGTGTTGGGGGACTTTGGTTGCAGCAGAATTTTTAGCTGGAACGACAGGTATTGGATTTGTTGAAAATGTTGCTAAAAAATATTTTCAATATGAAGTTATTTGGATAACTATTTTTGTAATGGGGATGCTTGGTCTTTTATTTGATATTGCTTTAAGAAAAATAATTACCAAAACAATTCCATGGCATGGTAAAGGTTAAAAACTTAATAATTTTGTTGATCCATTTTTATATTTAAATTCAGCTTTATTTTTTGAAATAATTTTCATTGATGTAAAGCCATCAAAATCTTCAATAAATTGATTTAACTTTTTTCTACTTTTTTTACTCATTTTCATACCAGGCGCATTAATACCTACATCAACTATTAATTCTGCACCATTTGCAAACGCTTTGACATATGTAGGGATAACTTTGCATTTCCCGGTCATTGCTTCTGTCAACCAAATTGGTTTTTTGATTTTTAAACTTTTTAACAAACTGGAAAACTCATCTACCCAAAACTCTTTATCACATTTACCATCAGGGGTGCTTATATGATGAATATTAGCTATATCAAAATTATCTTTAATTTTTGGTAAAACTGATTTCCAAAATTTTTTATTTTTTGGAAACATACCTGCTGCACCAGCCATAACAATAATAGAATCTTTTTGTTTTTCTTTTATTAATTTTGATGAAAAATTAAAAATCTCTATGAAATCATCTTCATTTCCCTTAAAAAACATTTTAAATTCTGGCTCATTCATTATTTCCCAATAAATAATTGGCTTAGTTAATTCTGGCATATCATTATTACCATCACCATCATACCTATCTATTAAAGCTAAAAGAAAAGTTTTATAGTTGTCCATTGAGCATGGTTTGCTTAAATATTTTGCAAAGCGCTTTCCAAATGGACTTCTTCCTTTTTTTCTTTTACATGATTTTTGTTCCCAATTAGCATATGGCCAAATTGTAGCTATTATAATTTGATTATGTTCTTGTGCGTAAACAACATACTCATCAGCTTCTTGCCAAGAAAAATTTCCTTGTTTTTTTTCAATTTTATTCCATACGAATGGTCCTGGATGGGGTCTTACCCACTGATCATCTTTACCTCTCATTCTTTCATCAAACATTTCTGTTAATTCACCAAATCTAGATTCTGCAAAAGAAATTTTGTATGAAAAAAATAAAAGTAATAATAAAATAAAAAATTTTTTATTAGGGCTTTCCACCACCATCTCCTGGTCCTCCTGGTCCATCTGGTCCTCCTGGTCCTCCTGGTCCATCTGGTCCTCCTGGTCCATCTGGTCCGCCCTGCCCATCTGGTCCGCCCATTGCATCACCAACTGCACCACCAATATTACCCATAGCACCACCCATGTTTCCGCCCATGTTTCCGCCCATGTTTCCGCCCATGTTTCCGCCCATGTTTCCGCCCATGTTTCCGCCCATGTTTCCGCCCATTGCACCTGCATCTCCAGCCATAGCTCCAGCCATTGCACCACCCATTGCACCGCCCATAGCTTCACCCATTGCACCGCCCATAGCTTCACCCATTGCACCTTTTCCCATGCCACCAATATCCATAGCTCCACCCATTGCAGTAGAACCCATTGCTGATGCTGCCGCACCTTGGGCTGACATTGCAGCCCCCATAGCTGCGCCTGCTAATCCTGAGCCAGCTTCATTTCCTGCCATTGCTGCACTTGCAACAGAACTCATTGCCATACCTGGATCTATACCTGTACCCATTGCGGCTGACATTTGTCCTAAATTCATTCCACCTTGCATCATTCCACCTGGCATACCTACGGCAGACATTGCTTCCGCATCCATTCCAGCGGTTGGATCTCCCATCATTTCTCCTATGGTAGCTCCAGGTCCCATTCCCATGCCTGCAGCCATTTCAGGATTCATAGCTGCATTCATATCCATTGCACCCATACCTGTCATACCACCAGTCATAGCAGCCATACTCATGTCGCCACCTTCCATACCCATAGCTCCACTTAAGTTAGTCATTCCAGCACTTCCCATTGCAGCCATCGTTCCTTGATTAACTAATCCTGTTTGCATCATGTCACCCATCATTCCTGCTGACATATCTCCTGAAGCAGCCAACGTAGCCATTCCTTGAATAGCTTCACTTCCTAATCCCGCAACACTAGTAGTCATTACAGAAGTTACATCTAAACCAGCCATTCCAGCTGCTCCCATACTTGCTACCATTCCTGGGGTCATTCCAGTTGCTTTTGCCATTGCACCCATTCCTAGAGTATTCATAGCTCCTGCATCCATCCCCGTCATACCTGTCATACCTGCAGTCATTTCAGCTTCAGTAAAAGTAGTTCCCGGTGCCATTGCTGAACCTGTTCCTGTGCCTACACCTAAACCATTAGCTATGCCAACAGCAGTCATTCCTTCTGGAGGCGCCATTGCTCCTGGTAATCCACCAGCCATTGTTGGTTTAGCCATAATCATTGCTCCCATCATCATTCCTGCTTCTGAAATATCTTCTGGCATTTCAAGTCCTACAGGTGCTTGAGTTGCCATACCAGCAGCTAAAGAACCTTCTGCATTTCCAACTTGAACAGCTGTTTTAGCTGCTGGGCCTTTACCTGAAATTGCACCACTTATCATACCTACAGCTCCAGATAACTCTGAAGTAATACCAGCCTCAGGTGATGTAAAAGCAGCATTTAAAGTTTCTCCAATTTTATCCATACCCATACCTGACATTGCTGCACCCATTTCCTCCATTCCTGAAACTCCAGTCATGCCTTGACTTAAATCAGCCATTCCATCAATTCCAACTGATGATCCCATTGATCCCATCATTTCTTCTCCCATTCCTTTGCTAGTCATAGTCGCACCAATTGTACCAGTCATAGTTCCAGACATTGCACTAAAGCCTTCTGAAAATCCTTCTGGTTTTGCTTGTAAACTTTCTAATGCAGATGTCGCCGCTCCAACTGGAAGTGCACCTAAAGCACCTGCCATCATAGCTGGAGCCATACCCATCTCAGCAACATTCATTGAAGCAAAGCTTCCTGGTTCAAAGGTATTCACATCAAAAGTTCCCGCACCTGAAACAGCGGTCATATCAACCATTCCAGAAGCTGCTAAACCTTGTATTGCAGTTCCTATTCCCATTCCTTGTGCATCAAGAGCTCCCATCATTCCTTTTGTATCAAATCCTGCATTTTCCATCGCTGCCATCTGGCCCGCCATTTTTTGAACAGCCATAACTTTTCCAACTCCCATTTGACCTGCTATACTAGATAACGCTGCCATTTCAGCTGGTGAAAAATCTTCTGCAAAATTTATTCCCTCCATATCTAAACCTGTAGGACTTGGTATGGCACCTAGCGCCATATCTGTAACACCTTCAACTAAAGACATAGTTTGTATTGCAGCAGTCATATCTCCTGCTGCCAAACTTTCTGTAGCAAAACTCAAGGCACTTTGTGCTTGAGCTATTGACACGTCTAATGCAGAGGCCATTTCAGATGTAGCCTCACTTAAAGATCCTGTTGCAGCTGCAATATTTGCAGTTACAGTTGATGTGTCAGCTACCATTTGCGTAACTGCAGCAGCAGCTGATGAACCAGCAGCTTCAGAAATTCCTGACATTTCAGCAACATCATCCATTGCTTGAGCAGTTGTAACAAAAGTTAAAAATAATATTAAAGTAATTTTTTTTAAATTTTTATTTATCATTAATTAACTTCTCCTATTTTATTTTGAGCTTCAATTGTTGCAGCTCTTTGAGCATTTACTTTTGCAATAGCTATTTGTTTTTTTATATTAGCCAAGATTGCTGCTCTATCTGCAATTTCAGGATCAATTTTAGCTTTTAATTTTTTCTTTTTTTTCTTTTTATTAAGTTTATGTGCTTTTATAAGCATTTTACCAGTAGCCCAGAACTTCATTACAGCTTCTGAAGTTGAAGCGTTAGGAGAAATCTTAAGACTCATTCTCATAGCCTCTCTCCCCTTTTTTAATCCTTCCAAAGTTTCAACACTTGCTTTTTTGTCATTTAACATTTCATTATAATAAGCCTCAAAGTAAGCCATATCCCTGATCATAAAATGTTGGTATTTATTAAGACTACCCTTTCCTTTAACAAACCGTGCATAAACTTTTTTTCCTGCTGTAGCTTGTCTAGACTTACTTTTTTTACCTGATTGTTTTGAAAACATACCCTTGGGGTAATTAACTTCTTCATAAATGAAAGCTTTAGGCCTCTCTTCTAATGGCCAATCTTTCATTTTTTCAAATTTCTTACAATAAATGCAATCTTTTTCTTTTTTATCTTTTTTTTTTGGCAGCCTCTACATAAGAGGACGAGAATATTAAACAGGTTATAATTACTAGACTTATTTTTATTAGATAACTACCTAGGAAATTTCTATCGCCTAAGACGTACCAAGCTAGATCTTTTTTATTGATTTCATAAATTGTTTTTCCTTATGACAAAACTACATCTAATGAATTTGTTACGTCAACTAATTAAATATTTTATTTATGTAATTTTCCCATAAAAACCTATATTATTAACGTTACGGTTGTATAATAATAATATGAACTCTAATAAATTAAAAAAAATTATTAAAAACATTTTTGTTAATCATAAGCTAAGTAAAGAGCATGCAGGCATATGTGCTGAAGCTCTAATTAATGCTGAACTAGTTGGAGCACCTTCACATGGGCTATCTAGATTAAAAATGTACTGTGATAGAATATCTAAAAAAGTAATTAATCCCAAAGCTAAAATTAAAGTTAAAAAAATTTCACAATCAATTGCTCACGTTGATGGCAACAACAGTATTGGTTTTGTTGCAGCAGATATTGCCATTAAAACAGCAATAGGTAATGCTAAAAAAACTGGTATTGGTTTAGTTGCAGTTAAAAATAGCGGTCATTATGGTTTGTCTGGTTATTATGCAGAGCAAGCTGTTAAAAAAGGTTTAATGGTGATGGTGTTTACTAATGCTCCTCCAGCTGTTGCTCCTCATGGTGCTTTAAAAAGTTTATTTGGGACAAATCCTATTTGCTTTGGAACACCTACGGGATCTAAAGTTCCTTTTATTCTAGATACATCAATATCAATGATTAATAGAGGAAAAATTAGAGTAGCTGCAAGAGAAGGAACAAAAATTCCTGAAGGTGTTGCTTTAGATAAATATGGTAAACCCACAACAGATCCTAAAAAAGCTTTAGAAGGTGTTCAATTACCCATAGCAGGTTTTAGAGGGTCAGGATTAGCTTGGATGGTTGATATTTTAAGTGGTGTATTAACAGGTGGTAATCACGCAGGAAGAGTTAAGGATCCATTCACTGATTTTAGTGGTCCACAAAATATTGGGCATTTATTCTTTGTTTTAAAACCTAATTTATTTGTAGGTAATTCTTTTAATAAAAGAATAAAAGATAATATTAAAACAATCAAAAGACTTCCTAAAATAAAAGGTATTAAAGAAATTCTTTATCCAGGACAAAGTAAGTTCAATAGATTTAAAACTAATCTTAAAAAAGAAATTCAAATTTCAAAAGCTGTTCTAAAAGACTTGGAATATTTACAAGGTATTTAATTAACGAACTGTCCTTGAAAATTTAACAAGGTCATTAACGAGAAGTTCAGGTTCTTCTAATGCTGCGAAATGTCCACCACTTGGCATCTCAGTCCATTGAGTAATATTAAATAATCTATCAACATAAGATTTTGGAGGCCATTCAGACATTTCAGCTGGAAAAATTGCAGCTGCTGTTGGTATTTCTATTTTTTTAAAGTCATTTGGAAAAAAACGTCCACCCTCTTCTCTTCTTCCATAGTAAATCCAAGAAGCTGTATTAAAAGTTTTTGTAACTATATAAACCATAATATTTGCCAACAAAGTATCCTTTGAATAAGCACTTTCAATATCACCATCTTTTAAATCAGACCAAGAATACATTTTTTCAATAATCCATGCCGCAATACCAACTGGACTATCCATCATACCATAACTCAACGTTTGTGGTTTTGTTGCTTGTTGCGTTCTGTATCCATCCTGCATTATTTGATCTTTATCAAACCTTTTTTGCCATTCTTCTTCTTGTTTTGATTGTGGACCATCAGCATGACGCATAGTTAAACAATTAATATGAATTGCTTTACAAAATTTTGAGTGATCGTAACCAATCCAGTTAGCAATAGTTGCACCCCAATCTCCACCTTGTGCTAAATAATTTTTGTATTTAAGGTTCTCTATCATTAATTTATTTAAGATAGATGCCATTTTTCTTGGACCAATTGGCTTAGATGGCCTCCCTGAAAATCCAAAGCCAGGTAAAGAAGGAGCAATAACATCAAATGCATCTTCAATTTTTCCACCAAATTTTTCTGGGTGTGCAAGTTTTTCAATTATATGCAAAAACTCTACAACTGATCCGGGCCATCCATGCATAAGAAGCAATGGTGTTGGGTTAGAACCACTACCCTTCTCATGAATAAAATGCATTTCGATACCTTCTACAGTAGTTGTAAAATTTGAAAATTTATTTATTTCTGCCTCATGTTTTCTCCAATCAAAACCTTTAACCCAATAACTTGAGATCTCCTTCATGTAATCAAGATTACTTCCATATTTCCAACCACCATCATCTGGCATTTCATGCCATGGGTAATTTTTTACCTTAGTATAAATTTCTTGGAGTGCTTTATCGGGAATATTTACTTTAAAGGGCTTAATCATTATCAATTTACAGTATATACTTTTTAAAAATTCATACTAAATATACCTCATGCTTTCAAATAAAGAAATTGTTTGTCCCAATAACCTTCTAGACCATGCACATAAGAAAAAAGGTGTTTATGCTGCTATCGTTAATGCTGGATTGCCTCTTCCTATGTTGTCAGTTCAGGATGCAGTTAATGAAAACTTAATAACTCCTATCTTCATAGGAGATAAAAAAGAAATTCTTAAATGTGCTGAAGATTTAAAATGGGATATCTCATCGTATGAAATAATTCATGAGCCAATAGAAAATAACACAGCAGCAATAGCTGCAAAACTAGCAAGTCAAGATAAGGTAAAAATTATTGTTAAGGGTCATATTCATACAGATATTTTAATGAAAGAAGTTTTAAAAAGAGACTACAATTTACTTGGAAAAACAAGACTAAGCCACATATGGCATATGACAAATACTAAAGATGATAAGCCCCTTATAATTACTGATGGTGCTTTAAATGTTTTACCTAATGTAAAAACAAAAATGCATATTTTAAGAAATGTAATTGATTTTTCAAATCGTATAGGAATTAAAAGACCAAAAGTTGCAGTTCTATCAGCTACAGAAGAAATTTTAGATAGTGTACCAAGCTCTATTGAAGCAAATGAAATTACAAAACTTGCAAAAGAAGATAATTTAAATGCAGATGTTTTTGGTCCCTTGGCATTTGATAATAGTATTTCAAAAAAATCTGCTGCTATAAAAGGTGTAAAAAATATTGTAGCTGGTGATGCGGATGTATTGTTAGTTCCAAGTGTTGAAACTGGAAATAGTTTAGTTAAAATGATGATTTACTTTATGGGAGCTTGTGCAGCTGGTGTTGTTGTAGGTGGTAAAGTTCCAATAGTAATTACTAGTAGATCTGACGAAGCACAAGCTAGATTGGCCTCTATTGCAGCTGCTGTTGTTGCTTTAGACTAATTCTTCATTGAAATAATCACATTAATGTTTTAAATAAAGCTTCAAAATTAGAGAGGGAAACAATGGCTATAACTTATTTAAAAAAATCACCAAAAACATCATCAACAGACGACACTAAAACAACTGGAATTGTTCAAGATTTATTAAAAAATATTGAAACTACTAAAGAACAAGGTTGTATCGATCTTACAAAGAAATTTGACAAGTATGATGGCGATATTATTGTTTCTAAAGAAAGAATTGAAGAAATCAAAAAAACATTAGATCAAAAAACAAAAGATGATGTTCAGTTTTCATACGAAAGAGTTAGAAAATTTGCAGAAGCTCAATTAAAAAATTATGGTCAGGACTTTGAAGTAGAACTTTCAGATGGATTATTTGCTGGTCAAAAGCTAATACCAGTTAATACTGCAGGTTGTTATGTGCCAGGTGGTCGTTATGCGCACATTGCATCAGCTGTTATGAGTGTAACTACAGCAAAAGTAGCTGGTGTAAAAAATGTTATCGCCTGTAGTCCTCCAAAAGAAGGTGTAGGTGCTCACCCAACAATTATTTACACAGCTGATCTATGTGGTGCTGATGTAATTTTAAATTTAGGTGGTGTCCCAGCAATTGCTGCGATGACTAATGGTTTATTCAATAATCCTGCGGCTGATATTATTGTTGGTCCTGGAAACCAGTTTGTAGCAGAAGCTAAAAGAATTTTATTTGGAAAAGTGGGTATTGACCTTTTTGCAGGTCCTACAGAAATTGGAATTATTGCAGATGCTAAAGCTGACCCTGAGATAGTAGCTGTAGATTTAGTTGGTCAAGCAGAACACGGTTATAACTCACCTTGTTGGTTATATACAACAAGTAAAGAACTTGCAGAAAAAGTAATGAAAAGAGTTCCAGAGTTAATTGCAGAATTACCAGAAGTTCCAAAAACAAACGCAGATGCTGCTTGGAGAGATTATGGTGAAGTTATTCTTTGTGATACCGATGAAGAAATGGCAACTATTAGTGACGAATATGCTCCAGAACACTTAGAAATTCAGACAGAAAATTTAGAATGGTTTCACAAAAGACTTACGAATTACGGTTCTTTATTTATTGGTGAAGAAACAACCGTTGCTTATGGAGACAAGTGTTTCAGGAACTAATCATATTCTGCCAACTAAAGGTGCAGGAAGATACACTGGTGGATTATTTGTTGGTAAGTTTGTTAAAACTTTAAGTTTCCAAAGAATGACAAAAGAGTCTACTGAGTTAGTTGGTGCTGCAGCAGCAAGAATTTCTAGATACGAAGGAATGGAAGCTCACGCTAGAACTGGCGATGTAAGATTGAAAAAATATGGTTATTCAAATTAAGATTTAGTACTAGTTTAATTAATAAAACCCTTAATTAAATCATTAAATTTTTTTGGCTCTTCCAGATGGACATTGTGACTACAATCTTTAAAGATTTCCAGTCTACTATTGATAATATTTTTATTAAGTGTTTCAACTTGTTCAAAGTTATAAGCGGTATCTTTTTCACCCCAAATAATTAATGTTTCATTTTTTATATTCTTTAAATTTTCAATACCTGTCCAATTTTTCATTGCTTTAAGTGCATTATCTGCAGATTCTTCAGAAACATTTTGAACAGCATTCACACATAAAAAATAATTTTTATCCTGATCTCCTTTCACAAACCATTTCTTTGGAACTCTTGAAAATAATGCAGCTACACCTTCTTCTTTTAATCTTTTTCTAGTTTCATCAATTGTTTCAAATCTTCCAGGAATTTCTCCAATAGATCCTGTGGCAAAACAAATTAATTTATTAACTCTTTCACCAACTATTTTGGTTATTTCTTGTACTATCATTCCACCCATAGAGTGACCTATTAAATTAAATTTATTTATTTTTTTTTCATCAATAATATCAATTACAAATTGAGCCATTTGATTGATTGTATCTAAAGATTGAGCTCCACCGCTTTCACCAAAGCCTGGTAAAGCTGGTGATATAACTCTGCAAAATTTTGAAAAAAAATCTTTTTGATTACACCACATTTCAGAAGAACCTAAGAAACCATGAACTAATACTAATGGGTATCCTTTACCAACATCATCTATGTAAATATTATTCATAACAATCAATTAATCATTTTTATGATAATAAACAAAGTTAAAAAACTCATAAAAATGATTATTAAAAAATTTATTATATTCCAAACTCTTTTACTTTTAGCATATATAGAAAAATATTTGGATAAGTATCCAATCATAAAAAAAAATAAAAAAGAAGCAATTGATGCACCTATTCCAAAAAATATTTTTTGACTAATAATAAAATCTTTTGAAAAATTTCCTAAAAAAAATACTGTATCTGAATAAACATGAGGATTTAAATACGTAAATCCAAGAGTTTTAAAAAAATATTAAAGACAGTAATACTAGTTAAGTCTGAATCAAAATTGATTGCTGTATTGTAAGCTTTTATTTTTGAATAAATAAAATGTAATAGAAAAATAACCAAAGCAACATTAAACACTAGCTCAACATTAGAATTAAAATACTTATTAAAAAGTTCAAAAATAAATATTCCAAGAAAAATTAATATTAAGTCTGAAATTGAGCAAACTAAACAAACAAGAAACACATATTGTTTTTTTAAACCTTGCTCTATTACAAAAATATTCTGAGCACCAATTGCTAGAATAAGACTTAATCCAGTTAAAAAACCTAACAATAAATATTCCATTAAGTTCTATTAAACTCTTTTTTTACCCTGAACAACCCTATCAAGTATTAACGCAACAAATAAAATAGCTATGCCTGCAAGTATACCTTGTCCAACATTAGCATATTGTAGTGCTTCAAGAACATCTTGTCCTAAACCTTTTGCACCAATTAGAGATGCTACAACTACCATTGCTAAACTTAACATTACTGTTTGATTCACACCTGCTAAAATTGAAGGTGTAGCTAATGGTAGATCTACTTTCCTTAATAAATACCATTTAGTTGCGCCATATGCGATAGCTGCTTCTCGAATTGTTTCAGGTACTCCACGTAACCCTAAAACTGTAAGTCTCACAACAGGAGTTCCACCAAAAATCATTGTAATAATTACTGCTGCAACCTTTCCAGTTCCAAAAAATGCTATTACTGGAATCATGAATACAAAAGCTGGCATTGTTTGCATGAAATCCATTATCGGTCTAATTAATGAATAAAATCTTTGTCGTCTTGCACAGAAAATTCCAAGTGGAATACCTATTGCAATACTTAAAATTGCAGCCGTTCCTAATAAAGCAAGTGTCGTCATTGCTTTAACCCAAAAACCTAAAAAACCCATATAACCCAAAAATCCTGCTGAATAAATTGCAGCTCTTGGGCCTGCTGATAGTCCTGTTAGGGTAACAATTGCAGTTATAATTACAATCCAAGGAGTTTTAACAAACAATAACTCTAAAAAATCTAATACTGACCTAATACCAATTGTTATAGCAGTAAAAATCACATCTCCTTTAACGACAGCATAATCAAAAATAATCTCTATCCATTTAATTGAAAATAATCTTATTTCAGGATGCGTTGGGAACGTATCCATTACCTGAAGTAATCCTGGAAAACTATAATGGATAACAGTAAAGATCATTATAACAGAGGTAAAAATACTACTGTAGATGTAATTTTTTGTCTGCATACCTGGCTGAATAGATTTATCAGATAACCATTCAGAATATTTCTTTTCTAAAATTGAATTCGCTAAAATACCTTGAACAATCTTTACTGCTATCAATAAAATAAAACCAAATATAGCAATCCAAATTGCAGAAGCTTCTACTCTTGTAATTTCATCTAGATAACCCTGCATCGCATCTTCTAAAGATTTTATGTTTCTTTTAAACACATCGATTTTATCTGGATTATTTTCTATCGCTGCTTCTAATTGTTTATTCCTAAAAGCTATTGTGCCTTGAACTTGCTCAACTTTAGCAATAGCGTCTGCGGTAATATTACCAAATAAACCTCTGATGATTTGTACAACAGAAAAAGTTTCAATAATTAAAAAAGCTAATGTCCAATTCCAAACATTACGCATTCCAAACCAAATTGGTCCAAGTATGAATGCAAATAAATTAAATGAAAATGAGTAAGTAGGTTTACTACCAATTTTTTTAAACTCTTTAATATAATAATCTGGATTACTTTTTACAAAGTCAGTAATCAATTCATCTCTAGAAGGATTTATAATTACTTTATTCTCCATCACTACCCTCTACAACTGCTTTAAGTAAATCTGCCTGTGTAATCACACCAATATTTTTTTTTTCATTATTAATTACTAATATTGGCTCATCTTTAATGGAAGATTTTTCTATTAATTTGTTTAATAAATCATTTTCATGAACACTTTCTAAATTTTTAGTGATTGATCCAAATTCCTTTTCAAATTTTTCAACAGGCTGCATGATAGATTTAGCTTGAACAATTTTTAATCTAGAAATTCCTTTAACAAAGTCTGCTACATAACTATCTGCTGGCTTCATGACTATTTCTTCTGGTGTTCCTATTTGAATAACCTTTCCATCTCTCATGATTGCAATTCTATGACCTACTCTTACTGCTTCATCTAAGTCGTGAGTTATAAACACTGTGGTCTTTTTCATTTGTTTTGAAAGTTTGATAAACTCTGCTTGAAGCTGTCTTCTAATTAATGGATCTAATGCACTAAATGGTTCATCCATTAATAAAACATCAGGATCTGCTGCTAAAGCTCTTGCTAATCCAACTCTTTGTTGCATTCCACCTGAAAGTTCGTGGGCAAATTTATTTCCCCAGCCTTGAAGCTCTACAATATCTAAAATCTTGTTAGCAGCATCCAATCTATCATTTTTACTGATGCCTCTTATTTCAAGTGGCATTGCTATATTGTCTAATACTGATCTATGGGGCATTAGAGCAAAGTTTTGGAAAACCATCCCTATCTTTTTATTCCTTAGATCTTGCAAACTTTTTGAATCAAACTTCATTACATCTTCGTTATCAATTAAAATTTGACCTGAAGTTGGTTCTAATAATCTATTGATATGCCTAACTAAAGTAGATTTACCACTACCAGAAAGACCCATTACACAAAAAATCTCCCCTGTTTTTACGTTAAAAGAAACATCAGATACACCAATTACTGAATTATATTTTTCTAAAGCTTCTTGCTTTGAGATATGTTCATTTTGAATAGCATTTAACGCTTCTTTGGAATTATTACCAAATATCTTCCAAACATTTTTTATTTCAATAGCTGAGTCCATCAGATCCGTTCGAAAATTTAATAGTTTTTAAAGAAATGTACCCGGCGACAAATAAAGTCGCCAGGTAAAAATTTATTTATCTTAAAGTCCTAACCAACCATCAACTTTAGATTTATTATTTTTCATCCATGTTCTAGCAACATCAGCTGGTTGTTTTTTCTCAACTGAAATTGCATATGCCATAGCTGAAACATCATCTCCTGTTAATTGAAAGTTCTTAAAAAACTCAACAATAGCTGGAGATTTACTTTCTAAAGAAGTACCCCAACCTATTTGTATTTTTTTAAGTGCATCTTTTGAAGCAACATAAGATTTTTTGTACCAGTCAGCATCTTCTTTAGGTTGTACCATTTTGTATTTAGCTGGATCATGTTTTGGCTCTTCCAACATAACTACATCTGCCATTCCCCAAATTGCATGTGGTTTATAACAATAGAATGCATAACCTTCACCTTTTTTAATTGAGTCTAGTACTCTTGCATTTTTAACTGCTTCTGCTGCTCTTATCGCTTCAATACCAGCATCATATAAACCGTAGTCTCTTAATTTAACTTGGTTTGCATTTGCTGATGCCCAACCATCTGCTCCAATCCAAAATTCACCTTTACCATTACCATCACTATCCATTGCTTTAACAACTTCTGGTCTAGCTAAGTCTTCAATTGCAGTAATATTAAATTTTTTCGCAAACTGTTGAGAAACACAATAACCTTGGTCTCCATCATATGGGTTGCTACTTAATTTTAAAGTTCCTTTTGGAACTAGATCATTAGTATAAGCCTGTTGATTAGGTAACCAGATATCAGGGTGAACTTCAATTTCACCTTTACTTCTATCAATTGCACCATAGATCGCAGTATTATTTCCTGGAACTAATTCTGCTTCTCCACCCATTTTATCTATAACAACTGCTGCTAATAAGTTAGCAATAGCTGTTGCACCTGTCCAACCTGGATCTCCTATTTTAACTTTCTCAGCAAATGTTGAAAAAGTAGCAAATAAAGAAATTAAACCAGCTACAAGTGTAGTTTTTATTATTTTCATTATATCCCTCTCTATTAATTTAAAAACGAAGAATAACTTATAACTTTTGAACAAGTCAAAGAAAATTAGCTACTTATTATGATTGCTATAATTAAGTTTTAAGAGTGACTAATCCAAATAGTCTTAGTTTGAAGGTATTGATCTAGTGCTTCTGTACCTTGATCTCTACTCAATGATCCTGACTGTCTATATCCTCCAAAAGGTGTTTTAATGTCACCTTCAGAAAAAGTATTAACTGAAACAGTTCCACATGGAAGGCTTTTAGCCATATGAAAAGCTCTATCAATATCTTGGGTGAAAACACTTGCGTGCAATCCATACTTTGAATTGCTTGCAATTTTTAATGCCTCTTCATCACTATTAATTGTAAGAACCCCTAAAACTGGTCCAAAAATTTCTTCTTGGGCAATTGTCATGTTTTCTTTTAAATCATCAAATAGAGTTGGTTTTGCAAAAAAACCTTTTTGATCACCACTTGATACACCACCAAATAATAGCTTAGCTCCTTCATCAATCCCTTTTTGAATATATCCATCAACTGTTGCTAAATGTTTTTTAGAAATCATTGATCCCATATTACTTTCTGGATCTAATGGATCTCCAGCTTTAAGTACTTTTACTTTTTTTGAAACTTTATCTAAAAATTCATCTTTAACTTTGCTGTGAATTATTTGTCTCATGTTTGCAGAGCAATTCTGTCCACCATTCCAAAAAGCAGAGTTAATTGCATTGTCAATTAAGTCATCTGTAATCTTTGCATCTTCTAAAACTATGAACGGACTTTTTCCACCCATCTCTAAACCAATTGTTTTTAAATTGCTTTCACCAGAATATTTCATGAATAGTCCACCTACTTCTGTTGATCCTGTAAATGAAACCGCATCAACATCATTATGTCTACCAAGTGCTTCACCAACATCTCCAAAGCCAGGTACTATATTTAAAACTCCATCAGGAATACCTGCTTCTTTTGCAATTTGTGCAACTCTAATTGCAGTTAAAGGTGTGTCTTCTGCTGGTTTAATTATAACTGAACATCCAGCAGCTAATGCTGGTGCCATTTTCCAAACTGCCATCATTAAAGGAAAATTCCAAGGAACAACTCCTGCAACAACACCTATTGGTTCTTTAACAATTAAACTAGTTAGTGATGGCTCAGTTGGTCCAACTTTACCAAATACTTTATCTATTAATTCTCCGTACCACTGAAAATGCATTGGTGCATCGTTTGCAACTTCATTAATACAGTCTCCAATTAATTTTCCTGTGTCCACACATTCAAGAACAGAATTTTCTTCACCAATTTTTCTTAATAATTCCGCAAATTTCAGTAAGACGTCTTTTCTTAATTCTGGAGATGTTCTTGACCAAACACCACTATTAAAAGCTTTTCTTGAAACTTTAACAGCTAAATCAACATCCTTATGATTACATTTTGCAACTGAACAAAGAGTTTCACCTGTTGCAGGGTTTATATTTTCAAACTTTTCACCATCAATAGCATCAACGTACTTACCATCAATAAAAGCTCTACCTTCGAATTTAATCTTGCTTGCTATAGATTTATAATCAGAAGCCATTAATCTGCATTTGCAGTCAATGTTTTAATTTCTAAAATATTTTCATTGGGATCTTTTACAAAGAAAGTTTCTTGTTCATATTTGGTACCTTTAAACCTTAAATAAGGTTCATCGTAATATTTGGCACCATTGTCTTTTAATCTTTGCTTAAGAGCATTAAAATCTTTTCTAGATAAATGAACACCAAAATGTGGAACAGAAACGTCGCCCATATCAACATCGTGTCTTTCACTATCCATTTTATGTTCACTTGCATGAAGAGTTAATTCATTTCCCCAAAAGTCTACATCTGCCCACTCTTGTGCTGAATTATCCAATCTACAGCCTAACGTCTCACTATAAAATTTTTTTGCTACTTCAAGATCTCCACATGGTACTGCTAGATGAAAGCAATTTGTGTTTTTGTACATAAGTTTCTCCTCTTTAAATTCGTTATATAATGACTATATAGTTCAATATAATATTTTAATCAATAAAAGCTAAATTCATGAATGACTTTTTACAATCTATAATAGATAGAGATCCTGCGGCAAAATCTAAGTTAAGTTTAATTTTAACTTATCCAGGTGTTAAAGCAGTTTTTTTTCATAGAATTGCTAATTTTTTTCACCTTGCTAAGTTTCATTTGTTAGCAAGAATAATTTCACAATTATCAAGATTTTTAACTGGAATTGAAATTCACCCTGGTGCTAAGATTGGAAGAAATTTATTTATTGATCATGGTATGGGTGTTGTAATTGGGGAAACCTCTGAAATTGGAAATAATGTAACTATTTATCATATGGCAACATTAGGTGGAATATCTCCAAGTATTAATTCAAATGATCAAAGACAAGTTAAGAGACACCCAACATTAAATGATTGTGTTGTTGTTGGTTCTGGTGCTCAAATCTTGGGACCTGTAATAATAGGTGCAAACGCTAAAGTTGGAGCTAATGCGGTTGTTACTAAAGATGTTCCTGAAAATGCAGTAATGGTTGGAATACCTGCTAAAAATGTTGGTACTGCAACTGAGGAATTTAAACCTTATGCTGTAGAAGAGGTAGATAAAGACACTTCAAGCTAATGAAAAATATTCAAGACAATTTTATTTCAGGAATAGGTAATACTCCTTTAATCAAACTTAGAGCTGCATCAGAAATTACTGGATGTAATATTTATGGTAAAGCTGAATTCATGAACCCAGGTGGATCTGTTAAAGATAGAGCGGCCCTTACATTAATTAGAGATGCTGAAGAAAAAAAATTAATTTCTAAAGGTGGAACAATTGTTGAAGGTACAGCTGGTAATACAGGAATAGGCTTATGTCTACTTGGTAATTCACTTGGTTATAAAACAATAATTGTAATGAATGATAACCAAACTCAAGAAAAAAAAGATTTACTTAGAAATATTGGTGCTGATTTAAGATTAGTTCCAGCTAAACCTTATAAAGATGATGCAAACTTTGTAAAAGTTGCAGCAAAACTTGCTGATGAATTAAGACCATTAAATAACAACGGAGTTGTTTGGGCTAACCAATTTGACAATGTTGCAAATGCCAAGGGTCATTATGAAACAACAGGTAAAGAAATTTGGGAACAAACTGAAGGTAAAGTTGATGGATTTGTATGTTCGTCTGGAACAGGTGGAACAATTTCAGGAGTAAGTAATGCTCTTAAAGAAAAGAACAAGGATATTAAAATATTTTTATCCGATCCTAAAGGCTCAGCTCTTTATAATTATATAAAAAATGGTGAATTAAAATCTGAGGGTGGCTCAATTACTGAAGGTATTGGCTCAAGTAGAGTAACAAAAAATTTTGAAAATGCTAAAATAGATGACGCCTACTCTATTGATGACAATGAAGCGCTTCCTATACTTTATGATTTGATTGAAAATGAAGGTTTAAGCCTTGGTACTAGCTGTGGAATTAATATTGCTGGTGCGATTAGAATGGGTAAAGAACTGGGTCCTGGAAAAACTATCGTTACAATTCTTTGTGATAAAAGTGAAAAGTACGCCACTAAAATGTTTAATAAAAAATTTCTAGAAGAAAAAGGTTTGCCTTTTCCTAACTGGCTTTAATACATATAAATTTTATCTGCTAATCCATAGCAAAGAACTGCACTAATAATTGTAAAAACTAAAGGAGCGATTACAGCTTCATTAGAGTCGTTTCTCATGCCTGTTTTATCAATCTTAATTGAGTAAGTATTAACAATTAATACACAAAGGTTTTGCACAAAAACTAAATTAAAAAATGCCCACGTTCCTTCAACACCATTTGGTCTAACAAACATAACATATATAGCCATCAAAAAAGAACCTAGGAATATTGCACCTGTCATACGCATGATGGTTGCAGCTGTCTCATCGATTTGAAATTTTTCTCTATATCTTTTGTTACCAATAATCATTTGATAAGCATAGAAACCCAAGCCTAAAAAATGAATAGAGAATAAAATTAAGTAAAAAATTCCATTAAATTTTTCAATCATAAATAATATAATAAAAATATTAGTCTTTAAAAATCTTAAATAACTAGTTGGGTCATTTTTTGCACATGCAAGTGACAAATATTGGTTATAAATCAAAATTTATTAATTTGAATACTATGTGAGGTTAATATAATGCAAGACAAAAGGAAAATATGATAAAAGATATTAGGTAAAGCATGGGATTGCTTAGAAAAAAATACTTTTCACAAGTTCTTTTGTGGTTCTTGCCCAATGATGGCAAAATGTTTAAGATGATAATTTTGACAAGATGCAAAAATGTCAGAGATAAAAGGTATGGAAGTCTTCAAAAACAATTAAAGAAAGTTGCGTGAAGGAACTATAAGCAAAATCAGAAGAATCTTTAGGTAAACTAAGTAGTTTATTAGAAAGTAAAAATGAAATTATATTAAATATGATTAGTGGGATTTCATTCAATAAAGTGTATGTCTTAGGAGATAACACTAATAGAGAAAATGCTGGAATAAAAAAGATCTTCATTGGACACGAAGAAGATAAACCTTAATGTTATGCTATTTTTGATATCCTTATTCAAATGCTATGCGTGAATATATGGATAATCCAGAAGCAAAAAAAATGGCGCAGTTTTCTAAAATTGAACTTTATTTTGTAAATTCATTTACAATAAACGGAGTTACAAAATTAATAAATAATACAAAATGTTAAAATTATGATGCCTAAGCAGGTGAAGCAGGACGTTGGTTAAAAATATGGATGCTATGAAAACAAGTTGGATAAATGCCAATTGGTATCGGAAATTAAGTGATAATAAAAGTCTAAAAGATAAAGGAGTTACAATTCATTTATCTACAGGAAGTTTTTACCTATTAAACAAACAGATGTGAAGAAAGCATTAGCTTGTAGAACATTCTGGGTTCTGCTTCATGTTCTAAACTTGTCTCTGAAGTATTGCTGGTAATGGCAGAGTAATGGGTTGGTAAAGTAATAAACTAAAAGGAGATAAGAAATGGAAATAGAAACCACTATTTGTCACGTCAGTAATGCTTCATGTATATTTTAACATATGGATTGTAAGATAAACCTCTTTAATTAATAGAGTTGGAATTTGCTATCATGGAGTGTCCCAACTTTAAATAATAAATAAATAAGGATAATTTATGTATTTAGCAAAAAGTAGACTTCAAATTATGCTTGGCAAAGAAAATGAATTTGAAACAGTTATGGAAAAATCAGTGAACAATGGGCTATGAGTGGTGTAAAAGGCTTTAAGAAATTCAACTTATTCAAAGGTGAGGTAAATAAAGAATGTTGGTTATATAACTCTCTTTATATTGTTCATAGTGAATGGAATCAAACGAGAGTGACTTTATTAACTGGACAAAATCTAATATCATTTCAATTAGTGCTTTTCACAAAGATCCTACAGGTTCTTCCAAAGGAAATTTATAGTTGAAATTGCCCCCCAATTTTAATGGATGATGTAGGATTGCAAACAGATGATTTTGAAGGTTTTAAAGTAGTTATATAATTTTAAAAAGATTTCATTTAGTGTTATTAGAACATGCTACTTCATATGGATTTCTAATCCTAGCAGTTGTTCTAGGGGTAACTTCAAATAGTTTTGCAAAAAGTGCTGAAGGGTTCACTCTTCTAATTCCAAGTATTATTACAGCCATTACCATTGTTTTATGTATGTATGCATTATCTATGGTGATGAAAAATATCCCGATGGGAATAACTTATGCATCGTTTGCAGGCTTAACAATTATTTCAACTGTAATTGTTGGTATAATTAGATTTAATCAAATGCCAAATCTTTATTCAATGATTGGTTTAGGTTTGATCATTATAGGTGTGTTAATGGTTAACTTGTTAGGAAATAATTAATTATGATTTCAAAAAAATTTTCTCAAACTTTATTTATGATTTTTATGTCATTTGGAATGAGCGTTATAATGAGTGGTGTTGTTACTGCGGTGAACACTGGCATTGGTGATGGTTTTATTGAAAGATATTTTAACTCTTGGTTATTTGCTTTTCCTGTAGCATTATTTGCAGCTATTACTTTGGCTCCAATTATAAGACCTCTAGTTAATAAAATTGCCTCGAAAGATTAGTTATAAAAGAATTGTAAAAATTTTACGGAAAAAAATATTGTAAGAAGAGTTTTTTAAATTATCGAAACTTTATTATTTATCAAAATTTAATTCAATAAATATATTTAACATAAAGTAAAATAAATGTTTTGAATGCAATGTTTGAAAATGTTATTGTGTAAATGTATATAAAGGAGGTCGATTATGAATTTATCACCACCTGACACATAACTGGTGTGATTAAATAATCAAAGACTAATTAAGATCGAAAAAATATAAAGTCCATTATTATGGATTTTGGCGTATACCGCTAACTTATAGGGGAACTCTTTTGGGCTTTCTGAAAGGGTGAACCCCTTAAAAAAAAGTTAAAAAACAGATGGCAAAACGTGAGTACCATCATCATCTAAAGTAATATCAAATTCATCAACAACATTAGAAATATCTAGCAACGAATATAAATGTGGAAACATAGTTCCATCTGAAGCTTGTTCCCAAACTAAATGATCTAGTTTTAAAGTGTCTATCTTTAATAAAATTAAATCTTTTTGATTTAGGTAAAATTTTTTAAGAGTTCCAGCAATTTGATCATCACCAGAAAAATGAATGTAACCATCTTCTAAATCTTTTTTAGAACCAGTTAATTGACCTTTTTTCTTAATCTCTTGCCATTCAGATTTGGTACATATTTTATAAACAAATTTGAAATTCATTTAAAATTTATATTATTCAGTGAGGATATTGACAATAAGAAACTTCCCTCTTACGAGGGAAGCTAATATTAACTATCTAATAGAGAGAGAAGATAATGTTAATTTTTGAATTCTATCAACTCCTTATAGACAGCAAATTTCAATATTGAAATGACATATTGTCACTACAGCAATGCAAAGATTGGATAGCTTATTTTATTTGTTCACTTAGTGAACATTTTACCAGGATGAATTTGGTTGAGCTAGAAACTCTATTTCCTCAGGAGTAGATTTTCTACCTAACACTAAGTTTCGATGAGGATATCTATGAAATTTCTTTATTACTAAGGTGTGATCTTTCCAAGATTTTTTTATAGAGATTAAACCTGGATGATCTTTTAAGAATTTATCCAGTAGATAATAGGCCATATCATGATCTGTGATCTCTTCACTGTGAATTAGTGGTAATATCATAAACAATCTTTGATCTTGATCCATTTCATCTAAAAAGCCTGCATAAACAGAATCGTTAACTATCAACCTTGCTTTATGATCTTGGATAAAAGCTTTTGGATCATCTCTAAACATATTTCTTGAAAATTGATCAAATAAAATAACTAGAGCCAAAGATCCAAGGGAAGTGTCTTGCCAATCGTCATATTCATTTGTACTTGCTAATTCATAATCTTTTAAAAAGTTTTCTTTAATTAATTCATCAAAATCTTTATGTTTTTGAAATCTTTTTTTTGGTGGAGTGTCTTTAAACCAAAAATCTAATATTTTTTTTGCTCTTGTATGCATTTATTTTGAAACTGGTTTTAAAAGCTTAAGCATTTTATTATGAATAGATTGATTAGCTGAAACTAAAATATTTCCAGCATTAACTGCGTCTCTATTATCCCATGTTGAAACAATACCTCCTGCAGCTTTTATAATTGGCATCAATGGGTGAATATCCCAAATTTTATTGGTAGCCTGAAAGACAACATCAATTTTCCCCTCACATAAATGGGAGTAACTTAATGCATCTGCAGTTGGAAATTGCATTAATTTTAAAACTTTTGGAATTTTCATTTGTTGTTTAAGAGAGACCGCTCCATGAAATGCTCCTGATACTTTTATCTTACTAAATGGTATATTTTTTGAAACAGAGATTTTTCTTTTTTGGCCTTTTTCAAAAACAAAAGAATTTTTATTATCAAAATTTAAATAATATTTGTTTAGTATTGGAAAGTTTGCTAAACCAACAACGGGCATACCTTTAAAATTAAGAGATATTAAATTGCTCCATGTTGGATTGCCTATTACAAATGATCTTGTTCCATCAATCGGGTCTATGATCCATGTGTAATCACTAGTTGATTTTTTGTGACCAAATTCTTCACCTATAACTTGATGACTTGGAAATTTTTTTTTAATCTTTAGTCTAATAAATTTTTCAAATGCTTTGTCAGAGCTTGTAACAGGATCATAGCCTTTACCTTTAAGTTTGTTGGATATAGCAGAAAGTTTTATTAAGTTTTGAAAAATAAAATTTATTTAAGTCTTTTGCTAGGGTATTCAGAAAGTTAGAATATAACTTGTAATCCTTCTTATTTAATAAATTCATTAAATTATATTTTCAATTTGTTTTTCAGCTTCTTTAATTGATTTCTCATAATCTAACGCCATTTGATCAGCACTTATTACTTCAACTTTTTCAATTCCAAAGAAATTTAATATAAATTTTAACCATGGAGTTAAAAAATCCTCTGAGCTATTTAATTTAGTTCCACCTGAAGTAATTACTAAATAAGCTTTTTTATTTTTAAGTAATCCCTCTCTTCTCCCATTAGGTTTAAACCTAAAAGTCTCTCCAATTCTTGCTGCTAGGTCACACCAAGCTTTAAGAGTTGCAGGAGGCCCATAATTGTAAATTGGCGCTGAAATTATAATGATATCGCTTTCTTTTAATTCACTTACAAGTTTATCTGATAGTTCAAACATTTTTTTATGCTCTTCGGTTTGGTCTTTTTCTGCAATCTTCATTCCAGACTCAGTTAAACCACTAACAAAAAGCATATCGTCATCTAAATCTCTATAAATTACTTCATCACCTGGTTTTTTGATTTTATCTAATAATTTTTTTGCTAATGCTCTTGAGCTTGATCCTTCTTTTCTGGCACTTGAGTCAATTTGATAAATTTTCATAAGTATAGATTGTTATTAACCTATTAACCGAAGTTTTGCAAAAAGGGTAAATAGTTTAAAATATAGTAGCCTAGTATTTGCAATTGGTTTGTTAAAATTAGAGCTCCTGTTATTAAAAGTATTACACCTCCACCCTTTGTGACTAAATTAATATTCTTTTTGAAGTTTTTAGAAAATATCAAAAATCTTTGCATTAGATAACCTGATAAAATGAAAGGTATCGCTAACCCAAGAGAATAAAAGCTAAAAGTAAAATTATAGCTTTTAAATAGTTTCTTCTGTAGAAGCTAATGCAAGAATTGAACCCAAGATTGGCCCAATACAAGGTGTCCATCCAAAACCAAAAGCCATTCCAATAATAAATGAAAACAAAATATTATTATTTTTTTTGGTATAAATTTTTTTTTCGAAATTTAAAAAATTAATATTTAAAATACCAATTAATTGAAGCGAAAATATAATGATAATTAAACCTGCAATTATTCTTAATGTTTCTGAATTTTGTAGCAATACTTGCCCCAAGTAAGAAGCAGTTGCCCCAAAGATAATAAAAACAAAAGAAAAACCTAAGGTGAATAATATCAAGGGTCTTAAATTAATTTTTTTACTTTCTAAAAATTCATTCAAAGAGTTTCCAGTAATAAAAGAAACATAACCAGGTATTAAAGGTAAAACACATGGAGATAAAAAACTGATAAGTCCTGCCCCAAAGGCAATTAATAATTCAATCATTTATCCTGTATTTTTCATAGCAGCAGAGATACCTGCAATAGATGTCATTAAGGCATCATCAAGAAATTTTTTATTTAATTTTTTATATTTATTATTATGTAATTTTGTTCATAATAGTTGCCTGTAATATATTTAAAGTTTCTGTATAATTGTTTCTTATAAATAAAGCTGTTCTAAATTCTTTTCTTTCTTTAAATACCTCTTTAGGTGTAATCTTGTTGTGTAATTTTACCAATGCGTCAAATTGAAATCGAAGTTTTTTTCCAATTCTTTTTAAAGCACTGTCAGCTAAATGATTTTCATATATAATTGAAATTTCAGGATCTACTTTTGTAATTACCATATCTAATATATCCATAGTAGACACAAAATATGGCCAGTTTTTTTCCATATCAGTTAGTGTTTTAGAAAATTTTTTGATTGACCCATATCTTAAGTGCCTCTGTCGTTCCTAGCCACGCAGGCAACATTAATCGAATTTGTGTCCAGGCAAAAACCCAAGGGATTGCTCTTAAACTTTGAATATTATCTACATTCTTTCTTTTTGCAGGTCTTGAACCGATAGCAAGTTTACCTAAAGATTTATGTGGTGTAACAGTTTTAAAATATCTTATAAAATCTTCACTTTGATTAAATTTTTTCTATATGAAGATGTTGCTATTTCTGACATTTTTTCAATTAATAGGCGCCAGTTTTTTTTAGACTTTGGTGGGGGATTTAAAGAGGCATCCATAACGGCACCTATATAGCTACAAAGATTGTATTCAGCTAAAGGTTTATAACCATATTTTTGCTGAATAACCTCTCCCTGATCAGTAATTCGAATTTTGCCATTAACTGTATTAGCAGGTTGTGATTTAAGTGTTGCCTGAATGGGTCCACCTCCTCTTCCTGCAGATCCGCCTCTTCCATGAAAAAATACTAGATCTATTTTATATTTCTTTGCGAGATTTCTTAATTCTTCTTGTAGTTTGTATTGATGCCAACTGGCAGATAATTTTCCAGCATCCTTACTAGAGTCTGAATATCCAATCATCACTTCTTGTTTATGATTAATAAGCCTTCGATACCAAGATAATTTGAAGATATTTTCCATAACACTTTTGGCATTTTTTAAATCATCTAAAGTTTCAAAAAGTGGTACTACTCTTAATAAATTTTTAGTTTCAGCTTGTTTTTGTAAAAAATAGACTGATAAAATATCTGATGCCTTTGAAGTCATGGAAATAACATACGCTCCCATACATTGCTCAGGTTCTTTTGATATTTGTTTAAAGGTATTCCAGACTTCTTTATTATCTTTATGTTTAATTTTTAGATTATTAATAAAATATTTTTTTTGTTTAATTAATAGGTTTAATAAATTAATTTTTTTACTTTCACTTAAGCCAGAAAAATTAATTTTGTATTTTTTATTTAGAACATCAGAAATGAGTTTTTGATGTCTTGATGACTCTTGTCTTATATCAAGTCTAGCAAGATTTATTCCAAAGCACCGTACTCTTCTAATAAGATCCAGTAAATCTGCATTAGCAATATGTTGACCACGATTTAAATTTAATGACTCCCTAACTTCTCTTAATGGTTTTAAGATTTCATTTTTATCTGTTAGTAATTTTTTCTCATTTAATGATTTATTATTATTTAGATGTTTTTCAATTAGTTGATAAGTTAATCTTATCTTGTCTCTAATAGGTCTAAGATAAACTCTGTATGGCTCAAAGCTATTACCTGCAATTTTCTTAATCTTAGGAGAGCATTCTTTCATGGACAAATCTTGAATTAGTTTTGTAAGTTCTTTTTCATATAATTTTGCTGCTTGCCATCTAGAAAATAAAATTACTTTTTTTGTAACATCGGCAGTAACATTAGGGTTGCCATCACGATCACCACCCATCCAAGAACCAAATTGAATAGGATTATATCCACGTGGCAAATCTTTACCTAAGTTTTTTCTAAAAATATCATTTAATCTTTTATAAACTTTTGGAATTGTATCCCATAAACTATCTTCTATTACTGCCAGGCCCCACTTAGCCTCGTCAAGTGGTGAGGGTTTTGATCTTTTCAATTCATCTGTTTTCCAAATAACTGTAATTTCAGTATAAATCTTTCTGTCTATTTCTAGTATTTTTGATGGGTATTTTTTATAAAGATGTCTCTGCTCCATTAATTCTATTAAATTTGCATATTTTTGAATTAAAGTTCTTCTTTTAACTTCAGTTGGATGCGCTGTGAGTACTATTCCTATATCTAGTTTTGTGGCTTGTTCATAAATCTTATTATTGGAAATGTTTTTATTTTTAAAAAGATTTTTTATTATATCTTCAATAAAAATATTTTGATTTTTATTTTTAAAGTAAGGATTTTCATATTCATTCAGTTTTCTAGATGCGTCCAGAGACTCTGCAGATTCATTAAATTTAAAATATGCGAAAATGATCGGGTTAATCTAAAAATGTCTTTTGGTTTAAGTTTTTTAACTTCTTTTGAGACTTTTAAAAAAACTTTGCTTTTATTTTTATCTAATAAGGTGTTTTTTGATAAAAGCCTTAATCTTTCTACTATTTTATAAAAAGCTAAACCTTCTTGATCTCTTATAACTCTCCCCAGAAATGTACCTAATAACCTTATATCTTCTCTTAAAAGCTTAGTAGGTATTCTTTCATAGTAAAGATCTCTTTTTTTCATTACTTAAAATAAATTTTTTTTGTAAAAATCCTCTCGTATTAGTTTTTACACTAAATAAAAATCCAGAGTAACTATATTTTTTCAACTCTCTAGCATTCATTCCTTTTGTTGCTGAAGTAATGAAAATTTCAGAATTTTTCTTACCTCCAAATGTACAATTAGTAATATTTTTTGCTGGAAGTTCAATTTTATGTATCAAGTTTCCTTTTTTATTGAAAACAGAGACACAAGCACCATGATAATGAGCTACCCATAAATTTTGATTCTTGTCTAGTGTCATTCCATCTGGTGAACCATCTTTTATAGGGAATTTTTTAAATATTTTTTTACTTATAATTTTGTCTTTTTTATTAATCTTAATTTTATAAATTAATTTTTTACTACTGTCTGTATGATAAAAATTGTACTGATCAATAAAAGCGGGACCATTTGTAATCATGTAATTAGTATCAACTTTAGTAAGTATTAAATTTTTATCTAATTTGTATAATGATCCCTTTTCAATTTTTCTCTCTAAGTTATCCATTGTGCCAAACCATAAATTTCCAGCTGGATCTGTTTTACCATCGTTAGTTCTGTTTAATTTAATATCTGGCTCTATCAAGATTGATTTAATAATTTTTTTTGATTTTAAATTTTGAATTCGCAATTCCCCTTGAAGTCCTAGAATAAAAATATTATCTCTAATATGTGCTAAAAATCCTATTTCCTTGTTAACTTTAAATATTTTTTTTTTATTATTATTAGTATTTAAAATGCAAATTTGTTTTTTTTTAATGTCTACAAAATATATTGAATTATGTTCTTTAACCCACAAAGTTCCTTCACCCAATTTGCATTTTAGTTTCCAAAGTGTTTTTGGTTCTGACGTTTGAATTTTACTCATAAACTTCGAATTCTTTAATAAAATTTTCATTAGGTGTTATTCCAATACCTGGATTATCAGTAATTGAGGCAAATCCATTATTTTGTTTTACTTGATCTAAAATAGAAAAATCTTCCTGAGGGAGATCAGTAATAAAGATATTCTTTTCTGTTGTATCAAATTCTAACATTGATTTTGATGGGAATAATCCACCTGGCATATCAGGCTGCGCTGTTAGCAGATGTAAGTTAACAGCAATACTTACAGCTGATCCCCAAACATGGTTTATAACTGGAATAAAATTTGCCTGAGCTATTGCTGATACTTTTAAATACTCAGTAATACCACCTAGCCCACAAACTTCCGGCTGAGCGATATCAATACATTTATTTTTAATTAACTCGTTCCAACCGTATTTTGTAAATTCTGCCTCACCACCAGCAATATTAGTATTTATTTTCTGTTTTAATTCTTTGTATCCATCATAATTTTCAGGTGCTACTGGCTCTTCAAACCAAAAAATATCTAATTCATCCAAACCTCTTCCAACATACAAAGCATCATTTACATTATAAGCATGATTTGCATCCACCATTAATTTAAAATCTTTTCCAATTACTTCTCTAACTGCTTGAACTAACTTAAGATCTTCTTTTGGACCTAGTCCAATTTTCATTTTCATTGCTTTAAAGTTTTTGGATTTAATTTGTTTTGCCTCTTCTTTGAATAATTCAACTAACTCATCAACTGATTTTTTCTGTAACATCATTCCATATCCATAAACAGGAATTTGATCATTACACTTTCCACCAACTAACTGATAAAGAGGAGTTTTAGTTTTCTTACCAAGAATATCCCATAAAGCTATATCGATGCCTGATAGTGCTTGAATAGGCATTCCTTTTTGCCCACTATCTCTAAGTAAATTGTAAACTTTATGCCAAATATATTCTTTATTTAAAGGGTCTTCACCAACAACTAATGGTTGGATAACTTTTTCAACAATATATTTATTTGCTAGAGCAATATTACCTGGTCCAAAACATTCTCCCCACCCTGTAATACCTTCGTCAGTTTGAACCTCTACAAGATGGGCTGTACGATGTTTATAATATTGCTGTGAGTAACCTAATTCACTATCTAACTCATATCTAAGTACATGACTTTTAATAGAAGTTATTTTCACAATTAACTATATAGCAACAACCTTAGAGTTTTGCTCTCCTAAATTCTCTATTGATAATTTCATTGTGTCTCCAGCTTTTAAGAACTGTTGAGGCTTCATTCCCATGCCTACTCCTGGAGGAGTTCCTGTAGTAATTATATCTCCTGCTTGTAAAGACATAAATTTACTAACATAAGAAACAATAACATTAACATTAAATATCATCGTACTCGTATTTCCTGTTTGCATTCTATTGCCATTTACATCTAGGCTCATTTTAAGATTATTAATGTCTGCAATTTCATCTTTAGTAACTAAGTAAGGTCCAATTGGTCCATAAGTATCATGAGATTTCCCTTTAACCCATTGACCCATTTTTTCAATTTGCCATTCTCTTTCACTAATATCATTAACTAAACAATATCCAAGTATATGATCTTGTGCTTTATCTTCCGAAATATGTTTAGCTTCTTTACCTATAATAATTCCAAGTTCAACTTCCCAATCTAGTTTAGTTGAACCAGATACAATTTCAATATTATCATTTGGTCCATTAATTGAGCTTGTAGCCTTCATAAATGTTATTGGTTCTGATGGAACTTCAGCACCCGTTTCAGCTGCATGGTCAGAATAATTTAAACCTATCGCAACAAATTTACCTGGCTTAGTGATACAAGAACCTATTCTCTCACTTAAAGACAGTTCTGGAAGTGACGACAAGTCTACATTTTGTAATTTGGATATTATATCAAAGTTGACATAGTCAGGATTTAAATCACTAAGATGTGAACTGATGTCTCTAATTTTACCTTCTGAATCTAAGGCTGCTGGTTTCTCTTTTCCTTTTTGTCCTACTCTTAATAATTTCATAGTTCTCCTTATTTTTATTAATTAAATTGAAATTCCACCATCAACAGAAATTGTAGTTCCTGTTGTAAATGTTGCATCATCACTTGCTAAATAAACAGCTACAGCTGCTATTTCTTCTGCAGTTCCTAATCTTCCCATAGGCTGTCTTGCTATAAAATCTTTCTTAGCTTGAACTGGATCTGGGCTTTGATTAACTCTATCTTGCCATGAAGGTGAAAATACCGTTCCTGGTGCAATAGAATTACATCTAATGTTTTGTTTTACAAAATCTGCAGCTATTGATTTAGTTAAGCCAATTACCGCTCCTTTTGTAGTTCCATAAATAAATCTATTTGGAAACCCTTTTAAACTTGAGGCACATGACGAGACATTAATTATGCTTCCACCATTCTGCTTAACCATTAAGGGTAAAATTGTTTTACACATTTGGTACATAGATTTAACATTCACATCAAAAGAAAAGTTCCAATCTTTTTCTTCACATTCAAGAATAGATCCATGATGAACAAAACCAACTGCGTTAAATAATACATCTACTTTGTCTAAAGTTTTTGAAAATTCTAAAACTGCATCATTATCTGTTGAATCTAAAGTCTTAACTTTAATATTAGGATATTCTTTATTTAAATCAGCTAATGTTTTGTCATTTAAATCTGTTGCAGTAACATGGGCTCCTTCATTATGAAATGCTATTGCAGTTGCTTTTCCAATTCCTTGACCTGCAGCTGTTACTATAATTTTTTTACTTTCTAATCTTCTATTCATTTTTTATTTATCCTTTCAATTTCTTTGTAAAGTGAACTATGGTCTGTTTCACCGTGTCCATTTTCGACAAGACTTTTATACATTTCTTTGACTAAATTTGAAATAGGTAAATGAGTATTATAACTATTAGCGCATTCTAGAATATTATTCATATCTTTTAAGTGCACTGAAGTTCTTCCTTTTGGTGTAAAATCTTTTTCAATCATTCTTTTTCCATGTGTTTGAAGAATTTTACTATCTGCCCAACCACCTGACAAAGCTTTGATCATTTTATTTGGATTAGCTCCTGCTTTTTCACAAAGTGTTACTGCTTCTGCAACAGCGCCTATTGTTAAACCAACAATAATTTGATTAGCAAGTTTAGAAACTTGACCACTTGATAATGGACCAACTAAAGTTGGGTTACCCATTGCTTTTAAAACATCTGAAGCATCATCAAAAACTTTTTGCTCTCCACCAACCATAATTGCTAAAGATGCTTCCTCCGCACCTATGGTTCCTCCTGAAACTGGAGAATCTAAATAATTTATTTTTTTAGATTTTAAATTATTTCCATGAGATATTGCTGTTGTAGGTTTAACCGAACTCATATCAATTACTGTAGCATCAACCTTTAGGTTATCTAAAAATTCCTGACTATTCATCACCGCATCAACAGAGCTATCATCTGTTAACATTGTAATAACAACATCATTATCACTCACCACTTCTTCAATAGATTTAGATATTTTTCCACCAAACTCTCTTAATGGTTCGGCCTTACTTTCAGTCCTGTTAAAAGCTTTAAGCTCATAACCTGCTTTTAATAAGTTTTTTGCCATTGGTAGACCCATTAGGCCTATCCCTATAAACCCAATCTTTTTCATCTATTTTGGTTTGAACTCGTGGAAATTTTGTGTGGTAAATTCTGGAAAGAACATCACACAAGCTAAAACAATTAATTGGATTACAATAAAAGGACCAAATCCTCTAAAAATATCTGTTAAAGATATATGTGGTGGTGTAACAGATTTTAGATAAAACGCTGCTGGACCAAATGGTGGACTTAAGAAAGAAACTTGCATATTTACACAGAATAAAATTCCAAACCATATAGGGTCAAAACCAAGTGTAAGTACTATTGGTAGAAAAACTGGCATTGCTAATAAGACAATTCCAACCCAATCCATAAATGCACCTAAAATTAAAAACATTATTTGCATCATAAAAATTAGATACATAGGTCTTAAATCATAAGCTAAGATCATTTCTGCAACGTAAGTAGGACCACCTGCAAGTGAATATGCCCCTGCTAGTACAGTTGCACCAAAAGTAATTGTTAAAATTGTTCCTGTAGCTTTAAAAGTTCTTACTAAAGCGTCTCTAAATAAAAACCATGTTAGCTCTCTTCTTCCAGTAATTATTATTAAAGTTGCAACAACACCCATGCCAGCTGCTTCTGTAATTCCTGTGATACCAGAATAAATCGAACCTAAAACTATTACAACTATTGCAATCGGTGGTAAAAGTCCTGGTAGGTATGACATCTTTTCTTTAAAAGTTAAAGCCGGTTCATCACTTAAAGGTGCTAGATGAGGCTGCAATCTTGTCCTAACAAGAATATATGAAATAATTAAACCTGAAATCATTAAACCAGGTACTATCGCTTCTTGAAATAACATCGTTATAGAAGTTTGAGTTGTTAAACCGTAAATAATTAAAACAATTGATGGTGGTATCATTGTACCTAAAGAACCTGATGCACAAATAATTCCAATAGACATGTCTTGATCATATTTTAATCTCAACATCTGGGGTAATGCAATCAATCCTAATAAAACTATTTCTCCTCCAATAATTCCACTCATCGCAGCCATGAGTGTTGCCATTATTGCCGTTACAACTCCTACTCCACCTCTAGTTTTTCTTAACCATGCATTTAATGCATCATACAAGTCTCTCGCTATGTTCGAACGTTCAAGCAAGGAGGCCATAAATATAAACAAAGGAACAGATAAAAAAGAATAAGTAACAACAAGCGAATAATATCTAGTTAGCAATATACCAAGGGCATGTTCACCAATATGTACAATCACTATAACTGCACCCATAAAACCAGATGCAAAACCAAGAGGAACTCCTATTGAGATGAGGGCTATTAGTCCAAATATAACTATTAATGAAAGTGTTCCTATATCCATTTATTTTAAATCTTTAGCTGGGTCGTATTGTTTTTCTTTTGGATTTTTCCAATCTATAATTAAATTATTTACTGACTGAACTGCAATAAGAAATACACATAACAATGTTAGTGGTTTCATAATTGCAGGAATTGGTGGATCCCAATAAGTTGCGAATCTCTCCCATGTAGTAAACGATCTATGTGCGTCTTCCCAACCTCCATAAACTACAGCAGCTGCAAATGTGACAATTACAAAGGTGCTTATTACATCAAAAACTCTTTGTGTTGGTCTGCTTACATAATCATATAACATTACAATTCTAATGTGGCTTCTCAGTCTTGTTGCATATATTCCACCAACTAAATAAATAATACCAGCAAGCCATAAAGATAGTTCATTTACCCACATCGTAGGTTTTTCCATTATATATCTCATAAAAATTTCATACATCATCACAGCCACAATAACTGGAATTAAGTATTTAATTGTATGACTTATGAATAAGGTAATTCTATCTACCCATGTTATTGGAAAATTATCTTTGCTTGCAACTTTTTCTGTTTGCTCTTGTAAAGATTTATCTAGCATAAATTTAAAATTTTAAAAAAGAAGGGCCTTTTCAGGCCCTTCAAGATTTCTTGTATTCTATAATTATAGGATACCGTTAGCTTTCATGTAAGCTTTGTGCATTTCTATAAGTTGAGCAGCCTCAGGAGATTTTGTCTTCCAAGTTTCCCAAGCTTTTAATGCAGATGCTCTGAACTTAGCTCTTTCTGATGGAGCCCAGTCATGAAGAGTAACACCTTCAGCCATTAATTGTTTAACAGCTTCAGCGTTTTTTCTCTCAACTAAGCTAGTGATAGTTCTACCAGCAATTTCTATTCCAGCTTTCATAGCACCTTTTTCATGCTTCTTAAGTTTTTTCCAAACTTTAGAATTACAAGCTAAGTGGTCAGCTGGCATAGAGTGGAAACCAGGATATGTAGCATATTTATTTTGCTCATAGTGTCCACCTGCAGTGTTAGTTGCTAGACTAGAATAGTCAGCACCATCAATTAGACCAGTTTGTAACGCAGTAGGGACTTCACCGAAATCCATTACGATTGGTTTAGCGCCTAACTCAGCAAAAATCATACTTTCCATTCCTGGAGGTGATCTAAATTTAAAGTCTTTGATAGATGCTACATCTGGAATTGGAACACTTGAAATAAGTGACTCATGTCCAGGTATCCACCAACCAATAAGCGTCATTCCGTATTTGTTGTAAAGATTATCAACAGCATCTTGAGCTCCTGGGAACTTTAAGAAATCGTATTGTTGATAAGGGGTATCGTATCCACCCATTACATCACCTGCAAATTGAAATGCTGCATTTTTACCAGTTTGGTAACCAGCACCAGTCATATCACAGTCAATAATTCCAGTTTGTGCAGAGTTAAATACCTCAGCAGATTTTCCTGAAACTGAAGATGAATAAAACATTTCTACTTTTAAGCTTCCACCAGAAAACATTTCTACGTTTTTAGCGAATTGTGCTGCAACTTCACCATTTGGTGAATTAGCAGTAAAGTGCGTTTCAATCTTTAAAGTCTTTGCGTTAGCAGAGCCAAATAAAGCAACTGAAACAATAGCTACTGCAGCTATAGTTTTTGTTATTAATTTAAACATTATTTTCCCTCTCGGTTTGTTTATTTAAGTTGGTACTAAAACACAAAGCGAAATAAAAACAAAGTAAAAAGTTATGTAAATTAGAGAGGTGTAACTAAGTATAAGTATTATATATAATTTTTAAGCTTTGTTATTTAAAGAAAAATAAAATAAACGAATCAAATTAAATATTAATAATAAAAACAACTCTAAGTTGTTTTACCTTATATAACTTCTGAAATTAGTTTCTTATTATTAAAGTAGCATATGATATTTTCTACTGCCATCATGCTCATCGCTAAGCGAGTTTCGTGTGTTGCACTTCCTACATGAGGTAAAACAAAACAATTGTCTAGTTTCATATATCTTTCATCAAGATTAGGTTCATTATTAAAAACATCTAGTCCCGCAGCATAAATTTTATTATTTTGAAGAGCATCTATTAATGCTTCATCATCAATAGTTGATCCTCTTGATGTGTTTATAACAACAGCGTGCTTTGGTAATAAATTAATAGTGGTCGCATTTAATATATGTTTTGTTTCAGCTGTAGCTGGAGTATGTATGCTTACAAAATCACACTCAGGCATCATTGAATTAATATCAGAAAAATATTTTGCTCCATCCTCTAAATCTTCAGAAAGTCTACTTCTGTTATAGTAAATAATTTTCATTCCAAATGCTTTTGCGCATTTTGCAACAATTCTACCAATTCTACCCATACCAATAATACCAAGTGTCTTTCCTGTAACTGAATTTCCTACCATAAATTTTGTTAAATCAGGTTTTTGATCTTTCCATTTTCCAGATCTAACTAAATTATAAGCCTCTCCAATCCTTCTTGAAGCAGCTAAGATTAAAAGAATAGTTGTTTCAGCAACAGCTTCATTTAATACATTTGGTGTATTCGTTATCTTAATTTGTTTACTTTCAGCAGATTTTATTGAAATATTATCATACCCTACACCAACTTGAGCAATTATTTTTAACTTTCCATTTAGATCTTTAAAAAATTCTTCACCTATTTTATCAAATCCAGTTGAAATAAAACCATCATATTCATTTGCCAACTTTATAAGTTCGTCAGTTGGAATGGGTTCATCTTTAAGATTCAGTGTTACATCAAAATCTTGTTTTAATTTTGCTTCTGCACCATCTGATAATTTTCTTGTTACTAAAATTCTTGGTTTCATATTAATGTGAGTTTCTTGGTAGCCCTTTTTTGTTGGTAATATCTAAATACACACCTTTAGATTTAATACAAGCTCCATCATCTAATTGTCCAACTGTATCTCTAAATATTTCTTGCCAAGGTGTTTGGTTTTCAAGTTTAGGTAACTTTTTTTTCTTTCTACGTTTCTTAAATTCTGATTGTGATATTAATAGATCTACTCTTCTTTTGTTCAAATCTATCTTCATCTCATCACCTGTTTTAACAATTAATAAATCACCACCAACTGCTGACTCAGGGGAAACATGAAGTATTGATGGACTCTCTGAGGTTCCACTTTGTCTTCCATCACCTAATGTTGGAAGAGCATTTATTCCTTTTTTTAATAAATGTGCTGGAGGTTGCATATTAACCACTTCTGCTGCACCAGGGTAACCAACTGGTCCACACCCCCTTATTATCAGAATAGAATTTTCATCTATATTTAACTTTTTATTATTAATATTTTTATGATAATCTTCGGGACCTTCAAAAACTACTGCTTTACCAACAAAAGCATTCGGATGTTTGGGATTTGAAAGGTATCTTTCTCTAAAGTCCTTACTGATTACTGATGTTTTCATTATTGCGCTATCAAAAAAATTACTTTTCATAACTAAAAATCCTGCTTTTTCAGTTAAACAATCTTTAAAAGTTTTTATAACCTTATTATCGGTTTCAATTTTTCTTTTTAAATTAATACCAACAGTTTTACCTGAGACAGTCATTATATTAGTGTGGATCTTTTTATGCTTTATTAACTCTTGCATAACAGCAGGAACTCCCCCTGCTCTATAAAAACTTTCCATTAAATATTCACCAGCTGGTTGGCAATTTACTAACAACGGAATTTCATGTCCTAATTTTTGCCAATTAGATAAGTCAAATTTAATTCCCATGTGTTTTGCAATTGCACTTAGGTGAGTTGTACAGTTACTAGAGCCACCAATAGCACTTGCAACAATGACTGCATTTTCAAATGCTTTACGTGTCATAATCTTAGATGGTGTAAGGTCTTCATGAACCATAGACACTATTCTTTTTCCAGTTTCATAAGAAATCTGCTCTCTTTCTTTATATGGCGCTGGGATTACAGCACATCCTGTTAAAGACATTCCTAAAGCTTCTGCAACTGAATTCATTGATGATGCTGTTCCCATAGTATTACAATGACCTATACTTGGTGCAGATGATGCAACCATATCCATAAATTCATCATAATTAATTTCACCTTTAGCAAGAAGTTTTCTAGCTTCCCAAACAACCATTCCTGATCCAGCTAACTTACCTTTGTAAACTCCGTCCAACATTGGACCTCCAGATAAAACAATTGCCGGAATATTTACAGTAGCAGCTGCCATCAATGCAGCAGGAGTTGTTTTATCACAACCAGTTGTTAAAATTACTCCATCAATTGGATAGCCATAAAGAACCTCAACTAAAGATAAGTAAGATAAATTTCTATCAAGCATTGCTGTTGGTCTTTTTCCAGTTTCTTGAATTGGGTGAGTTGGAAATTCCATTGGAATACCTCCTGCTCTTCTAATTCCATCTTTAATTCTATTACTCAAAGATAGAAAATGTCTGTTACATGGTGATAAATCACTACCAGATTGCGCTATACCAATAATTGGGTTACCAGACTGTAATTCTTTTCTTGTTAAACCATAATTTAGATATCTCTCAAGATATAGAGCTGTCATCTCAGGGTCTTTAGGATTATCAAACCATTGTCGGCTTCTTAAATTTTTTTTTCGCATAATTAAAATATTTTATTGGAAATATCCTTTGTTTTATTACGTATAATTTACTAAACTATATTATATAATGCAAAATAATCTAATAGTTTTAAACAAAAATGATAACGTTGCTGTCACACCATTTATAATTCCAGCTAAAACAAAAATTGAAGGCCAAAATATTTCAAGTATTGATGACATACCTTTTGGTCATAAGATTTGTTTAAAGACTGTAAATAAAGGTGATCCAGTTATCAAATATGACCAGATTATAGGATTTGCCTCTAAAAATATTAATCCTGGCGAACATGTTCACTCACATAATTTAGAGTTTAAAGATTTTGATAGAAAATTTAAAGTTATAGAAAAGAAATCAATTATAAATGAAAAAAGTGAATTATTTTTCAACGGTATAATGAGAGACAATGGTCAGGTAGCTACAAGAAACTATATAGGAATTATAAGTACAGTAAATTGTTCTGCTACTGTTACTAAGATGATTTCTGAAAAAATTAAACAAAGTAATATTTTAAAGGATTTTCCAAATATAGATGGAATAGTGCCAATAACTCACTCAACTGGATGTGGAATGAATACGGAAAGTGAAGGAATGCAAATATTTCAAAGAACAATTGATGGTTTTAAAAATCACCCAAATTTTTCACATGTATTTGTACTGGGATTAGGCTGTGAGTGTGCTCAAGTTGATATATTCAAAGATAATGTAAAACAGCATGATCGTGTTCACTTTTTAACAATACAGGATGAAGGTGGAACAAAAAAAATTGTTGATAAAGTTTTAAGTGAAATCAAAAATCTATTAGTTATTTCGAATAATGTAAAAAGAGAACCTTTATCAGTTAATAATATAACTTTAGCACTACAATGTGGAGGGTCTGATGGTTATTCTGGAATTTCTGCAAATCCTGCTTTGGGAGTTGCGGCTGATATGCTAGTTAAGCAAGGGGGCAGTTCTATTTTATCAGAAACACCAGAAATTTATGGTGCAGAACATTTATTGATTAATAGAGCAAATAAACAAGAAACAGCAGATAAACTAATAGCTAAAATTAAATGGTGGCAGCACTACACATCTATAAATAATAGCTCTATGGATAATAATCCGGCACCAGGAAATAAAAAAGGTGGACTAACTACAATTCTTGAAAAATCATTAGGTGCGGTTGCTAAAGGTGGAAATTCTGTTTTAGAAGATGTCTTAAGTTACGCTGAACCCTTAAAAAACAAAGGATTTAATTTTATGGATTCGCCAGGTTACGATCCTGTTTCTGTAACTGGTCAAGTAGCGTCTGGTGCAAATGTAATATGTTTTACAACTGGACGAGGTTCTTGTTTTGGGTGTAAGCCTGCGCCTAGTTTAAAACTATCAACTAACACCACTATGTATGAGAAAATGATTGAGGACATGGATATTAATTGTGGGACAATTATAGAAGGTAAAGAAGAAATAGAAGAAGTTGGAAAAAAAATTTTTAAACTAGTGATTGCTACTGCCTCTGGTAGTTCTACCAAAAGTGAGCTTAATGGCTATGGTGATGAAGAGTTTAACCCTTGGCAAGTTGGTGTGGTAATGTAAATATTTTTTATAAAAATATTTACTCTTTATTCAACTAATGACACAAAGCAAAAAAGCCCCTCTATTAAAAATAGTTTTATTAGCCTCAACAGGATTTTTTATGTTCGTGTGTATGGACTCACTAGCAAAATTTTTAGGTAGTGTTATGCCGGTTACACAGGCTGTATGGGGGAGGTTTTTCTTTCATTTTATAGCTATGGGCGTTTATTTTTTAATCTTTAGGCCAAAGATAAACTTAACAAAAAATTTTAGAATTCAAATATTAAGATCAATATTGATGGTTACTGCTACTTTTTTTATGTTTAATTCACTTCAAAGATTTGACTTAGTGGATATTTATGTAGTCTTTTTTTCAGCTCCATTAATAGTAGCCATTTTATCAGCATACTTTTTAAAAGATGTGCTCAGCTATAAGGGATTTTTTTTAATGATTTTAAGTTTTGGGTCAATAATTTATTCTCTAGGACCAAGTATGAAAGTGCTTTCTCCAGAATTAATTTTTCCGTTAGTACCTCCAATATGTTGGGCTCTATACCAATTTTTTACTAAAGTTATCTCAAAAAACAACGATCCATTTGCTTCAGTATTTTATACGGCAATTACTGGAACTATTATTTTTTCAATTTATATTTTTTTTAATTGGGTTCCTTTAGAAAAAAATATTTACTGGATACCTTTAATGGTGATGGGTCTATCTGGATTTGTAAGCCATTTTATATTAATCCAAGCAATCCAGCTTTCTAATTTATCTTTTGTAACAAACTTTCAATATTCTCAATTACTTTGGTCCACAATAATTAATTTTTTGATTTTTGGTGTTCCATTCGATGTGAATAAAATTTTCGGTGTAATTGGAATTATAGTATTTGGTATATTGTTTATTAAAACTGAAGGTAAAAAAAATAATTAAATATCATTGTACTTTAAACTTTAATTTTTTTACCTGTCTTAACACTCTTTAATATTGCATCAAAAATTTTTAATGAGTTAAGACCGTCATTACCATTAACTTTTGGTTTGATTTTTTTAGATACTACATCGCAAAAATGATCAATTTGATTTACTAAAGTATTACCGTCTGATTTAATATTATATTTTTTATCAAAAATTTTTTTCCACCAACTTCTTTCAGATTTATAATACCATGAATTTAAATTTGGAAATTGAAGAGAACCCTTGGTTCCACCTATAAAATAAGCTGATTGGTTTGTTTTAGGATATGCTGGATTTTCTCCTGCTGTTAACTCATAGCTCCATGGTGCTACAATAGTATCTGAGATATTTAGTGTGCATAGTGCTCCAGATTTTAAAACTAAGTTAATGGTTGCTGTATCTTCCACCTTAAATTTACGAACAGAATTAGACGTAAAGGCTTGAACATATTTAATTGAACCAAGTAAATAACAAATCATATCAAGGTCATGGACAAGATTTATTCCTAAAGGACCTCCTCCTTTACTTATCCTCCATTTTTCATTGTAGTATGCTTTATGCTTATAAAGCCAACACAACACGTTTGCTGAAACTATTTTTCCTAATTTACCTTTGTCAATAAGCTCTTTTACCTTTGATACTATTGGGTTGTGTCTTCTGTGATACCCTATCAATAACGGTGTCTTATTTTTATTGGCACTACTAATAATTTTTTTAGCTGAATTAATATTATCGGAAATAGGTTTTTCCAATAATACTGGAATTTTATTTTTAAGAAAACTAATTGTATGCTTTTCATGCAATTGATTTGGTGTAGCAACAATCACTGCATCTAAGTTTTTTGAGTTTAAAAGTTCATTTACATTTGAGTACAATGGAATTTTATATTTTTTTGATAAACTTTTAGAGTTATTACTAATATCTACTATTGAATGAAGATTAACTTTTTTTGATTTTGAAATTGCTTTGATATGTTGAAGTCCCATTAACCCAGTTCCTACAATAGAGATATTGATTTTCTTATTCATAGTTAATTAATCATAATTTTTGTAAAGCATGTATATCTTTTATTTGCTTTAATTAAAGTGCTTGGAAAATTTTTTTTATTAGGTGCATCAGGAAAATATTGCGTTTCTAAACAAATCCCATGATAAGGAAATAGTTTTTTTTTATAATTTAAATTTTGAGCTGAATAAAGTTGAACTGCTGGTAAATTTGAAAAAAAATCAACTTGGATTTGACTTTTATTATTTTTTAAAGATCCAATAAAATTTCTAGAATTTTTTTTTACAATATATGTAGTGTCAAAACCTTTATGTTTTGTTTCTATTTTTTTATTTTTAAAAAAACTTAATTTTTTTCCAATATTTTGAAATTTTAGAAAATCAAATATAGATTCTTTTACACTCTTAAAGTTACCTGTTGGTATTAAATTTTTATTTACTTGAAGATACTTATTTGAATTTAGTTTTAAGTCATGATTATAAATCATATTCTTTTTGTTTCTCTCTAAGTTCCAATAGCTATGATTAGTTAAATTTACATGAGTTTTTTTATCAGATCTATATTCATACTTAATATGCAAAAATTTATTTTTTACTTGATAAGTACAATTAACAATTAAATTTCCTGGAAAACCTTGATCATTATCAGGTGAATAAAGCTGATAAACAATTTTATCTTTCGTTTGTTTTATTTTTTTCCATGGGAGTTTTGAAAAACCAGTTTTTCCTCCATGAAGAGTGTTTTTTCCTTCGTTTGAGCTTAAAATATATTGCTTTTTTGAAATTTGAAATTTTGAATTAGAAATTCTACCCGCATATCTTCCACAAGTTGACCCAACACTTGCATGCTTAAAACGATAATTTTTTTTAGAACCTAAATCTAAAATTAAATTTATTTTCTTGTTCTTATGAAAAACTTCGTAGAGACTAGCTCCATAGTTAAGGGTTTGGACTCTAAGATATTTATTTTGGATTATTGAACTTTTAACTTTCACCTAGATCAAGTTAATCCACCATCAACTGTAAAGATTTGTTTTGTGCACCCCGTAGATTGATCGGAGGCTAAAAACATGACCATTTGAGCAACATCATTTGGAAATATCGTTCTTTTTAAAGCTTGTTTATCCCAAATAAACTTCTTGTATTTAGGGGTATACCAAAGTTTAATTTGTCTTTCAGTAGCAATACATCCCGGTATGACTGTATTTGTTCTAATGTTATATTTCCCATATTCTTGAGCAAAAGATCTTGTTAAACCAACAGCGGCTGATTTTGCTGTTTCATAAACAACTTTATCACCTTCGCCCATAACCCACGAAACTGAACTTAAATTAATAATAGAACCTGACTTTATTTTTTTCATAGAATGAATTACTGCTTTTGCAGCAAAAAAGTAATGTTTTAAATTAATTGCCATTCTATTATCCCAATATTTTTCATCAACTTGTTCTGTAGTATGTCTGTCGTCATTAGCAGCATTGTTAACTAAAGCATGAATAGGACCTTTTTTAACAATTACGTCTTTAATTATTTTTTCTAATTTATTAATATCCAACAAATTACATTCAATGAAAGTTGGTGTTCTAAATTTTTTTCTCTTAATTTTGTTTAAAAGTTTTTTTGTCTCTTTTAAATCAATATCTACGAAATAAACTTCACTTCCTTGTTCACAAAAGTGCTCTACAATCGAAGCTCCAATTCCCGATCCTCCACCTGTTACAAATACTCTTTTATTTTTTAAATCATAATATTTTACTTTCATTATACCTCCAGTTCTTTAGCAAGATCACCAATTTTTGCACCACCTGCCATCAATCTTTTTACTTCTTCACTACCAAGTTCTGAAGACAATCCAGAACCAATTACTTCTCCCAAACTTAAAAAAGTAAATCGATCAGCTATAAGACGTGCATGAATTTCATTGTGTGTAATAAGTATAATTGCAATATTTCCATAATTTTGAACTTTTTTAATTGTTTTTAAAACTTCCATTTGCTGCTTTTGACCTAATGCTGATGTAGGTTCATCTAATATTAATATCTTTGCACCAAAGTAAATTGCTCTTGCAATAGCCAAAGTTTGTCTTTGTCCACCTGACATTGTTCCAACTGGTTGATTGAAGTTTGAAATGCTAATTCCAATTTTAGACATTTCCTCTGATGTTATTTTATCCATCTCATCCATTTGCAATAAACCAAATGGGCCAGGTCCTTTTTTTATTTCACGTCCTAGAAAAAAATTTCTTGTAACTGAAGTTAAGGCATTGAGTGCTAAATCTTGATAAACTGTACCAATACCCTCATCAGATGCTTGACGTGGTGAAGAAAAATTAACAATTTTTCCATCAACTTTTATTTCTCCACTTGTCATAGAATGAACTCCAGATAACACCTTGATCAAAGTTGACTTTCCAGCTCCATTATCACCTAAAAGAGCATGAACTTCACCTGGATAAACATCCAATGAAACACCATTTAAAGCAGTAAATGATCCAAATTTTTTTACTAAATTCTTTATTTCAATTAATGGTTTTTTATCCATTAGATATTTCCCATAATTCGTTTCCTAATATTCTCATTTGTAAAGGCAGCAGTAACAAGAACTACTCCAAGGAACACCCTATAGAATGATCCATCAATTCCAGGAATATAAAAGAAGGCTTCTTTTGCTATTCCAAAAATAATTGTGCCTAAGATAATTCCACCTATAGTTCCAAAACCTCCGGTTAATACAACACCACCAATAACTGCAGCAGCAATTGCTTCTAATTCTTTCAAATTACCTTTAGCCGTATCCGCAGTATTAACTTCAAAAACCTGACATGCTGCAAACATAGTTGCACAAAATGCAGTATTCATAAATAATGCAATCTTAACTTTGTTCGTTGGCACACCATTAGCCTTTGCAGCATTAAGATTTCCCCCAGTTGAATAAATCCAGTTACCCGCTTGAGTTTTGCTCAAAATAAAATAACAAATAAAAGCAATTAGTCCCCAAATCATTAAAGCAGAATACATTCCTTTAGCAAAAATGTTTCCAAAGTTGTTTACGTTCCAATCTACTGTAAAATACAACCAATTAAAAACTGGTTCCATAATGTCGCCTCCAAAGAAATTAGCAACTGGTCTTGCGGTAACTATGGTGTCGATGTAAGCTTTTGCGATATCTATATCAGTGACTACTTTTGCAGTAACTGTAGGAATATCAACTCCAGCTTCAATTTTCTTTGTCAAAATTTCTACCATTGATTCATTGCCAGATTTTTTTGCCCCAACTAAAGATTTTTCTAAGGTTTCAATCATTTTTGTTGAATTTATTTCAGTTTTCAAAGTTGCAACTTTTTCATAAATATATGTTAGTCGTTCAGTTAATTTTGTAACAGTGCTGGCTGGCGCGTTGCTAAGAATTTCTAATAATTGGTCATTTGGTAAAGCTTTAGCCGCATCTCTTTCCATCTCTCCATGACCTGGTACATTTATAATATTTTTGATATCTGGTAAATCTGTAACAGTTGTTGATCCAGCTGTTTGATCAGGGGCTCTATTAAATGCTCTATACGATACTTCTGTAATGCCTCGTAAAAAGAAAAGTCCACCTAGTGTAACAATGAAAGAAGATATACCACTTTTAACAATTATCCATCCCTGTATCCATCCAAAGGATAGAGTCATACATAATGTAATTAATATTGCTAATAATGGTGAGACATCTCTAATTTCAAATAATTTTAACCCCTCAAAATGAAGACCTCCTTCAAAAGATATGTAAGGAATAACAACAGCAAAACCCCATTTTAATATCATTGCCATACTACCACCGGCAAAACCGATCATTGAACCAACTGAAAGGTCGAATTCACCTGCAATAATTAACATCCCAGCAGCAAGTGCTACGATTCCTAATTGAGCAATTACCCTAAAATTATTTCTAATTCCTAAAGCGTTAAATCCTTCACCAGAAAAAGGATTAAGAGAAAATTCTCCTTCTGGAATAGAAAAGTATCCCAACATACAAAAAAGTAAGATCATTACCCCCAAAGGTCCAGTCTCTGGACGAGCCATAAATGCAGAATACCATTTTTTTTCACCTTGTCGGTCTGACTCTTGTCTTGGTTTGTTTGTTGTTGATGTATTCATTTTTGAAAAAAATTTTTTAATTTTATAAAAAAAAGGGCCGATTAAATAATCGGCCCTTTAAATTTTAACTAACTATCTGTCAATTCCTGCAAGAGCAGCAACTGAAGAAGCATTAGACTTATCTACGAAGCCTGGTCCTGAAGGGATGTTAGCTCCTGGAAGAAGTCCAGCACTGTTATTGTACAGGTGTAATACGATAATTGGTAAATAACCCTGTAATCTTTGTTGTTGATCAATAGTGAAAGCAACTCTTCCAGATCCGATTAGGTCCATAACTCCAGGACTTAAGTCAAAGCAAGAGTGGTGAACTGTCATACCAAGATCAGCTAAAGCTTTATCAACAGCTTCACATACGTGTGGTCCTACTGAAAGAACCGCATCGATACCTTTATTAGATTGTAAAGCAGCAGTAGCTCTAGTTTGAATAGTTGCAGGGTCAGATGTAGTATCAGTCATTTGCATAGGAACTGCAGCACCGTAACCTTCACATCTGTCTACAAGAGCTGTGTTGTATGCTTCTTGAATCATACAAAGTGCTTTAGAAGCACCTTCAGCTTTTGCTCTTTCACCAGCTTTTTGTCCAGCAAGTAATTCAGGTTGACCAACGTGCATAAGAGCACCTAGGCTAGCAGAAGACTCTAAACCAGAGTTCATTGTAATTACTGGAACACCAGCAGCAACAGCAGCTTTAATAGCTGGTCCTAATGCATCTGGGTCTGGTAAAGAAACTACCATACCATCTGGTTGAGTAGCTGCAGCAGCTTGAATTGAGCTTGCCATATCCGCCATATCAGCAGATGGGGTGTAGATGTATTCAAAATCAGCACCGATTGCTCGAGCTGCATCTTCACCACCTTTTTGAACTACTGGCCAAAAAGGATCTTTTCCTTCACCATGTGTTACCATGATGTATCTCTCAGCAAATGCAGAACTCGTAATAAATACTAGGGCTGCAATTGAAAGTATAAGTTTTTTCATTATCTCTCCATTTTATTAATTTAAAAAAGAAAATATAACTACTTTGAGGAAAGATCATAACAAAAAATATTAATACAACTTTTAATTGATATTTTTTTATCACAATTTTTTCCCTACTTTACTTGTCTTTAGTAGAATTATAATCTTTTAAATTAAACTATGATGAGAAATTTACAATTAATATGTCGCGTTTCTTCCCAATCTTGCGGCACCACGAACACCACTAGCATCACCATATTTTGGTTTTAGAAAAACACCTTCATATTCTTTTCCTGAAACAAATTTTTTTACCATAAACTCAATTTCATTAAGGAAATCAATTTCATTAGAGACGCCTCCACCAAATACAAAAGCATCAGGATCTAAAATATTTATTATTCCTGATAATGACATTGCTAAATTCAGTTTAAATTCATCTATAAATTTTTCAGCATCTAAATCATGTTTTCTATTTAATTCAAAAATTTCATTAGTTTTTAAATTTTTTCCATAAATTTTTTTAAATCTTTTAGCTAAACCTAAGCCAGATAAAAAACTTTCAATTTCTGCTTCTCTTGGATTACTCGAGTCAAATTTTTCTTTTTTCGCTGCAAAATATGGAATTTGATTATGGCCCCATTCTCCAGCAACACCATTAGGGCCACTTACTATTTTTTTATCAATCACTAAACCACCTCCAACTCCAGATCCCAAGATTATACCATAAACAATTTTATAATGTTTTCCTGCTCCATCTATTGCCTCTGATAAAGCAAAACAATTTGCATCATTTTCACAAAAAACTTCTTTACCCAAAGCTTTTCTCAAATCTCCTTGGAAAGGTTTTTTTTCTAACCAAAAACAATTTGGTGCATTTTTAATAAGACCTGTTTGAGGTGAATGAATACCTGGATGACAAACACCAATTGGTAATTCTTTTTGAAACTCTTTTTCTAATTTATCATTAATATCTCTTATTGTATTAATAATTGTTAAATAATCCTTGGGGCAAGCTATTCTTGATCGATGTTTCTCCTGCCCATTATCTTCTAATACAACACTCTCTATCTTTGTAGCACCAACATCGAATCCAATTTGCATGACTTAATATGTTGCTCTTCCACCACTCAAATCAAACACTGCAGCAGTTGAAAATGAATTTTCTTCACTTGATAACCATGTAACTAATGACGCTAATTCATCAACCTTGGCAAATCTGTTTCTTGGAATTTTAGAAAGCATATAATTAATATGCTCTTCAGTCATTTGATCAAAAATTCTAGTTTTTGCTGCAGCTGGTGTTACGCAATTTACAGCAATATTTTTAAGAGCTAATTCTTTACCTAAAGATTTTGTTAAACCGATGACACCTGCTTTAGATGTGCTGTAAGCACTAGCATTTGGGTTACCTTCTTTTCCAGCAATAGAAGCAATATTAACTATTCTTCCATAATCATTTTTAATCATAAATGGCACAACTGCTTTACAGCAATAAAATACTGAATTTAAATTTAAATTTATTACTTTGTTCCATTCTTCAATTGGATATTCTGCAACTGTTGTATTCATTCCTGCGATACCAGCATTATTTATAAAGATATCAATTTTTCCATGCTTACTTTCAATCTCAGACAAATTCTTGTTAATAATCTCAAAACTACTCACATCAACAATTTGATAGCTTAGGTTTTTAGAGTTTACTTTATCTGTAGCTTTTTTAGCAGCATCTTCATCAATATCCCAAATCACAACCTTTGCTCCAGCTTCAATAAATCTTTCTGTAATAGCCAAACCAAAACCTTGGGCTCCACCAGTTACAATCGCTACCCTGTTAGTTAAATCAAATTTATTCATAATATTTTTTCCTTTTTTTTGGTTTTAATAATGAAAAAGCTAAAGCAATCAATATATTTTTTCTATCCGATTTTGACTTATACCAATCTGAATATCTATATTTTTTTTCTTCCATATAATTTGCTTTAACACAGAAACGATAGCTAAGTTTTTTTTCGCTGAATTAATGCATATATTGTAACTGCACCAGTTATCATTATCCCATTTATAAACTGAACATAAAAACCAGATAAACCTAAGGCGATTATACCTGACTCGAGTGAGCCAATAATTAACACCCCTATAAAGGTTCCAAATATGGTTCCTTTGCCACCAAATACTGATGTTCCACCAACAAAAACAGCAGCTAATGTAGTGAGCATTAATCCTGATCCCTGAGTTGGCCAAAAATATAGCATTTCATACATAGTAAATATTCCAGCAAGAGAAGAGAAGAAACCTAATTGAACAAAAGCAATTATCTTAACATTATCAACGTTGATACCCATCATTTGAGAACTAGCTTTGTTATCACCAACAAAGTGAATATGGTTACCAAACTTATGATATCGGTAAACCCATTGCATTAAACCAGTTAAGACGATGAACCAAATAAATTGTGCTGGGATTTTATCTAAAAATTTTTCCACAAATAAAGCATGATGCCATGTGCCATCTGCTACATCTACTATTGCAACACCTTTTCCTTGAGAAACAACATTCACTAATCCTCTCCAAAAATACAATGTTCCAATAGTAGCAACTATCGAGGGTATCCCAATTTTAGTTACTAGAAGTCCATTAATAAGTCCTGCAAACATCCCTAACATTGAAGCTAAAGCAAAAGCGATAAAGAAATTACCGTCAGTCGCAGTTAATATAGAGCCAAAAGTAAGTGAAGTTATTCCCACAATTGAGGGGAATGATAAATCGATTTCACCAAGTGTTATTACAAAGGTGACTGAAATTGCTATGATACCAAAAAATGGCATAGATTGCATAAAAGCTCTATAAATAGGAAAACGTGTAAAAACTTGAGGGGCACCTATCAAATAAATTAAAAAAAGAATAATTGCTATAATTGTTATGCTTATCTCTAATCGATGTGTTTTTACAAAATAGCTATTTAGTATTGCTCTCATCTAATCATTCACCTTTATTTTTCCAGATTCATGTAGTTGAATCATTTTTTTAACAAGTTCATCTCTAGATATTTCATTTTTATTAAACTCCCCTGCAACTTCTCCTCTATCTAAAATTATAAACCTATCAGCTGCTCCATAAACATGAATAATATTATGATCTATAAAAATTGCAGACTTATTTTCTTTTTTTAGTCCTTTAACAAAATTTAAAACTTTTTCAGTTTCCTGAATTGATAGGCCCATTGTAGGTTCGTCAAGAACAATTAAGTCTGAATCAAAATATAAAGATCTTCCAAAAGCTACTCCTTGTTTTTCACCACCCGATAATCCCATTATAGTTGAGTCAACAGTGATAGCTTTAGAGGTAAAGCCTATATAATCTCTTAGAATTTTCTCAGCTTCTTTTCTTTGTTTCTTGATATCTATGAAACCAAAAGCATTAGTAATTTCTCTTCCTGCAAATATATTTCTCCATAATTCTTGCTGATCGCATAAAGCTCTTTCTTGATATACTGCTTCGATACCCATTTTTCTTGATTGGGCGACAGATTTTAAAATAACTTCATTGCCTTTAAAATAAACTTGACCTGATGAAGGTTTATGTACGCCTGTTATAACTTTTATTAAAGTAGATTTTCCAGCACCATTATCACCAATAAGAGCTACTACCTCACCTTTTTTGATATTAATATTAACGTCCTTAAGGACTTTAACATTGCCAAAGTTTTTATAAATATTTTTTAATTGTAAAAGATCTTCCATTTTTTTTCTTAAAAATAAGCCTGTCTTTTAAAGTTTTTCAACTAAAAGACAGGCTTGTTATGATTATATTATATTATTATCGGATTTGTTGCGCTGCTAACGGAGCTATTGCATCAATATTTGCTTTTGTAACAAATGCTGCTCCAGTATCCATTGCTAAACCAGCCATACCAAATTTAGTAGAAAGGTAAAGCTGCACAATTGGCATATATCCTTGAATAAAAGGTTGTTGATCAATTACAACATCAATGTATCCAGAATTAATTCCATCAACAATTGGTGCTGATAAATCAAAACCTGCACCACAAACAGCTTCTGTTCCGTGGCCAGCAGCTTTCATGTAAGTAGGTAAACTTGCTGTTAAACCACCATGATCAGTAATAGCCATTTTGATATCAGGATTTGCAGCGTAGGTAGCAACATACATTGGAGTACCTTGAGAAGCATCAGAGTTTACGTTGTCAGGAATTTCCTGATACACAACTTTAACACCCATAGACTCAACACCAGCTATAGCACCTTTAGTTCTTTCACCTCTATTTGGCATACTTGCAAGACCCCATATAAAAGCTTTATCTCCAGCTTTAAGGCCACATACTTCAACACCTTTTTTACCAAGATTAAAACCAGCATCAAAAAGATCAGCACCTGCATAACCAAATCCTGAAGTTTTAAATTCTGCTTCTAAATCAGGAAGTGGAGTGTTCATAGTAGTAATTACTATTCCCATTTCTATTGCTTCATTAATAATAGGTCTCATTGCAGCATCACCAGGGAAACCATAAATTGCAATTCCATCTGGTTGAAGAGCTACTGCTTCTTTAAATTGTTTTATCATTATTTCTGAGTTCCATTGAGACCAGTAATAATCAACTTTACAACCTGTGTGCTCTGCGGCTGCAACTGCACCATTATAAACTATCGTTCCAAATGGTCCACCTTCAGGTCCACCTGGAAAAAAGATAAATTTTTTATCGCATTTGTAGTCATTTGCCATTGCAGAAGTTGATGCAAAAGCAAAAAGTATCGCTACGAAAGTTAAGATTTTTTTCATTATTTCTCCATTAGATTATTTTTTTATTCTTTTACTCTACGTAATAAATTTATTTATTACAAACTTAATAATTAATAATTCTTAAGTAACCATACTATGAAAATCACACTATGAATGGGTTATTATTTGTTAAAAAAATTAATTTTATAATTTAAAATTAATGAAAATATGGTAAATTAACAATATGGATGTGGATATAGATAAGTGGTTTAGATGTGAAGTGGATAAAAAAGAATTCAAAGAACTTTGCAAAAAATCTGACTGGCAGGGCTTTAAACACATGCTAATATATTTTTCTTCTTTAATATTTTTTGGTTATTTAGCCTACGCTACATGGGGTACATGGTGGTCTTTATTGTTCTTCTTAATTTATGGAAATATATGGGGATGTAGTGATGCCATGTGGCATGAAACTGGACATAGAACAGCATTTAAATCTAAATTTTGGAATGATTTTTTTTATTACATAGCTAGCTTTATGGATAATTTTGAGCCAATCAGATGGAGATATTCACATTACCATCATCATACCTACACGAGTTTTAGTGATCCAGTTGATTTTGAATTAGCCGTTAAAAAACCAACTGACCTTTTAGTTTTCTTTTCTCATTTCATTCCTTTTTCAGGTTTTGTTTTTTTTAAAAAGTCTCTTCAATGGGAAACAATAAAACATGCATTTGGAGTAACAACAGAAGTAATGAAAGTGTGCATTCCTGAAGATGATAGATCTAAATGTAGATGGTCAGCAAGAAGCCATGTATTTATTTGGCTAGCAACAATATTCTGCTCAGTATATTTTCAGTCTTGGTTGCCAGTATTATTTATTGTTCTTCCAAATTTCTATGGAAAAACATTAGTTATGTTAATGGGGCTTACCCAGCATGCGGGTTTACAAGAAGATGTAAAAGATCATCGCTTATCAACAAGAACAGTTTATCTAAATCCTATTTTTAGTTTTTTATATTGGCATATGGAATATCATGTTGAGCATCACATGTTTCCTCAGGTTCCATCCTATAATTTAAAAAGATTACACGTATTAATTAAAGACCAAACACCAGCTGCAAGAAAAGGATTATGGGGTGCATATAAAGAGATTGTTCCAGCATTACTTAAACAAGCTAAAGATCCAGATTATAAAATACCTTTAACAGTTCCAAGTTAAGTACTCACGAACATTTTAGATATTTACTTATATTTTTAATACATGAATAAAATAAAAAAAATATTAATTCTTGGTGGTGGTCAGGCTGCAGCCTATGCAGCAAAAGAAATTAGATTGATTGATAAGAGTTTAGATGTAACTATTATTAGTGACGAAAAATATCTACCCTACGAAAAACCACCCCTATCGAAAGATTATGTTTTAGATAAAGTTGCATTTGATGATCTTCTTTTTTTTTCAGAAAATTTTTATAAAGAAAATAATATTAAATTTAAAGGTAGCACAAAAATAACTGAGGTAGATTTTGATAACAAAAAAATTAGTTGTTCATTAAATACCTATCATTATGATAGACTTTTAATTGCCACTGGCTGTTCAAACAGACATTTAAAAATAAATGGGGAAATAATTTTACCTGAAGAAAATATAATTTATTTAAGGAGCTTTGAAGAAAGCAATAATTTAAAAAATAAAATTAATAAAGCCAACAATATCATAATTATTGGAGGTGGTTTTATAGGTTTGGAAATTGCTTCATCAGCATTGCAAAAAGGGAAAAATGTTACAATCCTAGAGAAAGGAGAACAGCTGATGGGGAGAGTAATCCCAAAACAAATAGCTAGTTTAATTCTAGAAAAGCATGAATCTGAAGGTGCAAAAATAAACTTAAATACTCAAATTAAAAATATTAAAAAACACAATAAAATGTTTAAAATTTATCTTAATAATAATCAAATTTTAACCTCGGATTTAATTATTATAGGTGTTGGTTCCTTACCTAACACTGATATTTTTAACAATACATCTTTAAAAGTCGATAATGGAATTATCACTGATGAATTTTCTGCAACGTCAATAGAAGACGTTTATGCAGCAGGTGATGTATCAAATTTTTATCATCCCTTTTATCAGGAACATATGCGTCTTGAGTCATTTAAGCATGCACAAAATCACGGTATAAGTGCAGGTAAAAATATTGCAGGATTACAAAATTCTTATAACGCTATACCATGGATGTGGTCTGATCAGTTTAATTTAAACTTACAACTTACAGGAATATGCAATGATTACGATTCTACAGTTCAAAGAGGTTCATCACTTGAGGAAGGCATTATATATTTTTTTCTAAAAAATAGAAAAATAATTGGTGCTTGCGGCTTAGGAGTAGGAGGAAAAATAGGTAGAGATATTCGTCTAGCTGGAAAACTTTCTGAAAAAAAAACCAAGGTAACAAGCCAATTGCTATCTGATAAAAAAATTAAATTAAATAAAATTTAATTTATATTAATAATAATCATACAAAGAATCAGAATTTTTCTTATTGATATTTTTCAGTAAAGTTTTCTTATTCTTTTCTTCCCACTTATGCATATTGTCCACTAATGGTTTGAATAAAAGGCCAAAGAATGTGATGTTATATTCAACTTTTTTTGGAAATCCTTTGAATTCTTTTTTTTTAATAAGTTTATCTTTTTCTAATTGCTTCAGTAGCTTTGCTAATAATTGTTGATTTATATGCAATAAGTTACTTTTAATTTCTCCAAAACGCATCTTATTTTGTGTTAAATAAAAAATAATTTCAAACTTAAATTTATTATCTAAAAGGTTAAGAGTGTTCTTGAGTGGATAATTTATTTTTTTTTGCGACATAATGTACTATAGTATGATTTTCATATTATAGCATTTAAAATTTTATTTTACTAAAAAAAAATGTATAAAATTTAATATAAAAATACTAATTAAATTATATGGTAATTGAAAAAGAAAATTGGCAACATGTAGGTGAAACAGATAATATGGATGTCGAAGATATTCTTAGGTTTGATCATAAAGATAAAACTTACTGCGTCTACAAACTGGAAGATGGATTTTATGCAACTGATGGAGTTTGTACTCATGAGGCAGTTCACTTAGAAGATGGTATAGTTATGGATGGAGAAATTGAATGCCCAATGCATCAAGGTATATTTAATATTAAATCTGGAGAAGCTATAAGCCCCCCTGCTTGTAAGGATTTAAAAACTTATCCAATTAAAGTTGAAAATGATAAGGTTTATATTAAGATATCTTAACTATAATTAAGAAATATTAATGACTAGAAAAAAACTAACAGTTCACGATTATTTGCAGTGTAAGGGTAAAAGACAATTAAGTGTTATGTTTGTTCATAATGCTGAGGAAGCAGCAGCTGCAGAAAAAGCGGGTATTGATATGATTTGCACTTCTCATGACGCTCCTCAATATGGAATTTATAACTCATTCGATGAATTAAAAAGAATTCGGGAAGCTGCTCCAACATGCTTTATGCAATCAGGTGGTGCCGTACGAATAGCTTCAGAGTATGAAGCAATGAAATTATGTCATAAATATTTAGATGTAGGAGCCGATGTTGTTTACGGAGGTAATTGGAGTTATAAATGGATTAGAGCTTTAAGAGATGAATTTATTCCTATTAATAGTCATGTTGGTTTAGTTCCAGGCATTGCTACATGGATAGGTGGTTTTAAAGCTCAAGGAAAAACAGCTGACACAGCAATGAAAATTTTGCAAAATACAATAGAATTACAAGAAGCTGGGGTCATTGGTGTAGAATTAGAAGTTGTTCCTCCTAAAGTTGCTGAGGTAATATCTAAAAAAGTAAATATAATGACGCTTTCTATGGGAAGTGGATCAGGGTGCGATGGGCAGTATTTGTTTGCTAATGATGTGCTGGGCTACACTGAAGGCCATACCCCTAGACATGCAAGAATTTATAGAGATTTCAAAAAAGAATTTGCTAAACTTCAAGCTGAAAGAGTTAATGCTTTTAGGGAATTTCATGAAGATACTATTAACAAAAATTTTAATGATCCTAAAATTACTGTTGGTATTGATGATAAAGAGTTTGAAAACTTTTTAAAACTCTCAGAAAAATTATAGATATATGTTTGCTGGAGAAGTTGATCTAAATAGTTGGTACAAACCCAAAATTGACAAAAAGGTTCTTAAGGACCTATCTAAAAGATCTGATGTTAAAGGTATCATTGATATTTCCATATTTGGCATAGCATTACTATTTTCAGGATATCTTTGTGTTATTTCATGGGGCACATGGTGGTCTATCCCCGCTTTATTGCTTTATGGAAATATCTTTTATTGCAAAACTATAAGTGTAAACCATGAAACAAATCATGAGACATATTTTAGATCAAGGCGATTAAATAAAATTTTTTATGAAATTACATCTTTTCTTGGTGGTTTTGAGTCCGTTAGATGGAAGTGGAGTCATTTTCACCACCACACGCATACAATTTTCACTCATAAAGAAGTTTATGATTATGAGAATAATAGCCCCAGACCAACAGAGCCTATAAGGTTTTTTTTAAATTTCTTACCTTTGGGTCCGTTATTTAATATTCAAAAAGTAATGCATTTTACTCATTTTGAAATTATTAAACACTCATTAGGAATTATGTCTCCAGTTGTAAAAATTACTGTCCCTGAAAACGAAATTAAAAAAGTTATTAATATGTCTCGTATATATGTTTTTCTGTGGTTATTTGTTATAGCTATTTCAATCTACCTACAATCGTGGCTTCCTGTAATTATGATAATTTTACCACCATTTTTTGGTAATACTATTCTAATGATCTGCACCATGACTCAACATGCTGGCTTAGCTGATAATGTTAAAGATCATCGTAAAAGTACGCGTACTGTAATAATGAATCCATTTTTTAGTTTTTTATATTCTCACATGGAATATCATATTGAACATCATATCTTCCCAAAAGTTCCGTGTCACAATTTAAAAAGGTTTCACGAGGAAGTAAAAAATCAAATGCCAAAACCCTATAAAAATTTATTTCAGGCATATAGATCTATTATTCCAGCTATTTTAAAACAATCTAAAGACAAGGATTATTTTGTAGATGTTGAAGTTCCGGATGTAAATAATTAATCAATGACAAAAAAAATTACTGTAAAAGATTTAAAAAATTTAAAGGGAAAAAAACAACTCACTTTAATACTTGTAAAAAACGAAGAAGAAGCGCTTGCAGCTAATCAAGTGGGAATTGAAATGATAGGCACAGGAGCTAGTGGAAAATATAACAATCCACATGATCATGCTAGTTTTGAAGAGGTATTAAATATTCGAAAAGCAGCACCTAATGCTTTTATGCATTATGGAGCTCCAGATACTCTTTGGCCAACACTTGATGAAGCAAAAAAATTAGCATTTAAAATGTTAGAGCATGATTTTGATATGTTCTACTGTCACAGAATTGAAATTTTAAAATCATTATACGAAGAAGGTATTCCATGTTTAGGTCATGTAGGGCTAATTCCTCAACGAACAACTTGGACTGGTGGTTTTAAAGCTGTAGGAAAAAACTCTGATGATGCTCTTAAAGTTTATGAAGACTGTTTAAGGTTTCAAGATGCTGGTGCTGTTGCAATCGAAATGGAATGTGTGCCTCATCAAGTTGCTTCAGCAATTTCAAAAAAAATTGATACAACAATTCTTTCATTGGGAAGTGGCTCAGGTTGCGATGTTCAATATTTATTTGCCTGTGACATTTTAGGAACCACAACTGGCCATGTACCTAGACATGCAAAATCCTATAGAAATTTTTCACAAGAATTTAAGAGATTACAAGAAGAAAGAGTGGATGCTTTTAAAGAATTTTATAATGATGTTAAGGAAGGGATTTTTCCAGATGACAAAAATATTGTTGAAATCGATGAAAAAGAATTAGATACTTTTTTAAATAATTTAGAAAAAAAAAGGTAGCAGATGAGTGAAGATAAATTAAACGATGAAAATTTTGGTACTAGAGATAAAAGAGGTCATTGGAAACCTTTTGGAACTATAGCTGTTAATCCACCCTATGTAATTCCATTTAAACCCTTAAAATTATTTAAGTACTATTTTAAATATCCAGGAATGATGTTTCCATGGACATTTATTTTTGGATTAATAACAATTTTAACATATTTTTTTCTTACACCTTCATTGGAAACAATGAAAACATTGGAAGTAAGCTGGATAGCGTTTATATTTTTTAGAAATGTAGGTATTATATTACTTTGGACTGGGTTTTTTCACTTACGACTGAAAAATCAAGGAACTTCTTTTAAATATAATCCAAGACCTTTAGAAGAAAATAATACAACATTTTTATTTAACAACCAAACAAAGGATAATCTATTTTATACTTTTTGTAGTGGTGTACCTTTGTGGACGGCGTATGAAGTCATTACTTTCTGGGCATTTGCAAATCAAATAATTCCATATGTTAGTTGGGAAATGTACCCAATATATTGTTGTTTTTTATTTTTTCTTGTACCTTTTATTAGAGATGCACATTTTTATTTAACACATAGACTGTTGCACTGGGGTCCATTGTATAGAATTTCACACAAAGTACATCATCGCAATACGAATACAGGTGCCTGGTCTGGTCTGTCTATGCATCCAATAGAGCATATACTTTATTTTTCAGGTGTTCTTATTCATTGGATAATACCATCTCATCCACTAGTAGCAATGTATCACGTCTTTCATGCAGGACTAGCACCAACACCAGGTCATACTGGATATGAAAAAATGACTTTTAAAAATGGTTCATCACTTCCAACAGGAGATTACAACCATTATGTGCATCATAAATATTTTGAATGTAATTATTCAGGAGGCAACACGAGTTTCTTAGATAAACTAATGGGTACCTTTCATGATGGGTCTGAAGAAGCAACGAAAGAAGTGATGGTGCGAATTAAAGATAAAGCACACTATTTATAAGACTTAAAAAATCATAAAAAAATTTGTGTTGTTATTTAAATGCAATAACTTTTATAGTAATAGGTAACCTAAAACTCTGCGCTTCACCAGTTAATATCGCTCTTCTTTTTTTTAGATTATAATCATTCATGTGGCTAACTTTTTATTTTAACTTTTTTTTAATTTAATTATTTTTTTTTTCTTAAATAATGGAAAAAGCAAAGCAATAATTGCTAGTGTAAAAAAAGTTAAGGCTATTGGTCTTGTTAAAAACATTAACCAATTGCCATCAAATATTACTAGAGATTGTCTTAAAGTTCCTTCAACTAACTCTCCTAAAATTAACCCTATAATAACTGGTACTACAGAAAAACCATATCTTCTCATAAAAAAACCTACAACACCAAAGAATAACATTATCCAAACATCTGTAATAGATTGACTTAAAGAGTAGGTTCCACAAACTGAAAGTGCAAAAATCATTGGCCATAAAATCTTGTTTGGTACCAAAGTAATTCTAGCAAACAGTTTAGCTCCAAAAAAACCAAAAATAAAAAATAATATATTTGCAATTAGCATTGATCCAAAAATTCCATACAAAAACTCTGGTTGTTCTCTAAACAGCTCTGGGCCTGGTCTTACTCCATGAATTATTAGACCCGTTAAGATTACTGCAGTAGTTGCGCTACCAGGAATTCCTAATGCTAATGTTGGAACCATTGCACCTCCAGTTGCAGCATTATTTGCAGCTTCTGCGCCAGCAATTCCTTCTATAGATCCTTTTCCAAATTCTTCTGGGGTTTTTGACCAACGTTTTGCCTCTGAATATCCAATTAAAGAAGCAACTGTTCCTCCTTCAGCAGGAAGTACACCAATAAACGACCCTATTCCTGAAGACCTAAGGATTGTTTTCCAGGTTAATTTATAATCTTTTAATGATGGTAATTTTACAGCTTTTAAAGCAACTCTTTTAAATACTTGATCTAACATAGTTGACTGAGTTAACATTTCACTAATTGCAAATAACCCAACTACTACAGGAATAAAACCTATTCCTTCTGATAATTCATTAATACCATATGTAAATCTATCTATTGAAGTCATAAAATCTTTTCCAACAGTTGAAATCAAAATACCAAATGCTGCTGCAATTAAATTTTTAACAGGACTACCTTCACCAATTGATGCAAGCATAGTTAAGCCAAATATTGCTAAAGCAAAATATTCTGGTTGACCGAATTCATAAGCAAGTTTTGCTAGTAATGGTGCAAAAAAGACAAGAATAATAACACTAAAAATTCCTCCAATTGTACTAGAAACTGTTGCCATACCTAACGCTCTTCCAGCCTCTCCTTTTTGTGCTAATGGATATCCATCAAGACATGTTGCAGCGGCGGCGGGTGTTCCTGGTGTATTAATTAATATTGCAGTAATTGCTCCACCATATGTTCCCGCACAATAAATTGCTGTTAATAATACGATTGCCGAAAGTGGATCAAGTGTCATTGTAAAAGGTAAAATTAATGCTCCACCAGTTGTCGGACCCAACCCAGGCAGTACTCCTAAAATTAATCCAAATAAAGTTCCAAAAAATAAAACTATTAATAGCTTAGAGCTAAATAGAGGAGCCAACATATAAGATAAATTTTCCATACTAATTATAGTAAATATTAGTAATTATTCCTGGTGGAAACCTTAATCCTAAAAATGTTTCAAAAAATATAAATACAATTATTGGAAATAATATACTTACAATTAAAAGGTAAATTATTCTTTTTTCTCCCCAATAATAAGAAACTAAAGCCGAAAAGACTGCAATAGCCAAGAAAAAATCTAATGTCTTTGCAATGATTAAAAATAAAACAAAAGCTATTAGTGTTATAAAAAATGACTTAGGTAATTTATTCTCTTTTTTCCATGGTGTTTTAATTGATAAATAAAAAACAATTAATGTTAAAACAATTATTAAAACCAATAATGCTTTAGGAAATGTAGCAGGTTGAATGCCTCTATTTAAAATTGGTGGAACTGCATCAAATGTAAATGTTGTTATTAGTAAGATTAATGAAATTAATATTATTATAAAAGATACTTTAAAAGAGCTTTTTAAAAAAAAGGGCAAACTACTTTTGTTCGCCCCTTTTTTCTTTAGTACATTATTCATATCAAAAAATGTACTACTTTTGATTAATTAAGGTAACCTAAAGCTTTTAATTGAGCAGTCATTTCTTTAAGCATTTCTTCCATTTGCTTACCCCACTCATCAGCACCAACTACACTAGTGTCGTCAAGACCAATTTCAGTTAAGAAATTTTTGTAATAGTTATGTCCCATAGCTTTCATCATTCCAGCTTCAAGCTCTTTAACTCTTGCAGCAGGAGCACCTTTTTTAGTTACAAACCCTCTAACAGTAGATAAAGAAACAGGTATTCCTAATTCTTTAGCTGTTGGAGAATCTCCAATTTTAGCCATTCTTTCGTTTGCAAGAACTACAGAAACGCACAATGTTCCTTCATTAATTTCTGTTAATGCTTCACCTAAATTTAAAACACCCACATCAATATCTCCTTTGATTAAGTTTGTTTTAATTGGTGCAACACCTTTGTATGCAACGATAGTAGGATCTTTTAATCCACCTTTTTTTGTAAAAGCAATTGCACTTACATCATCAATTCCACCTGTATGAGTTGTTCCATACTTAAGTGATTTTGATTTTTGAACACTAATAAATTTTTTAGCATCTTTAATGTCAGCTTTACAGTTAACAACAAATAATTGAGGATCATCAGTTCCTCTTGCTAAAGGTTGCATATCACTTAATTTAACTTTTGTTTTACCTAGCGCCATAGAAACAGCGTGACCAGTAGTCCAAGTCAAAGTGTGTTGACCGTCAGCAGGAAAGTGACATCATATAATCCATAGAAACGGCACCACCGCCACCTTTTTTGTTAACTAATTGCATGTCTTGTTTAAGAACTCTTCTTGCTCTTAAAAGCATCATTCTAGTAGTAACATCTGTACCACCACCAAAACCTGCGTGAGTAATTGCTTGAATAGCACCATCAGCTTTAGCTGATGTAGTTACTATAGGTAATGCAATCACAAAAAATTCAGCTACTACAAATGCAGCAACTAAAATTGCTTTAAATGTTTTTTTCATTATTTTCCTCTCGTTTGTTTATTTTTATAATATACTATTATAAAAATTTAAAAGAAACAATTGTCGTACAAAGATTTAAAAGAAATAACTACCGTATAAAATGAGTGTGCAAAAAATAAACATTGCTTTATTATTAGGTGATCCTTCGGGTATAGGGCCGAAGTTGATATCAAACTACTATCTGAAGAAATTATAGATAAAGCAAATATTGTTGTCATAGGTGAAAAAAATATACTTGATGCTGGAAATAAAATTACTGGTAAGTCACAAAATTTAAAATTTGTAGAAAAATTTGATCAAATTAATTTTAATGAAGGAAAAACGTTTTTTTTAGATATCTCTAAAGGTAAAAACCATAATTATAAATTATCTGAATGCTCAAAGGAGTCAGGTGAAAGTGTTTTAAATGCTTTGAATTTAGCTTTAGAATTAGCAAAAGAAAATAAAATTGATGCAATAAACTTTGCTCCTTTTAATAAGACAAGTTTAAAACTTGGAGGTAATAAATTCTCTGATGAGCTTCATTTAATGGCTGAAAAACTAGATGTAAAAAAATTTTTTTGTGAATTCAATGTGATAGATAACTTTTGGACTGCTCGAGTTACTTCTCACATACCTATTAGTGAGGTTCCTTTACATATAAAAAAAGAAAAAATTATTAAACCAATTAAATTAATTAACGAAGCGATGATACTTAATGGAGTAAAAAATCCTAGAGTTGCCGTTCAGGCACTTAACCCTCATGCAGAATTTGGAACTGAAGAAAAAGATGAAATTATTCCTGCTATTGAATTGGCTAAAAGTTTGGGTATTAATGCTGATGGCCCACTACCCTGTGATACATCTTTTATTACTGCTTTTAAAAATAAAAACCATGATTGTATTGTTGGTATGTATCACGATGCACTACAATCAGGCTTAAAAGCATTTGGTTTTGATAGAGGTGTTACTGTTCAAGGTGGTTTGCCAGTTCCAATAACAACTCCAGCACATGGTACTGCCTTTGATATTGCTGGAAAAAATGAGGCTAATTTAGAACCTACTTTAAATTCCTTCAAAATTGCATTAAGAATGGCAGAAAATAAAACTAATGACTAAAATTAAAAAAATTACAACCAAAGTTTATCAATGGAAAGGTAAGACTGTTCCTCCACAAAGCAACTTTTGTACCAACGCTTCAGATTTACTTTATGAAAAATCGGACGCCATGGGTTCTTTTCGTTTTCATGAATGGCTAGTATGTGAGATAGAAACTGATGATGGAATAGTAGGAATTGGTAATGCTGCTTTAGCTCCACAGGTTGTTAAAAAAACTATTGATACATATCTAAAACAACTAGTAATTGGAGAGGATCCATTTGATTACTCTTATATTTGGGCAAAAATGTATCGTCAAACTATGGCTTGGGGTAGAAGAGGCATTGGAATGATTGCAATATCTGCAATTGATATAGCAATATGGGATATAATCGGAAAAATTACAAAAAAACCAGTTTTCAAACTATTGGGTGGTAGAACAAAAAAAAAAATTCCCGTATACGCTTCTAAACTTTACTCTCAACCTTTAGAAGATCTTCAAAAAGAAGCTCAATTATATAAAGATCAAGGTTTTAGTATGTATAAAATGCGATTTGGCTGGGGACCCAATGATGGTCCTTTGGGAATGAAAAAAAATATCGATTTAGTTGAAGCTGTAAGAGAGGTTATTGGAGAAGATGCAGATTTAATGCTCGAATGTTATATGGGTTGGAATCTAGACTATTCAAAAAGAATGATACCTAGGTTAGTTAAATTTAATCCTAGATGGTTAGAAGAGCCTGTTATGGCTGACGACATCCATGGGTATGCAGAGCTGAATGGTATGAATGCAATACCTATCTCAGGTGGAGAGCATGAGTTCAATCTATATGGTTTTAGACAATTATTAGACTTAAAAGCTGTAAGCTATATTCAATATGATACCAATAGAGTTGGAGGCATTACTGCTGCTCAGAAAATTAATGCTTTAGCTGAGGCGTATCAAGTTCCTGTTGTTCCTCATGCAGGCCAGATGCATAATTATCATTTAACAATGGCAAATGTAAATTGTCCTATTTCAGAATACTTCCCAGTCCATGATGTAGAAATTGGTAATGAATTATTTTATTATATCTTTGAAGGAGACCCTTCTCCTAAAAATGGTTTTATAGATTTAAAAGATGATTTACCTGGATTGGGCATTACACTTACAGATAAATATAAATCAGACTTTAATATTATTGAATAGTTTTATTCACTAATAAGAACTAGATAGTTTTATTCACTAATAAGAACTAGATGGAAGCCACAAATTAATTCCACCATCTTTAGCTTTTTTATTAATTAATGATAATTCTTTTTTTGAAAAATTTAAATTTTTCAAGCTTTCCACGTTTTCCTTTAATTGTTTTAAATTTCTTACACCAATTAAAGCTGAAGTCACCACTTTATTATTTAATGTCCATGCAAGAGCCATTTGAGATAATGATTGGCCTCTTTTTTTTGCAATTGAGTTTAACTCATTAATCATTTTAATATTTTTTTTTGTAATTAAGCTTTTGTCTAATGATGTGATTTTTTGATTTGCTCTAGAAATTTTTGGTATTCCTTTTAGATATTTTTCAGAAAGCATTCCTTGGGCTAAAGGGGAAAATGCAATGCAACCAATTTCTTTTTTTAAAAGTGTTTTAGTTAAATTTTTTTCAATCCATCTATTTATTAGTGAATATGATGGTTGATGAATTAAAATTTTTATATTTCGTGATTTTAAAATTTCAAACATTTGATTGGTTTTTTTTGAAGAATAAGAGGAAATACCTATGTATAGCGCTTTTCCGGATCTATAAATACTTTCTAAAGCATCTGCTGTTTCTTCTAGAGGTGTGTTTGGATCAAAACGATGCGAATAAAAGATATCAACATAATCTAAATTCATTCTTTTTAAACTTTGATCACAACTAGTAATGACATGTTTTTTTGATCCCCATTCTCCATATGGCCCTTCCCACATATCATACCCAGCTTTTGAAGAAATAATAAGCTCATCTCTATATTTCTTTAGATCACCCTTCATTACTTTGCCAAAATTTGTCTCTGCACTTCCGTATGGTGGACCATAATTATTTGCTAAGTCGAAATGAGTAATTCCTAAATCAAATGCTTTAAATAAAACTTTTTTAGATTCTGGATTGATAGTTTTTCCTCCAAAATTGTGCCAAAGACCCAAGCTTATTAAAGGAAGTTTAAGACCACTAGAGCCACAATTTCTGTATTGCATCTCATTATATCTTTTATGGTTTGCTTTATATGTCATCTTAATATTCTTCTACTTCTTTCAATAATGGCATTGAGCTAGCAGCACCCAACCTGGTTGTTGATATGCCTCCAACTTTATTTGCAAAAATAATTGCATCTTTATAATTAGAGTCTTTCGCAAGTGCCACAGCTAGTGCTCCATTAAAAGCATCTCCTGCTCCAGTAGTATCGATAACTTCATCTTTCAAACTTAATGCATCTATAAAATAATTTTCTTCCTTATTTTCAAAATAAACTCCTTTTGCACCTAAAGTAATAATAATATTCTTAACACCCATACTTAAGAATTCTTTTGCAGCATTTTGAATATCTTCTTTTGTCTCAATTTTTTTGTTAAGATAAAACTCTGCTTCTGTCTCATTTGGTGTGAAAAAATCTAGTAATGAAAAATCTTCTTTTTGTATTTTTCTTGCTGGTGCTGGATTTAAAATTGTAAGACAATTATTTTCTTTGGCTTTTTTTAAAGCATAAATTGTAGTTTGATCTGGTGTCTCCATTTGTGTTAAAAATATCTTTGAATCTTTTATTACATCTAAATTTTTATCAATATCTATATTTTGTAAATGCCCAGCAGCACCTGCCACAATATTAATCGCATTATGTCCATTTTCATCAATCATTATCCCAGCAACACCAGTTGAAAGACTTGGATCTTGTATTACACATCCTGTATTCACTCCTGCTTCTTTATATAAAGAGAGTGCCATTTCAGCATGACTATCTTTACCAATTTTAGTTATAAACTTAACATTACCTTCTAATCTTGCGGCGGCAATTGCTTGGTTTGAACCTTTTCCACCTGGTCCAACTAAATGGTTGTTTCCTAAAACTGTCTCACCTCTAGTAGGTATTTTATTTCCAAAAAAACAAAGGTCAGCAACAAATACACCAAAAATACTAATTGAATTCATTACTTTTCAACAACCCAAACATTTCCATCTGGTTTAATTACCCCTTTGGTTAATATAAAGCATCCAAATGGTCTAGCATCTGTTGTTGTAACAATTGCATAAGATTTTTTTGCTTCTGTATAAAAAGATTGTCTCTCAATAGATCCTACTTTCCAGCTTTCACCTGAAATATCTTTAACTGCTTGAATAAACTCTTTATGAGTTTCTGTTAATTCATTAGGATTGTCATCGACTTCCATTCTATTGGCTGCAGTTCCACCTTGAGATACAATAAAACTATCTAAAGGAAACACAGAAAGGATTGCTTTTGCTGCATCTTTAATATTTACACCATCTAATCTTATCACATTTTTATTCATAGAGTTTGCAGGAAAATTTGCATCTGCTAAAACTAATTTATCTCCATGGCCCATAGTACGAAGAGTAAATAAAAGTTCAGGGCTTAGAATGGGATCAATTTTTATTAACATTAGAATATTATATTACATAAAAAAAAAGGGTGGAATAAAAATCCCACCCTTTAATCTTAATTTTTTTCTAAAGACTATTTAAAATCGTTAGCATTTTCTTTAGTTACTAATTGAGTACCTGTATCAATATTAGCATCAATTTTTTCACCATTAGCTAATGCAAGTGCATATTTAACACCGTAAGCACCCATATTATAAGAGAACTGTGCAATAGTTGCAGTTAACTTACCAGCTAGAATACTAGTGGCTGCATCTGGTGTAGCATCAAATCCAACTACTACGACATCATTCATTCCAGCATCTTCAAGAGCTTGGATAGCACCTAATGCCATATTATCATTAGATCCAAAGATAGCTTTAATGTTAGGATTTTTTACAAGAATAGACTCTGTAACAGATCTTGCTTTTGCAGTATCCCATTCAGCTGTTTGAGTAGCAACAATATTTAAACCACAAGCTTTCAAACCTTTGATTGCACCATCTCTTCTAAGAAGAGCTGTTGATTGAGATTCCATACCAGTTAAAATTGCAACGTCAGAACCTTTTGGAGTTTTATCACAAATAAAATTAGCAGCTAACTCAGCTCCATTTTTATTATTTGTTCCAATGAAAGTTACTCCTTCATTAATTCCTTGTGTATCAACGAATACAACAGGAACTCCACTCTTAATGGCATCATCAACGATTGGAGCAAAAGCATTTGGGTCAGCTGGTGCAAGAGCCATTGCATCAACACCTTTTGCAAGTTGATCTTCTACTTGGTTAATTTGTGATTGAACATCACCTTCTTGAGGTGGTGCTATAAGAACTAGCTTAACTCCTAATTTTTTAGCTTCATCTTTAGCTCCTTGTTCAACAGAAGCCCAAAAAGCATTTCCTGATCCAGGACCTTTAATACTAAACAAAATTGTTTTTTCAGCAGCAAAAGAACTTACTGAAGTTATGCTTAATATTAGAAAAACAGATGTAATTAATACACCAATTTTTTTAATTAATTTATTCATATTATTTCCCTCTTATTGGTTATTTAAAAATCGATTGAATAACATTTTAAAAAAAAAAACAACATTTTTTTTTTTTAAAAAAATCTTGTTTAGGTTGTTTTCTTAAATTTAAGGTAAACTTTTATTTTATTTTCTTGTTCCTAGATCTTTCCTTAAAACATCTAGGTAAACAGCAAGAACAATGATAGTTCCTATTAATACTTGTTGCCAGAAAGAGCTTACATCCATTAAATTTAAACCATTTCTCAATAACCCCATTATCATTACACCACAAAAAACACCTAAAACAGTTCCTCTTCCACCAAAGAAACTGGCACCTCCAATAATACATGCTGCAATAGCATCTAGTTCTGCATTTAATCCAGCATTAGGATATCCAGAGTCTGTTCTACCAGCTAAAATTAACGCACCAAATCCTGCTAACAATCCACATAGTGAATAAACAATTACTAAAATCTTATTAACATTTATACCTGCTGCTCTTGCTGCGTTTGGATTTCCTCCTATTGCATATATCCATTTTCCTGTTCTGGTATGATTCAAAAATACCCACATTAAAAAGAAAACAACTATAATCAAAATTACGCTAACTGGTAAATATTGAGATTTTTCTAAACCTAGCCAGGTCAAATCAATTCTTCCATTACCGAGCATTCTAACTTCGTCAGTAAACCCACTAATCGGCACTCCTCCTGAAATAAGATTTCCAGTTCCCCTAAATATATAAAGCGTACCCAATGTCATTATAAAAGGATGGGGCATGCGAAGAATTGTTATACCCAGTCCATTAACCATTCCACATAAAGCTCCCATAACTATTGGAATTAAAATAACAATATACCAGGCAGCCCCTGCTTTTGAGGTTATCGCTAAGACCATGAGCGACAACATTAATATTGATCCAACAGATAAATCTATTCCAGCAGTTACAATTACAATAAAAACTCCTAAAGCAAGCATTGATTGCCATGAAATTTGCTTGAAAACGTTTGTTATATTTCTCCAAGAAAGAAAGACTTCTGGCTGCATAAAGTGTAATGCAACCATCATTATAAAGAGCAATAGTAATATTCCATATTTATCAAAATATGGGATGGCTTTTAAAAAAAGGCTATGTTTTTTATTTTGTTTAGTTTCCATAATTTATTTTTTCCCCATAATCCAACCAATCACTTCGTCACGGGTTGTTTTTGATAGTTCAGATTCAGCAAAATTAGTACCTTGAAAAAGTGCCATTACCCGGTCACAAACAGCAAAAATATCATCCATTCTATGACTTATAATAATTACACTAACTCCTAATTTTTTTAAGCTATTTATAAGGTCTAAAACTTTTCCAACTTCTTTAATTGCTAAAGCAGCAGTGGGCTCATCCATAATAACTAACTTGGAGTTAAATGCAGTAGCTCTTGCAATAGCAATTGCTTGTCTTTGACCTCCAGAGAGCTCTTCTACTTTTTGATCTGCGCTTTTTACATGTATTTTTAATTTATCTAAATGAGCTTCTGACATTTCTTTTATTTTTTTATAATCAAGAAATTTTAAAAAACCTAATTTTTTAGTTGGCTCACGACCAAGAAATATATTTTCACCAATTGGTAGATTACCTGCTAAAGCAAGGTCTTGATAAACCATTTCTAAGCCTAAATTTTGAGAATCTCTTGGGCTTTCAAGTATCTCTTTCTTACCTTCGAAAAATAAAGATCCTTGGCTAGGCTTGTAAAGACCTGACAAAACTTTCATTAAAGTGGTTTTTCCTGCTCCATTATCTCCAACTACACCCAGGCATTCCCCTTCTTTAATGTTCAAATTAACATTTTCTAAAGCTGTAATTGTTCCGAAGTATTTGCTAATACCTTTTGCTTCTAGAATAATTTTTTTTGAAGAAATCATTTTTGCAACTTAAAAAGAAAATTAATTAATTGCAACAGGTTTTGATCTAATTAATTTTACAGTTTCTCTTTCTGCTCTTTTACACAGTCTTGGTGGTAAGTTTTTTGAAATTAACCTCATATCCTCTAAGACAATTTCACCCATTTCAGCAAAGGTGTCCTTTAATGCTCCAGCACGATGTGCTGAGAATAAAAAATTTTTTACTTTTCTTATTGGGTCATTTTTTTTAACTGGTTCTTCAGGAAATACATCTGTAGCTACATAAATATCACCCTTTTTAACTCTATTAATTAAATCTTTAAAATTAACAACAGCCGCTCTACTCATTAAAATAAATAAAGAATTTGATTTTAATTTACCAAGAAGTTTTTTATCAATAAGAGACTGATTATTTTTAGTAATTGCTGCCAACACATAAATTACATCACAAGTTTTAAACATATTCTCTAGAGTGATTGTATTAAAACCATCATCTTTAATGGTTTTGCTAGGAACCCAAGGGTCATAAACATTAATATTTCTTGAAAAAGGTACCAATAAAGGTGTTAAAGCTTTTGCCAAGTCTCCATAACCTAAAAGACCAATTTTTTTTTCACTTAATAAAGAGGATTTTAAATTGCCTTCTAAGCCATATTTTTCTGTTTTATTGAGAAAATCTTTATGTGAATTATGAATATCTCTTAATAAAGATAGAGTTAAACCTAGAGCTAGTTCAGCTACAGGTTTCGAAAATACTGGAGAGGTTGCAATAACATGAATTCCTTTTTGAAAACAATATTCATAATCAATATTATCCATAAAATTACTTTCAACATTAATTACAGCTTGAAGTTTTTTTGCTTTTGATAAAAGTGACTTATCCAGATCAGGCTGACCCATTATAAAAGTAGCCTTATGAATATTAGTCTCATAAAATTTTTTTTTATTAATTTTTGGAGGAGTTATTATTTCATATTCAGACTTTAACTCTTTAAGTTTTTTTTTTGTAAAAATAAGATCAAGTGTTCTTGGGTAAGGATCAGATATAACGATTAATTTTGCCATAAATTGTTATTTAAACAATTACCTTATTATTTTTTTAACTTCTTTCAAAGAAAAAGGTTGAGGCTTTGCGCAAGTTGTTTTGATTGATTGTAGTTTGCCTGATGTACAAGCTTTCATTGTAGATTTAATAATATCTAAAACATGTAGTGAAAGCTCGCCATTGCATTTGTTAATTTTTTTATTTTCTATTGAATAAGCCATTTCCGCTAAACCAGCTCCTCTGTAATTAGAGTTTGTTGCAGACTCGTTTGCTCTAGAACTTTGTGATCTAATATTAATTTTTCCCAAAGGCATCTTGTTAGTTTTATATTCCTTCCAAGGATCACCTAAATTTTTACAAACATAAACAGAACCACCAAACATATTTGGATCTGGAACAATCATTGAACCTTGATCACCATATAACTCTATATGATTTCTTTGATGAGCAATAACATCAAAGGAAAGAGTTAACCTGATAACACTTTCATTCTCAAAAGTAATTGTAGATAAATATGTAGTAGGACACTCAACTTTAAATGTTTTATTTTTTCTTGGTCCTATACCAATGGTTCGTCTTTTAATTCCATTGACAACACTGCCTGTCACCTTTTTTGCTGGTCCAAGTAAATTTACTAAAGCTGTTAAATAATAAGGACCCATATCAATTACTGGACCACCTTCTTTTTTTGCAAACCATGGTTCAGGATTAGGATGATATGATTGAACTCCAGGAAAAGCAAAAATTGCATTTCCAAAATTAATCTTACCAATAATTTTTTTATCAACTAATTCTTTTGATTTCTGAATACCACCACCTAAAAATGTATCTGGTGCATTACCAATATAAAGTTTTTTCTTTTTTGCTAATTTTATAAGATTTTTTCCATCTTCAAAATTGATCGCTAGTGGTTTTTCTGAATAAACATGTTTTCCATTAATTAAAGCTTGCTTTGCTACTTGATAATGCGCTTTTGGAATTGTTAGATTAAGAATAATTTCTATCTCACTATCTTTTAATAGCTCTTTTACTGTTAATGCCTCAATCTTAAAGTTTTTGGCGCATTTTAATGCATTATTATGGTTAATATCTGCACATTTAATAATTTTGATATTATTAAAGTATTTTTCAGCTCTAAAATAAGTTTCTGAAATATGTCCACAACCAATTAAGCCGACTTTAAATATTTTATTCATAGAGAATTATACGCCTTGTCTTTGCTTATTCTTTCCTTCTTTATGAAGTTTTAAAGCTTCTTTATTCTCTTCTGTGGTTGGAATTTCTAATGTTGGACTATCCCAAAAAGCTGAACCTTCTAGCCATTGGTAAGCATGTGTTTTAATTGAAATTACATAAGTCACGTCTGATTTTTTTGCTCTTTTAAAAGCTTCTTCTAAATCTGAGATTGAACTCACCTCTTCTGATTTAGCCCCCATACTTGCAGCATGCTTGGCAAAATCAACACCAACTAAACCAGGAGTGTTTGAGCTTTTAAGTAAATTATTAAACTCTTTTCCACCTTTAAATAATTGAAGTCTATTAATCACTGCAAAACCACCATTATCACAAACAATTATTATAAGTTTATTCTTTGTGATTACTGAAGAATAAATATCAGAATTATTCAATAAGTATGAACCGTCTCCAATAAATGAAATTACTTCTTTATCTGGGTTGGCCATTTTAATTCCTAGTGCACCAGATATTTCATAACTCATACAACTAAAACCCCACTCTGTTTCGTGAGTATTTAACTCTCTTGGTCTCCAAACCTGTATGACTTCTCCTACAAGTCCACCTGCTGCTGTTACTGCAATATCTGAAGGATCAGAATTTCTATAGACAGCACCAACAACTTGAACATAACTAGGTACTTCCTGATTTGTTGGGGCACTTTCTTTGTCCACATGCTCATTCCAAGTTTTTAATTCTATTTGAGATTTATTATTCCACTCGTCTGGTGCTTTCCAATCTCCTAGAGCAGCTGATAATTCATTTAAAGAAGCTCTGGCATCTCCCACAACTGCTTGAGCTAAATGTTTATTTGCATCAAATCTTGAAACATTAATTGAAACAAGTTTAAAGTTTTCATTTTCAAAGTTAGTCCACGAGCCTGTTGTAAAATCTGCAAGTTTAGTTCCAACTGCAATTGCAAGATCCGTTTGTTTTGCAAGTGAATTCGTATTTTTTCCACCTAATGCACCTATTTGTCCAGCATAGTGTGAATGATCTCTCTTCATTGTAGAATATCCCATTACAGTTTGAGTAACTGGAATATTATGTTTAATAGCAAACTTACTTAGCTCTTCCATTGCATCGGAATAAAAAACTCCACCACCAGAAATAATTATTGGATTTTTTGATGCCTTAATTTTTTCTGCTGCTTCTTTAATTTGAAATTCATCAGGTCTAGGTCTTCTAATAGCATGAATTTTTTCTTTAAAAAAATCTTCTGGATAATCAAAAGTTTGTCCTTGAATATCCTGGCTTAAAGATATGCAAGCTGGTCCACAATCTGCTGGATCCAACATGGTTTGTACTGCAGCTGGAAAGGATTGAATTATTTGTTCTGGTCTTGTAATTCTATCAAAATATCTAGTTACAGGTTTAAATGCATCATTTGCAGTAATTCCCGGATTATTAAAATTTTCTACTTGTTGTAAAACTGGATCAGGCATTCTATTTGCGAAAGTATCACCTGGTAAAAATAAAATTGGTAATCTGTTGCTCATTGCAACGGCTGCAGCTGTAACCATATTTGTTGCTCCTGGTCCGACCGATGCTGTTGCTATAAAAATTTGTTGTCTTCTTTTTGCTCTAGCATAACCTATGCCTGTTAAAGCCATGTTTTGTTCATGATGGCCTCTATATGTTGGTAATTCTTTTTGATTTTCTTCTAAGGCTTGACCTAAGCAGGCTACATTTCCATGTCCAAAAATTCCAAATACACCTGGGAACAAAGGTTCTTTTTTACCATCAATTAATATTTTTTGAGCAATTAAGTATTTAACCACTGCATGGGCACAAGTAAGTTTAATTTTTTTCATTTATAAATTTAGCCTTTTAATAAGTATAATTAGTATATATATTTATATTTATAATTTAAAAAACCACATTAAGTAAACTTAAAAATAAATATTTATGTATAGCAAATTTGGACAGTTCATTGACGGAAAATGGCAACAAGCAGAAAAAAAAGAAACTTATGATGTTATTAATCCAGCTACTGAAGAGGTAATTGGAAAAGCCTCAAAAGCATCTTCGGTAGATGTACAAAAAGCATTAAAATCTGCAGAAAAAGGTTTGGAAGTTTGGAAAAATACCGCACCTTGGCAAAGATCCTATGTACTTAGAAAAATTGCAGACTTAATGAGAGAGAAAAAAGATGTTCTTGCCAAATGGTTAACTCTTGAAGTTGGAAAACCACTTGCAGAAGGTGTTGGAGAAGTTGGTGGTGGAGCTGATATTTTTGAATGGAACGCTGAAGAAACAAAAAGAATTTATGGACAAACACAACAAAGTAGATTTCCTGATACTAGAGTGCATGTTTACTATCAGCCAGTAGGTGTGGTAGCTGCTTTAATACCTTGGAATTTTCCAATCGTTTTAGCGTCAAGAAAAATTTCAACGGCTCTAGCAGCAGGTTGTTCTGTTATTTGTAAGCCAGACACTATTACTCCTGGAGCTGTTATGGAGTTAGTAGATATTTGTAAAGAAGCCGGTGTTCCTGATGGGGTTGTAAATCTTTTGTCTGGGGATCCAGCAGAAATTTCAAATGAATTAATGGACTCTGATATAGTTAAAAAAGTTTCAATTACAGGCTCAACAAGAGTTGGTAAAATAATTTTAAAAAAAGCAGCTGATAAAGTTCAAAGAGTTACAATGGAGTTAAGTGGGCACTCTCCCTTTATAGTATGTGAAGATGTGGATATTAATAAAGTGGCCGATATAGCAATAACTGGTAAATTTAGAAACAATGGTCAAGTTTGTATTTCACCTAATAGATTTTATATTCAAGAAAATAGAAAAGATGAATTTGTTAGTGCTTTTATGGATAGAGCAAAAAAACTTAAAATTGGTAATGGAATGGATGAAGGTGTTGAATTGGGACCACTATCCACAGCTAAAAGATTAGAGGAAATAGAAAAATTAGTTGAGACCACTAAAAATGAAGGCGCTAAAGTTTTAATGGGTGGAAAAAGACCTTCTGGTTTTAATAAAGGTTACTATTACGAACCAACAGTTTTTGACGATGTTAAAGATAATTTCACAATCATGAAAGAAGAACCTTTTGGACCTCTTGTACCAATATTAACATTTAAAACTTTTGATGAGGTTATTGAAAGAGCTAATGACAATGACCTAGGTTTGTGTAGCTATTTATATACAAACTCAATGGACAAAGCTCATATTGGCTCTGAGAAATTAGAATCCGGAGTTGTTGCTGTTAACACAGGGGTAGTTGCACTCGCTGAAGCTCCTTTTGGTGGTATAAAACAAACTGGTTATGGCCGTGAAGGTGGGTCAAACGCAATTAAAGACTATTTAAATGTTAAATACACTCACATGGGTTTAAAAATATAATTATGAGAAAAAATAAAATTAAAGAAATGATGAAGGCAGGCAAACCTGTAATTAATGGATGGTTACAAATTCCAAGCACTGTTTCAGCAGAAGTAATGGCACATCAAGGTTGGGACTCACTTACAATTGATATGCAACATGGGTTAGTTGATTACACTAATGCATTACCAATGTTACAAACTATATCAACAACAGATGTAACACCACTTGCAAGAGTTAATTGGAATGAACCAGGACAAATAATGAAAATTTTAGATGCTGGCTGTTATGGAATAATATGTCCAATGGTAAGCAATAAGGAAGAAACAGAAAAATTTGTTCAAGCATGCATGTACCCTCCTCATGGATACAGAAGTTTTGGTCCAGTTAGAGGCTTAATTTATGGTGGAGCAGATTATGCAGTTCATTCGAATGATGAAATGTTAAAATTTGCAATGATTGAAACTAAAGAGTCTTTAGATAAACTTGATGAAATTATGTCAACGCCGGGCCTTGATGGAATTTATATTGGTCCTGCAGATTTAAGTTTAGCAATTGGTGAGACTCCTGGCTTTGATAGACCCGAAGATACAAAAGCTTATTCTGAAATTTTAAGAATTTTAGAACATGCTAAAAAAAATAATATTTTTGCTGGAATTCATAATGGTACTCCTGAGTATGCCCAAAAAATGATTGATAAAGGTTTTAATTTTGTAACAATTGGTGCAGATCAAAGAGCACTAAGCTCTGGTGCAAAAGCTGTAGTTGATAAAATGAAAGGTTTTTCTAAAAAAGAAGAATCTAAAGCTTATTAAGTAATATCTTTATACTTCTTTATATAAAAATTCTCTTCTATCTACAAATTCTTCGAATGTTTTTATTGTTACGACTGATGGTAAAATAAATATTGATCTTTTATCTTCTTGGTTTCTAATAATCCTAAAATATCCTCTTTTAATAGCTGTATCGATATAAACATTTGATGTTAGGTAAGATTTTTCAATAAACTTTAAAAGTTGATTTTTAGTTATTGTTTCATTCTTGTAATAAGCAAGCATGACCATATGCAACATAATCCAATGCTGTGCAGTTAAAGAAAACCATTTAAGTAAATCATTAGACATTCTTCCAGCAAAATCTCCCAATGAAATTTCTGCTATATTTATTCTTTTTTGAATTTCTTTTGTGTAAGGGCTGTTTTTATAAGTAAATGTGGAAGATTTTTTTTTAATCTTTTTTATCATCTAATTTTTATCTCTAAGTTCCTTGTAGATATTATTAACTCTGTGTACTTCTTTAGCAATATTAAAATAACCCTCATATTCAATGTCATTAGGAGTTACATCAAAATGATAATGACCAGCTACATTTTCTTTAGTATAGGAGTGAAAATGTGTGTGCTCACCAGACTCTCTTAAGTCAAGATTGCCTCCAGTAGGATCTCCTGTCCAGAGTACGCTATAACCTTGTAGCTCAGGGCCAACAGGCTCATAAAATTGTAAAAAATCTTTTACACATTTCATTTGCTTGGCATCATAGTATTCATGCTTAATATCAGCGTAGTCAGGCTGCACATGTGATTTAATTTGTCCTTTTAAAATTCTAAAAATACCAGCTAAGGCAATATGTTCATTATCTTTAATTGGTAAATTATCAGTCAAAGCTTTCCTCATTGCTTGAGGAAGAGAGCCTTGATCTCCAGATCTACCTTTTATTTTAATTTTTATAACTTTTCCTTTAACGCCATCTGTATAATAAACATTTCCTAACCCACCATGTTTCCTTGCTGTATATTTTTCAGCAATACACTCTTTGTTTGTTCCAACTCTTGCTATGATTGATTTTGATTCAGAGGTAATCAAATTTTCATTAATCACTAGTTCTCCACAATGACCATCTAGGCATGACATTGCGCCTGAACCAGCACCTAATGCATAAGATTTTTCAGATCCAATTTTTTTTGAAATTTCTTCATAATCAAATTCAGCACCCAGATGTTTTGGGTCATGCATATAGGGCTCTCCACCTACATCTATAATTCTTTCATTTCCACTAATCCCTTCAGCTGGGCATCCCCACTCTTTTAAATTAGGACAATCTTGCACTGAAACTTCTACTTGATGATAATTTTTTATTAATCCACTCTGAAGTGCTTCTGAAATTTTGTCTAAAGAAATTTCTTTAAAATCTGCTTTTTCAATTTTTAATTGCATTTATTTATTCCTATTTTTTTAAATCAATTTTATTTAATATTATTCTTGATGTCTATAAGAATTATATATAATATCTATACCTATTTATAACAATGAAAGAAATTATCAATGATTAATAAAGATTTAAAAGTAGCAGTTCTTGGTGCAGGAGCAATGGGATGTTTATTTGGAGGCCTTTTGGCTGAAAAAGGTTTAGACGTAATTTTAATTGACGTATGGAAAGAGCATGTTGATGCAATAAATAACAATGGCTTAAAAATGGATGGTCATGGTGGTGATAGATTTATAAAAGTAAAAGCAACAACAGATACTTCTAACTTGGAAAAAGTTGATGCTATAATTGTAATGTGTAAAGCAACTGCCTTAACACCAGCTTTGAATAGTATTAAGAATATTGTTGGAGAAAAAACAGTTTTAATGTCTTTTCAAAATGGAATTGGTCATGAAGCAATTATGCAAGAAATTATTGGTAAAGAGAAAGTCCTTGGAGGCACGACTACTCAAGCGGCAAATATTTTAGGACCTGGACATATTAAAAATCATGCAGGCTTACCCTCTTGGATTGGAGAGTATGATAAAGGTGGTATGAGCGAAAGAGTAAAAGATGTTGCAGCAACTTTTACGGCTTATGGTTTGGAAACAATCGCATCAGAAAATGTTAAAAAAAGAAAATGGATGAAATTATTTGCATTAACAGCTATTGGGCCATTATCTGCGATTTTTGACCTCAATCATACTGAGCTTTATATAGATAATAAAGAGCAACTAACTTCAAGAGCTTTAGGTAAACAAATTATTTTAGAAACAAGAAAAGTTGCTTTAGCTGACGGTGTTGAGGTATCTGAGGATGAATGTTTGGATATGTTTAATAAAATTGTTGATTCAAAACAAACTAATAAATCATCAATGGCATTCGATATTCTTTATAAGAGAAAATCTGAAATTGACTTTATTAGTGGTGCGGTTTCAAAAATTGCTAAAGGTCATGGAATTGAAACACCTTTAAACGATTTAATGTATAAAATGATCAAAATTAAAGAAGGAATGTTTATTTGAATAAATGATTCAATTAACAAAATTGAAAAAACTAGAGAATAATTTTCCAGTCTTAACTGGTGATAAGGCCCTTTCTAAAAAACTATGTGACCAGCTAATTAAAGAGATTCAAGATATGAATTCCTTTGATGATACGATTATGGGTGGAAGAAGTAGGATTAATAAAGGTTCAAAAAATTTTAATAAATATCTAAAGAAGTCTAACGTTTCACAAAAAATTTTCAGACATTTTAATAGTAAAATTTTTTATAAAAAAATAGAAAAAATATTTTCTCAAAGATTTAAGAAAAGTTCATGGTCCAATGTATTTGTACCAGAAATATTTAATGAAAAAAAATTTACACCAAAAAACAAAGTAACCTCATCTGAATTACAAAAAATATTGGGTAACAGCTATAAAAACCCTAAAGTTAATTTAGATATTGATTTCTCAGTTTCTAAGAGTGGGTATCAACTAAGGCCTCATAGAGATGATATTACACGTTTATTTAATTTTTTAATTTATCTAAATGATATACCAAAAAAAAATGGTGGATCATTAACTCTATATAAAAAAAAGGGTATCAAAGATTTAAGAAAGAGCTTTAGAAGGTTTCCAAATATTAAGGAGCTAGATGTAATTAAGGAATTTACCCCAAAAAAAGGGACTATTATATTTTTTCAATCAACTCCTAATTCTTATCATGGTGTAAGAAAATTTAAGGAATTTAGAAATGAAAAGAGGTATTTTATATATGGAAGTTATGCTTTAAATAAACCTGTCATATGGAGCTTTAAGGGCAATAAATATTATCCAAAAATTTCTGATAATAACAAAAAGATGCTCAGCTCTTTTCATGACTCAAATTATTTGATTAAATAGATATTAGATATGAATAAAAATTATAAAACTCTTTTAGAAAAACATGGTTACCTCAAAATTAAGAATGTTTTAAATTTTGATTATGATCTTAAGCCAATCTTAAATGATATGGAGTTTGTGATGAATGAATTGATAATAAAATTTGTGTCAAAAAAACTTCAGCAAAAAGTTTTGAAATATGATTTCAAAAAAAAATATACCTATATATCTAAATTAGAAATACATGATCTTGATCAATATTTTAATACACGACTACCAAGAGATCAGGTAAAAAAAGATAGCGATTATTTTGCAACTAATTCTTTATGGAATTTGATTAATAATAAAAAGATTTTAAATGTTGTTGAAAAAATTTTAGGTCCTGAGATTTTATCTAATCCAGTTCAAAATACACGTATCAAGCAACCTGAAAAAAAATTACAAAAAAAATCTATCTTTAATGGTTTAAGCGGTAGAACCCCCTGGCACCAAGATGCTGCAGTGCTATCTAAAAAGGGTCAAAGATTAACAGATATGGTTACAGTCTGGATTCCTTTTACCAGAACAACTATAAAAAATGGTTGTATGATTACAGTAAGTAAATTCAATAAATTAGGACTATTAAATCACATATCAAACTCTAATGGTGAAGTTCAAATCAAAAATAGTGAAATAATAGACAAACATAAAGCAGTAGCATTAGAAGCTAATGTTGGAGACATTATATTACTACACAAGCATTCTGTTCATTGCTCACTACCAAATAAATCTAATAATTTTAGAATTAGTGCGGACTTAAGATATAATAAAGCTGGTCAGCCCTCAGGAAGAGAACCTTTGCCTAGCTTTTATGTAAGAAGTAAAAGTAAAAAAAACTTAAAAATTATTAACTATAAGCAATGGCTTGGTTTATGGGAAAAAGCTAAAAATAAATGTATTCCAAGAAAATATGCCTTCAAATACACAATACCAACATTCAAAGGAACCAAAAAAGATTTAATTAATCTTATTTAGTTTTCTTAATAATCAAAGTATATATTTTTTATGAAAAAAATTTTAATAATTCAAAGTATAAATGAATCAGGCCCTAAATTATTAACAGATCACCCTGATTATGAATTTGAAATAATTGAAGATATTAATGATCCATCTTTAAAAGAAAAAATTGAAGATTGTGATGGAGCTTCTTTAAGAACTGCAAAGTTATCTAGTGAAATTATAAATCTTGGAAAAAAACTAAAGATCATTTCAAGGCATGGGGTTGGATATGATAATATTGATTTGGACACATGTAAAAAAAATGACATCACAGTAGCCATAACAGCAACAGCAAATGCAGTAGCAGTTGCTGAACATGTAATGTTTATGCTTCTTAATATTTCCAAAAGAAAAAGTATGTACGATGATTGTGTTAAAAAAGGTAATTTTATTGACAGAAATAAATTGCCAAAAACTATTGAAATATGGGGTAAAAATATCTTAATTGCTGGATTTGGTAGAATAGGTCAATGTTTAATTAAAAGATGTTTGGGTTTTGAAATGAACGTTTTTGTTTACGACCCATTTGTATCCGCAGAAAAAATAGAATCTTTTGGAGGAAAAAAAGTTGATGACTTAAAAGAAGCTGTCAAAACTATGGATGCTATATCATTACACATACCTTTAAATGATGAAACAAAAAATATGATAAACTTAGATTTATTAAAAACCATGAAAAAAAATTGTATAATAATTAATGCTGCTCGTGGTGGTATTATTAATGAAACTGACCTTGATAAGGCTTTAAATGATAACTTGATTTTTGGTGCTGGCATGGATGTATTTGAAATAGAGCCACCTGAATTAAATAACCCTCTACTTAAAAATGATAAAGTTTTTTTAAGCCCTCACACAGCAGCTTTTACTGAAGAGTGTATGATTAGAATGGGGAAAGAGACAATACAAAATATTATTGATTTTTTTGATGAAAAGTTAGAAAAATCTAAAACTGTAAAACTATAATATAAAAATTAGTTTTGAAAAACTTCTAAGTTACTCTTTTTAAGAGTTTCTGTTAAATATTTATAGCCAATCTTTGCGTATTCAAAAGGATTTGCTTTTGAAGGATCTTGTTCAGCCTCTACTACTAGCCATCCTGAGTAATTTTTTTCTTTCAATACATCAAACAAAGGCTTGTAATCAATACACCCATCACCTGGAACTGTAAATGCACCCTCTAAAAATGCCCCTCTAAAACTTAAATCTTCTTTCAAAGATTTTTCTAAAACACTTTTTCTAATATCTTTACAATGCATATGAATTAATCTTTCACTAAAATCATTTAATATTTTTAACGATTCTCCTTGAGCAAATAACATGTGACCAGTATCTAATGTAAGTTTTACACTATCATGCGTGTTTTCAAGCAATCTCACTGTATCCTCTTCAGTCTCTATTACAGTGCCCATATGATGATGGTAAGCAAGTGGCATTCCTTCATCTTCAAGATATTTTCCCATTTCTGAAATTTTTTCATAGTATTTTTTAGACTCTTCAAGATCCATTTGAGGTCTTGTAGATAATTTTCGATTTGGATCTCCTTGGATTGAACCAGAAACTTCAGCAAAAACCATGCAAGGTGAATTACAATCTTTAAAAAGTTTTAACTGTTCTTGAATTAGATTTTTTTCTTCATTAACACTATTTGTTCTTAAATTGGCTCCATACCAACCTGAGCAAAGATTTAGGTTAAATTCATTAAGTTTAGGAATTAATTCTTCTGACTTTTTGGGGAATTTTCCACCAAACTCAATTCCAATAAATCCTGCCTGACTAGCTTCAGACAAACATTGTTCTAAAGAAGTATCGCCTCCCAATTCAGGCATATCATCGTTACTCCATGCTATTGGTGCTATTCCTAATTTAATTGACATATAAAATTATTAAAAAATTAAATGTATTTCTAAATTATGATCTTTTGTGTATCAAGAAAATTATTTTTATAATTTATATTTAATTCATCATGAAAAAAATTCTTGATTTTAATCTTTAATTCTGTTGTAAATTCTTATGGTTAATTTTACTTTAATGGGAGCAGGACGGATTGGAAAAATGCATGCTAAATTTATAGCATTACATCCAAAAGCAAAATTAAAATATGTATATGATGTTAATTCTCAATTTGCTGAAGAAGTAGCAAAATCAACAGGTTGCTCAATAGCATCTTCTCCAGAAGAAGCTATCAACGCTGACAATATAGATGCAGTTCTTATAGCTTCTGCTACTCCAACTCACACTCAATTTATCACAATGGCAGCGAAAGCTGGAAAAGCAATTTTTTGTGAAAAGCCAATTGATTTAGATATCAAAAAAGTAAATGAATGTATGGAAAATATTAAGGGATCAAACGTTCCTATTCAAATTGGTTTTAATAGAAGATTTGATGCCAGTCATGCAAAGGCGCAACAGGCAAAAGTAAAAAAAGAAATTGGTGAATTGGAAATGGTTGTTATTACAAGTAGAGATCCTGAGCCTCCAGGAATTGATTATTTAAAAGCTGCAGGAGGATTTTTTAGAGATACTACTATCCATGATTTTGATTTAACTAGATTTATATTGGGGGATGATCCTGTAGTTCAAATATCTGCATTTGGAGGTGCTTTATTTGATAAAAATGCGCAACAGGAAAAAGATCTGGATACTGCTATGTTTATTTTAAAGTCAAAAAATGGAGTTTTAATTCATATAAATAATTCTAGAAGAGCTGTGTATGGTTATGATCAAAGAGTTGAAGTATTTGGTAGTAAAGGAATGGTAATCTCCAATAATCAAACTCCTACTTCTCTAGAAAGATACACAAGTACATCTACAAATGAAAAAGAGCCTATACATTTCTTTTTTATTGAAAGATATGAGCAAGCTTACAGAGATCAACTCAATGAATTTGTAAAATGTATTGAAGATAAAACAAAACCATTAGTTGGATTTGAAGATGGCAGAAATGCTTTGATAATAGCTAATGCAGCATATCAGTCGCTTGAAAGTGGTAAAGTAATAGATATAAAATTCTAATATGTCCAATAAATATATATCCGATCAATCTAACCAATTTAAAAATAAGATAATAATTGTAACAGGCAGTACTCAAGGAAGTGGAGCTGAGACTGCAAAATTACTAGCAAGCAGAGGTGCTAAGGGAATAACTATTTGTGGAAGAAATAGAGATAAAGGAAATAAAGTAAAATCTGAAATAGAAAGCATGGGTGCAGAATGCTTATACGTTCAAGCAGATTTAGAGAAACTTACCGACTGTAAAAAAATAGTTTCTGAGACTGACAAAAAATTTAATACCGTAGATTCTTTTATTAATGTTGCTGCTTTTACCGAGAGAGGAACAATCTTAAGCACAACAGAAGAAAATTATGATAAAAATTTTAATGTAAATGTAAAAGCTCCCCTTTTTATGATGCAAGATGTTATAAAAATAATGATAAGAGATAAAAAAAAAGGAACGATAGCACATATTTTATCAATGGCAGCTTATAGTGGTATGCCTTTTTTAACTGCTTATAGCGCTTCAAAAGCAGCTTTAGGAATAATGATCAAGAACGTTGCTAATTCAGTTTCAGGACACCAAATTAGAGTTAATGGCGTAAACCTAGGTTGGACTGATACTCCAGCAGAAACCGTAATTCAAAAAAAATTTCATGATGCTGATGACAATTGGCTTAAAGAAGCAGAGGCAAAAGTTCCATTTAAAAGACTTAATAAACCTCTAGATGTTGCAAAAATATTAGCTTTTTTATGTTCAGATGAATCAGGTATTATGACTGGAAGTATTGTTGACTTTGATCAAACAGTTGCTGGATGGCACTCCTATTCAGCTTATGATACTAAAATCTTGGATGATAGTATCTTAGGTGAATAACTATAATTCTTTATATAGTTAGTTAAATGCAAATAATTGATGCACATCACCATTTTTGGGATCCATCTAGAGAAGATTACTCATGGATGCCTCAAGATAATAAAATTTTAAATAGAAAATATGATTTGGAAGAACTTTCTAAAGATTCAAGATCAATTGATTTATACAAAACAGTTTTAGTACAAGCAGCTGCAACTAATGCTGAAACAGAATATATGCTTAATATAGCTGAAAATTCAGATTTAGTTTCTGGGGTTGTGGGATGGGTAAACTTTGAAGATCCGAACCAATTAAAACAGTTAAAGACTTTTACTAAAAATCCAAAATTTGTAGGTGTGAGACCTATGATACAAGACATCACTGATGAAAATTGGGTTTTAAACAAAGATTTTGATATTTTTTTTAAAACTATTATAGATCTTGATTTGAGTTTTGATGCACTTGGGTTTCCACTTCATTTAGATAATTTTTATATTATTGCATCTAAGTATCCATCTTTAAGATTTGTAATTGATCATTTAATGAAACCAAAAATTTGCAATAATGATCAAAAAGAATTTGATCATTGGATGAATGGAATGAATAAATTTTCTAATTTAGATAATGTTTATTGTAAGTTTTCTGGAATGGTTACTGAGGCTTGTAAAAATTGGACTGAAGATGATTTAAAACATTATACAAATGAAATTTTAAGAATATTTACAGATAAAAAGATATTATGGGGGTCTGATTGGCCAGTATGTAATTTAAGAACAGACTATATTGGTTGGTTTAACACTGCACAAAATTTAACTAATAATTTGAGTTTAGATCAAAAACAAAATATATTTTATGAGAATGCAATAAAATTTTACAAACTAAAAATTTAAATTATGAAAAAAAATAAAATAAAAGACACAGGCTTAGAAGTTACAGAATTAAGTTTTGGTACATCTTCGTTGGGAAGTATGCCAGACACATACGGTTATGAAGTGTCTGAAGATAGAGCTCAAAAAACTCTAAATAGATTTTTTCAAGGGCCTGTTAATATGCTTGATACGTCAAGAAATTACGCAATGGGTGAAAGTGAAAAAAGAATTGGAAAAGCAATTAAAGAAAATGGAGGATGGCCTAATGGTTTTCTTTTATCTACAAAACTAGACAGAAATATGGACACCTTAGTTCTTGATAAAAATAGAGTTAGAGAATCGTTAGAAGAAAGTTTAAAAACGTTAAATGTAGACTCTGTTGATATTTTATTTTTACATGATCCAGAATATGCAAAAGACATTACTGATATTACAAAAAAAGATGGAGCAATGGATGAGTTATTTAAAATTAAAAATGAAGGTCTTGCTAAAGCAGCAGGTGTTGCAATGGGTAAAGTAGATATTATGTTTCCTTTGCTAAAAGATTGGGATTTTGACGTGATAATTAATCATAACAGATATACCCTAATAAATAGAGAGGCTAATGAAATGTATGATTATGCTTCTAGTAAAAATATAGCAATTTTTAATGCTGCTCCATACGCAGGAGGAGTTTTAGCAAAAGGTCCTGATAATTTTAAAAAAATAACCTATCAGGATGCTACGGAAGAGAAATTAGCCCCTGCTCGCGAGTTTGAAAAAGTTTGCAAAAAACATAATGTGGAATTAGGAGCAGCTGCACTTCAGTTTTCTTTAAGAGATAATAGAATTACCTCAACGATATGTGGTGTAACTAGTGTTGAAAGTATAGAAAAAAATTTGACTTGGGCTAATGCTAAAATTTCTGGTGAATTTTGGGATGAAATATCAAAACTACCATTTTCTACTAATGACCCTGAGTCTGAAAGAGTTTTCACATCAGGATAATTAAATTGTATATGAATATTCTTAAGGATAGCTTTGGTAGAAGATTTCCATACATGCGGCTTTCTATTTCGGATGTTTGCAATAAGAAATTTTTTCAAAAACTGCTGTAAATCGATTAGCAGTGATTTTAATTACTCACAACGTTCACCATGCTTATCCTGTTGGAAATAGTTTTACAGTTTTAAATAGAGGAAAAAGCTTAGGAACTTTTCAAAAAAAATATTGGTAGAGAAGAAATGTTAAGTATGATGATAGGTGGAGAAGATCTTGCTAAACTAGAAGTTGAACTTAAAGAAATGGATCATCTCAATACCTAATTAAATAAACATTTTTTTTAAAAAAATTAATTTCAAAGATTTAAAAAATTATGTTTTAATATCCCAAAATAATAAAGGAGAAGTTTATGAAAAAATATATTGTAATGGGTAATTATACAGCAAAGGCCTTCCAAGGTTTTATGAAAGACCCTAAGCAAGATAGATCAATTGCAGTTAAAGCATTAACTGAAGCAGTAGGTGGAACTTTTGAATCTTTTTATATTACGAGAGGTCCTTATGATTTTGTTGCTGTCACTTCAGGAGACATGCCTTATGAAAATTTTGCTGGTATAAAATTAGCTGTTGAAGCTAGTGGGACAGTAGAAAATATGGTTATTCTTGAGGAGATGGATATGAATAAAGCAGCAGAGCTTGCCGCTAAAGCTATGGCTGGCTACAAACCTGCTGGTTAATAATTTATGTTAACTTCCAGTTCAAAAAGCTGGGAGTTAGCTAGTTTCAAATAAAGTTGGAAACATTTTTCCAGATAAATCATCACCATTTTTATAACCATTATCTTCCATAATAGTTCTTTCTTCTCTAGCCCAATTTCCTCTATAAATAATTTTAGAGTTTTCTTTTGCCATTCTTAGTGTGTATCTATGAACATCTTTTTTAGGTGTAACAGTATTTAATCCTCCGTGTAGTGTTCTAATATCAAAATAAATACAGTCACCAACTTCCAGATCCCATTGTAAAAATTCATAATCATCTTTATTTTCTAATATATTAGGAGTTAATTCATATTTTTTTCCATTAACAACTCCAACATTGCCATCAACTTCATGGCCATCATTAAATCTTGTTCTTAAAAATAGCTTATCCCATAAATGTGAACCTTTAACCCAAGCAATACCATCTTCTTTTTTAACTGACTCAAGCGGTATCCACAATACACACATAGATCCTTCAAAATCGAAATATGATATATCATGATGAAAAGGTGGTGATGACTTTGATCCCGCTTCCCTAAAAAACCAATTATCCATCACTAAATTAATTTTTTGGGCTTCTAAAAGTTCTGCTGCAATTTTGGGTGTTGGTGAATTAAATACAAAATCTTTAAATTCCTCATGTAAATTCCAAGTCCAAAAATCTTCATAATATCCTGGTAGTTTTTGGTCTTTTGTGTGGTTTACAAATCTTGGACTAGGACTTTCTTTGCCTTTTTTAATTCCTTTTTTTAACTTTTCAATCCATGCGTTATCAAATTTGCCTTTAATTAAGACCGCACCATCTTTTTTAAATAGATTTACTTCTGCTTTGGTAATAATTTTGCTCATATATTATTATTATAATATAATGTAATAAAAATAAGATGAAAACATTAAGTGATACTTTTGGAAGAAAATTTCCCTACATAAGATTATCAATTACAGATGTATGTAATTACAGTTGTACCTATTGTTTGCCACAAGGTTATAAAAAAACACCCGGAGATACGAGAAGTTTTATGTCTGCAGAAGAAATATCCAGATTAACAAAAGCATTGTCTGAATTGGGTGTTTGTAAAATTAGATTAACTGGTGGAGAACCAACGGTTAGAAAAGACTTTTTTGATATCCTTAAAGATATGAAGCAAAATTCAAATATTCCCAAAGTAACAATGACGACTAACGGTTATCGTTTGGACAAAATTGCAAAACAATTATGTGAAGCTGGTTTAGATGGAATAAATATTAGTATAGACAGCTTAAATAAAGATACTTTTAAAAAACTAACGGGACATGACAGACTTGATGAAATTTTAGAAGGCATAAGGATTTTACAAAAATTAAATTTTAAAAATATAAAAATTAATGCCGTTTTACTTAAGGGTATTAATGATACCCATGATGAGTTTAAAAAATTTGGAAATTTCATAAAAGATAACAATATTGATTTTAGATTTATAGAATTGATGCAAACAGGTGATAATTTAGAGTATTTTAAGAAAAATCATGTTTCCTCTAAAATATTCAAAGATTTTTTAGAAAAAAATAACTGGATCCCCCAAACCTATGGGAAAGATGCAGGCCCTTCATTAAATTTTATACATCCAGAATTTAAGGGGAAATTTGGATTAATCGCTCCCTACACTAAAGATTTTTGTCAAACATGTAACAGATTGAGAGTTACCTCTAGAGGTGATTTAAGATTATGTTTATTTGGTAATACTGGAATTAGTATTAGGCATTTATTGCAAGATGATGCTCAAAAAAATGAGCTTGTAGATCTAATAATTAAACAATTACACCTTAAAAAAGAGTCACATTATTTAGAGCTTGGAGATACTGGAATTACTCCAAATTTATCAAGTACTGGAGGATAAATGGAAAGCTTAAAGGTAATAACTGAAGAAAAATTAAAAGATTGGGCTAAGGAAATTTTTAAAAAGAACTCATTTAACATGATTGATGTTTCGTCAAAAAAAGAAACATTTAGAAGAGCGTTAGCTTCTGGTAAAATTTATGTAGGAAAAGAAGTTTTTGAACTAATTAAAAATAAAGAAATGCCAAAAGGTGATCCAATCACTCTAGCTGAGGTATCAGCTGTCTTGGGTGTTAAAAAAACCAGTGAATTGATTCCACTATGCCACCCACTTCCAATAGATCATACGGCAACTAAAATTATCATGCATGATGAGGACGCTTCATTAGAAGTTTTTTGTGTTGTGTCTGCTGTTGCAAAAACTGGTGTAGAAATGGAAGCTATTATGGGTGTTAATACAGCACTAATAACTATTTACGATCTAAGTAAAATTGTAAATCCACATCTTAGAATTGATAATGTTAAGCTACTGATTAAAGAAGGTGGAAAAAGTGGTTTATGGACTAATCCTGATGGCTTACCAGAATTTTTAAAAGATATTTTTTAGAATGGGGATAATTTAATGAATCATGTTGCTGGATATATATATTTAATCCTTGCTATAATTTTAGGAATTTTATCAAACAGTTTTTTAAAAGTCACAAATAATTTTACAAATATTTATCCAACTATTTTTTGCATAATTACAATTATTTCATGCATTTTTTGCTTATCAAAAACAATGAGTGTTATACCAGTTGGTTTTGCTTATGCCTCATATGGTGGGTTAACAATTAGTGCTGTAACGATTTTTGGAATATTTAAATATAACCAAATACCAAACACTTATGGAATTATTGGGATAATTCTAATAATAGTTGGTGTTATATTGCTAAATACTATGGGTAAGATTAATTAACTATAATGAAAAAAATCGTAATCATATTTTTATTTTTTGCAACAGCGTTATCAGCTGAAAAAATTGAAAGATTAGGCTTTTATAATCTTCAAGAGCTTCTTGAAGATGACAATCTAACTTATAAAATTATTAGAAGTTGTGTTTCTTTAAATTCTGCAATAACAGAAATAACTAAAGAAGATCACCCTGAATTATCAAAAAGTTTTTTTGAGACAGCTAACTATTTATACCCTTTTGGTATTCTTACTTTATCTAAAATAAAAAAAAGGAATTATAATGATGTTCAGAAAGAATTTATGGATAAAGTTAGCACACAGACTTCTGATTATATAAACTTTATGAAGAAAAATGGTGTTGAGAAACAAAGTTTTATTAAGGACACCTTTATTGGTGATGATTTAGATTTTTGTAATGAAATGAGATCTGCTATAGAAATAACAATCTCGGAGTCAAAAAAGCTTAAATCTAATAACTAATATTAGATTACTCTGATATTTTAAATTGGTGAATGTTATATTTAATTCTTTTTTTTAAATTTTGGTATTTTGGATTTTTTGGATTTTTTGGATTTTTTAGATTTAACAGTAGGACCTTCTAAAGCCGGCATGATTTCTTTACACTTTTCAAGCTCACAAAAATAGGTTGCTCCACTCTTATTGTTATAAAGATAAGCACCACAATTTGTTTTTTTTTTAAAAGTACAATTTGCTGGCTCTAAAATGTATTCAGCAAATAAGCTCGTAGAAGTGAACAAAGATAATATAAGAACTAGAAGAAATTTTTTCATATAAATTATTAACAGTTTGAAAAAAAAATATATTTCAACTACTGATAGAATATTTTTTTAACTAATACCTCTCATTTTATTTATCACAACTTAGTACACTTTTTGTTTTAAAAACAATCGAAAATTTACTTATAAAATATATATATATAAATATTCAGTTTTTATCTTCTGGATAATTTTTTTTATGCATGAGAGTATCTCTCATAACTAATAAGGAGAGAGAGAAAATGAAAATAACTAAAACTATCTATGTTTTTATGTTTTCTTGTTTTTTAGGAATATTTAGTAATGTCTCTGCAGGTGAATTATGCAAAGAGTGTTTAGCTAAAGTCCCTCAGGAAATGAGAGATTACGTTTATAACATGGACTTTATGGACAAAGATCAACCTCTTGGTCCAGCAGTCATGAAGGGCTGGAAAAGTAAAAGAAAACCACCATGGACGATAGGTTATGCAAGTACTTACGCAGGAAATACATGGCGTAAGGGTGCAATGGAGCGTTTAATGGAAGTTGTTTATCCTAAATGGAAAGCACTTGGAATGGTTGATGAAATTGTAATTACTCAATCAAACTTGGATGACTCTTTGCAAATTCAGCAAATGAGACAAATGATAGATGGAGGAAAAGTTGACGCAATTATTGTTTGTTGTTCAAATATAACTGCTCTTAACACAACTATTAAATATGGTTGGGAAAAAGGCATTCCTACACTTTCGTTCACTGGCTTTACAACATCACCATATTCAATCAACACATCTGTTAATTACAGATTAGTTGGTTATTATGTTGGCGCTTGGATGGCTGAATTAATTGGTGAAAAAGGTAATGTAATAGTTATCGAAGGAATACCTGGTTATTCAGCTTCTGACCAACAAAACAAAGGGGTACTAGCTGCACTGTCAGAATATCCTGATGTAAATGTTGTTGGACAGTTAGCTCATAACTGGACCTCTCAAGTTGCTCAGAAAGAACTGTCTCAATGGTTATCAACTAATACAAAAAAAGTTGATGGTATTGCAGTTCAATCATCTGGAGAAACTGGAACACTGCAAGCGCTACTTCAGTCTGGACTTGATCCAATTCCACCAATTGCTTTAGGTGGAGAACTGGGTGCTCTATGTTATTGGAGACAAAATCCAGGATATATTGATGAAGCGATATATGCATGGCCTCCAGGAGATGAAGTAGAGTTAGGTATGGATGTAATGATTAGAACTTTGCAAGGTCAAAGTCCTATGATTCAATCTATATTAGTTGGTCCTGCTACTAAAAATTTCGATGAAATCAAATCAATCCTAGGTGAAGATTGTGATCGAAATTCTACTGGTTGGGACAATCCAGGAATGGATAAATGGGCTCCTAAAGAATACGTAGACGCATTCTTTGAGAATCCAAGCGATCCTACAAAATACGATCCGAAATCTCACTAATACTTTTATCAAAGTATGAGTGCAGAAAAAAATATAGAAGACAACACCTCTAAAGAGGTGTTGTCTGACAGATCTAAAACTATCCAGGGCGATATTTATGTCCAGGATGTTCATAAATATTTTGGTGTAACTAAAGCCTTAAACGGAGTAAATTTTAATGCAAATTTTGGAGAAATTCATGCAATAGTCGGAGGAAATGGCTGTGGTAAAAGCACTTTAGCAAAAGCAATGTCTGGAGTATTACCTGTAGATAAAGGTAAAGTTTCAATACTTGGTCAAACTCCAACATCTCCTGTAATGGCTAGAAATATGGGAATAGCAACAGTATTTCAAGAGGTAATGATTGCAGAAGAATCATCTGTGGTAGATAATTTATTTGTTGGTTCAGATGATTTTTGGTACAAAAATTTAACTCAAAGAGAAAAAGTATTGAAAGCCCAAGAAATTATGGAAGATCTTGTTGGTGAATACATTGATCCATACACTCAAGCTTTTAATTTATCACTTCCAATAAAGGCTTGGATTACAATTGCTAGAGCATTTTTAAGAGAAAATACTAAGGTATTAATTCTTGATGAGTCCTCTGCTGCTCTTGATTTTGACTCAACTGAAAGATTGTTTAAAAAAATGAGAGAATTGCGTGACAGAGGTGTTGCAATATTTATTGTTACACACAGAATTGCTGAATTAGTTAGAATTAGTGATAAAGCAACCGTTATGAGAGACGGTAAAGATGTTGGAGTATTAGAAAAAAAAGATCTTAATGAAAAAAATTTAATAGGCCTAATGACTGGAAGAGAAGAAACTGGGGAAAAATCTACATCAGTAGCAATACAAACTAAAACTGAAAAAGTTGTAATGAGAGCTGAAAATCTAGTTGTTTGGCCAGATAGTAAGCCTGTCAATTTTGAAATTAGAAGAGGAGAAATAGTCGGTGTAACAGGTCTAGATGGAAATGGGCAAGATGACTTTGTTAAAATCTTAGCAGGTGTTCAAGAATCTCATGGAGGTACATTAGAGATTTTAGATACTAATGAAAAATTTTTGAAATTCAATTCACTTAATAGTGCAAAAGAAAATGGAATATCTTTTGTTTCTGGTGATCGAAAAAAAGAGGGAATACTTCCTAACTTAAGTATATATGAAAATTTAGTTGTCCCTCTTTATGAAAAAACTAGCAAGGCAGGGTTTTTAGGTTTTGTTAATTGGATGGAATTGAATGGAATTTTTGATTGGGAGGTAGAGAGATTAAATATTAAAACTGGTCCAAGAGATAATCTAATTGGCTCACTAAGTGGAGGAAACCAACAAAAAGTTATGATTGCAAGATCATTTGCACAGCACCCTAAAATTCTTATTTTGAATGATCCAGCGAGAGGCATAGATGTAAGCACTAAAAGAGATCTATATGTGCATTTAAGAAAATATGTTGAAGAAGGTAATACAGTTGTTTTCTTATCTAGTGAATTAGAGGAGTTTATTGGACTATGTCCAAAAGTAATAGTTTTTAGAAATGGGACAATATTTGATATTTTTGAAAATGACAGAATTAATGCAGATACTTTGCTCAAAGGAATGTTTGGTCAAACAGCAGGAGTTGGTGAAACAACCATCTTGAATAAATTAAATTTACCCTCATCACCTATTCAAAATAAATCGGCTGACAATAATGAAGTAAAGATAACAAAAAATATAAAAGTAATAAATTTTGATAAAGAAAATATTGATAAAGATAAAACTAAGATAAAGATTAAAACATTTTAATGAAAATAGAAAATAAAAATAATTACTATAACGATGAAGATGAAATTAATTTTGAAAAATTAAACAATTTCAGGAAATTTAATTCTAACATTAAAAGTAATACTCAATCTAAAGATCATAATATTAGATATAATAATTCTGATAAAAATTATTTTAATAATATTATAAAAACCGAGGAAAATTTGCCTTTATCTAAAAAAATAGACACTGAAAAAGAGGTAAAATATTATAATTCATCAGATTTTCAAAAATTTGATCAATTTAATAACTTTTTGGACTACAAAGATATAACAGAACACAAGCAAGATAAAAATATAAACACTGAGTTTAGCTATTCATCAAATGACTATGGTGAGTTTAATAAAATTATTCCAACTAAAAATATAGGAAAGAAAATAATTAATAATAAAAATCAAAAGGTTAAAATTATTGATTATAGTAATTTAAAAGATGATGAAAAAAAATTTAAAAATAAATTGGGAATTGAAAAAATAAAAATTGTTTATTTTGATTAAAAAAAATGGAAGTAATTGAAAAATTAAAAAAAACCTATAGATCAAGTACAGATACTTCATCAAATAAGTATCTTATGGTCCCTATCTTTATTTTTTTTGCTTTATTAATTTTTGCTCTAATAAGAAGTCCAATACTTATTTCTCAATCTGGTATCGGTAGTGCAATAATGCTTACTGCTCCTTTAATATTAACCACATATGCCTTGACATTTATAGCAATGGCAGGAAGAGGAGGAGTTGATTTATCTATTGGTCCTTTCATGGGTTTTATAAATGTAAGTAGTATTCAGTTATATGCTGCGGGATATTTGCAAACGCCTATTACATGGTTTGTGTACGCAATTGCAATGGGTTTACTATGGCAACTTTTTTATGCTTTAATTGTTTGTTTTGTAAGAGTTTCTCCTATTATTGTTTCGTTAGCTGGATATTTAGCATTTGCAGGAATTAATATTGTAATTTTACCAAGACCGGGGGGGATAGCTCCTGATTGGCTACTTCCCTGGGGAGAAGGTTTTACTATTTTAAACCCAATATTTCTTCTGATGATCTTAGCAACAATATTTTTTTATATAATCACTCACACAGCTTTTTGGGGTCATCTAAAATTAATGGGTTCGGATGAACGTGCTGCTTTTACAAGTGGTGTAAAAATTAATTTAGTAAGGATAGTTGCTCATATGATAGCAGGAATTTTTGCAGCTCTTTCTGCGATATGTTTTACTGCCCTTGTTGGTTCTGGAGATCCCTTACAAGGAACCAAATACACTTTATTAGGTATTACGGCACTAGTTTTAGGTGGTGCAAGTTTAGCTGGAGGGCGTGGAGGTGCCTTTGGTGCAATTCTAGGTGCTTTAAATTTATATCTTATAAATTATATCTTAGTTACTTTTAGGTTTGAAAGACTTCAAAGCTTTGTATCTGACTTATCTTATGGTGCTGTTTTAGTGGGAGCTTTGATGGTCAGCCTAATACTTCCTTACGTCACAAGAGTTACAAAAGGTTTATCTGTAATGGTTTTTTTTATTATAATGGCATTTGCAGGATTATTTGTCATGATACATCAAATTTATGATCAACCTATTATCATTGAACAGATTGTTGAAGATAATGCAAAATCTGAAAATGAAGCAAAGGGTTCTATTGAAAGAAAAGTGGATGCAACTGGAAATATTATTGTGGAGGATAGTGGAAATGCTACTACTGGCAAAGGTACCGCTAAAGGTGGATCTCTAGCAGGACATGGTGTAGTTCAGTTTACAGAAACTGCAGGAACAATTATTTTTTATATAATTATAGGAATAGCATTTATTGCTCTTTTATTTTATTTATTATCAGCTCATAGAAGCCCATCAACAATTTCTTTTGTTGTTATTGTAGTAATAATGGCTGCTGGTTTGATTTTTAATTCAGATAAAGAAGAGGGAAATCTGTTGCAAAACACTGAAAAAATAGCCGTACAATCTAATCAGGTGAGTAGTATTGAAACTTCAGCTCCTCAATACTTTAGTTTAGAAAAAATAAATTATTTTCCCAACATTTCAGAGAGTGCTCTTATTTCTGGAAGCACAAGTAGTATAATTTATTTTGCTGGAGTTGTATTACTTGCTTCACTAATTGTTATAGCGATGTTACCTCAGTTTAGTCCTCGAACCAAATCAACAGCAATGATGTTTTTTTTAGCTGCATTATCATTAATTATACTAAAAGGTATTTCATATAATAATCTAATTGAAAGTACAGATAGTAGCTTCTTTGGGATACAAGGTTATGGTGTAATACTAGTTGTTTTACTTCTATTTGTTATAACTGCACCATTTGTTCACTCAAAAATAAAAAATTTGACTAATGTTTACATATTTGGGTTTGGTGTTCTTGCTATAATTTCTACTTATTTTATAGGAGGAAATACATTTATTACTGACGATCCATCTCTTTATCAATCTAGAATTATAAACGAATTGAATATGGGAGATCTTTCTCTAGTTAAATATGAGGGTGCTAAAAGATTTTTCTATGAGACTGCTACATCTGGATATTCGCAAGTTGCCTTTAGTATTTTGGGAGTATTTTTAATTCAATATTTTTTGTTTCTTAATATGGGAGAAAAAGCAAATTATAAGAGATTTGCCCCGTATATTTACATAGTTATAATTGCCGTAGCACTTTGGTCTTCTATTTTTTATTCAGTTGGATATTCAGTTTATAAAATTTTAGCAGTATTAGTAATTGGTATACCTATTACTCCTTTAGTTTGGCAATTTATGTCTATCTATAAGGAAAAAAATGCTCGTGACCAACAGCTAAGTCAATGGGAAGAGGTAAAGTAAAATGAAAAGATCATCTTTTCTATTTCTTAAAGGATTAGGGTTAATATTTGCAATTCTTTGCGGTATAGGAACTGCAGTGCTTGGTTGGTACGATGGTGCTGATTGGATGAATATTGCCACCTACTCCATTGCAGTAACTGGATTGATATTGTGGGGATGGTATCATTTTTCTGTTAGATGGATTAATGAAGATTTAAAAAAGAATATATTTACTAAATTTCCCAAAGAAGAAGATGAAGAAGATGAAGAAAATTTCTTCTTTAAAAATGTTAGAGAAAATAGGTGGAAAACAGTAGCATTTCTGGGTGTTATTCTTATTTTTGCATTTGTATCTTTTATTTCAGAAAATTTCTTTTCAGGAAGAACGTTAGTTTCTTTTTTAATCTTCCTTATATTTGTAATTTTTATGGGTGTCATAAGCAGATATATAAAGGGAAGTAAAAGTGTTTTTATTGGTATAGGAGTTTTGATTGGTTTATTTATTATTGGATCCTTAACTATACCTGGCTTCTTGACTACTATGAATATGAAATCAATGTTAGTCTTTGCGTCATTTCTTGGTTTAGCAACTATCGGACAAACCTTTGTTGCACTTTTAGGAGGTCTGGATTTATCGATCCCTTTTGTTATTGGTTCAATGAATGTTGCATTAATGTCGTTAATTTCTAAAGGAGTTTCTCCATGGTTAGCTTGTCTAGTGATATTATTATTAGGTTGTTTGATTGGGTTTGTTAATGGTATTTTAAGTTTTAGGCTTCAAGGACAAGCATTAATTTTAACTTTGGGAGTAGGATTTTTTGTTAAAGGTGGAGTTCAAATATTAGTTTCTATGGGTACTTTTTCAGCTGGTACAGTTTTTGGTGTAGTGCCGGATTGGATGCAAAATCTAGCATCTATGGGTGGAAAAACTCTTGGTCTTCCAATACCTCCTGTAATCATTATTTGGATTGTAGTAAGTATTTTGGTTATTATAGCTCTAAGATTAACAAAATGGGGTAGGCATTTATATGCTTTAGGAGGAAGTAGACTATCTTCATCAAGACTGTCAATTTCTGAAAAAGGATACTGGATTGGAGCTTATGTTATTAGTGGATTTTTCTCTGCTTTAACAGGAATACTACTTCTTGGTTGGAGCGGTGGAGGATATGTTGGAGCTGGAGATATATATTTATTTACAACAATAGCTGCTGTAGTTATTGGAGGTACCTCATTATTAGGTGGTTCTGGAGGATATGGATTAAGTGTTATTGGGGTATTTATTTTACAAATAATAACAACAGTTCTAATTGGGTGGGGTTTAAGTTGGGAAGCACAACAATTTATTCTTGGATTGTTAATTATCCCAATGGTAGCACTTTACGCTAGGTCACCCCATATAAGAAGTCAAATATAAAGGAAAAAATTTATGACAAAACTAAATTGTGACATGGGTGAAAGCTTTGGAATTTATAGAGCTGGTAATGATGAAGAAATAATGCCCTTGATAGATATTGCCAATGTTGCTTGTGGGTTTCATGCTTCAGACCCAAATCATATGAGAAAGACTGTAGCACTTGCAAAAAAGCATGGTGTAAAAGTTGGTGCTCATCCTTCTTTCCCTGACTTACAAGGATTTGGGAGAAGAGAAATGAAAATGCCAAGACAAGATATAAAAAGTATGATCATGTATCAGGTTGGTGCTTTAAAGTCATTTTTAGATGAACAGGATATGCCCCTAAACCATATTAAACCTCATGGATCATTGTATGTTATGGCTGCAAAAGATGAAAACATGGCACATGCTATTGCAGATGCAGTTGAAACTTTTGATGTTAGTATTTTTGGAATGGCAAATACATGTCATGAAACAGTTTATAAAGATGAAAGAGGTTTAAATTTTATTGCAGAATTTTATGCTGATCTAGATTATGATGAGAATGGAAAATTAGTTATAGCAAAAGGTAAAAATGCTTCTTATGATAGTAAAATTGCAACTGCTCGTGTCTTACGTGCTTTATCTGAAAAGAAAGTTAAGAATACCATAGGTAAAGATATAGATGTTGGTTGTGATACTATTTGTGTACACTCAGACACTCCTAACGCAGTTGAAATTATTAAAGGCATAAAATTAGCTCTTAATAAATGAAGAAAATTCTAATAGCTAATCGTGGAGAGATAGCTTGTAGAATTATAGACAGCTGTAAAAAATTAAATTTACATTCAATAGCTGTTTACTCTGATGTAGACAAAAATAGTAAGCATGTAAGAAAAGCAGATGAATCAATTCATATTGGTGGTTCTAAAGCTCAAGAAAGTTATCTTTCATCAGTAAAAATAATTGAAGCTGCTAAAAATTTAAAAGCTGATGCTATACATCCAGGCTATGGATTTATGGCAGAAAATGCCGATTTTGCTCAAAAAGTCATTGATTCAGGTATTATTTGGATAGGCCCTAAACCTAATACAATTATATCAATGGGAAATAAGGACATAGCAAGAGATTTAGCCATAAAAAATAACCTTCCTATTTGCCCAGGTCTAAATAATGAAGATTTAAAAAAAGATGACCTGGAAAAAAAATGTAATGAAATAGGTTTTCCAATTTTAATAAAAGCAAGTGCTGGTGGGGGTGGAATTGGAATGCACATTGCAAATAATTTTGAACAATTAGTTCAGTCAATTGAAAAAACTAAAAATTTAGCTAAAAAAGCATTTGGTAACAGTGATATTTTTTTAGAAAAATTTATATCTAATGCGCGACATATTGAAATCCAAGTTTTTGGGCTAGGTGAAAAAAAAGCTTTACACTTTTATGAAAGAGATTGTTCAATACAAAGACGATTTCAAAAAATTATAGAAGAAAGTCCAGCACCTAAAATTGAACAATCTATTATTGATGAAATGGCAGAAAGTGCAGTAAGTTTTGTGACTAATCAAAAATATGAAGGAGCAGGAACAATAGAATACATTTATAATATAGATAATAAAAAGTTTTATTTCTTAGAAATGAATACTAGAATTCAAGTAGAGCACCCTGTTACAGAAGCAGTTACAAATTTTGATTTAGTTACAATGCAAATTAAATTTGCATTAAATATGGATATTGAATCAATAGAACAAAGTAAAATTAAAAAATCAGGACATGCAATTGAATGTAGATTGTATGCTGAAGATCCTTCTAAAAATTTTCTTCCTTCACCTGGAAAGATTACAAAATTAAAAATTCCAAATACTGGCTTACATAACATCAGACTAGATATTGGTGTTGATGAAGGTGATGAGATATCTTTTTATTACGACCCTATGATCGCAAAAATTATTTCAAAAGGTATTAGTAGAGCTGAATGTATAAATAACATGATTCAATATTTGAATGAATTAGAATTAGATGGAATAAACACAAACAAATCTTTTTTAATTTCTGTCTTACAAAATGAATCATTTGAAAATGCGACATACAATACAAAATTTATTGAAAATAATTTATCTTTATTTACAGAAAAAAAAGAAAATGCAAAAAGAATAGAAAAAGATATTTCTACTAAAGAAAAAATTGTTCAAAAATATACAAATAAAGATGTTGAAGCTTTTAAAAGGATAGCTGCAGAATCTCAAAAAAATAAATCCTCTAAACTTTATACTGAAAAAGATTTCACAATATTTAAGAATATTTTAAGTAAAGAAAATAATATTACAAAAAAAAAATCAACTAAAAATATAATTGGGAAAGTTTATGAAGAACCAGTATTCAAACCAGGTGGAGACAAATATATGTTTATTGAATTTGGTAGTCTTATGGATCTTGAGATAAATTTTACCGCACAAAACTTGGCCAAAGCTATTTATGATAATAAAATTAAAGGTATCTATGAAACTGCTCCTTGTTTTGCTTCAATGCTTATTCATTATAATCCTGATGAAATAAAATTTGATGATTTAAAAAATGAGATGAAATCACTTATAAAATCATTAGGTCCGACTGATGATATTGAGATTAATAGTAGAATCTTTTCATTTCCCACTGTTTACCTGGATAAATGGACAAAAGAATGCATCGAAGATTATTCAAGCAAAATTGCACAAAAAACTCCTGATCCAGAGTTTATTGTTGAATTGAATAACCTTGAAAATACAGAGCAATTTGTGCGAGTGCACTCCGGAACAGAATACTGGGTATCAGCGCTTGGTTTTTGGCCAGGACTACCATTCATGATGCCTCTTGATCCCAGATGCAAATTGACAGCTCCTAAATATAATCCACCAAGAACTTGGACTCCGAAAGGTGCGGTAGGCATGGGTGGATCTTCTACATCAATTTACCCAGACAGATTACCTGGCGGTTACCAAATATTTGGCATTATCCCAGTTCCTATTTGGGATACACAAAAAAGTTTTTCAGTGTTTGAAAAAAGCATATGTCTTTTCAAACCAGGAGATAGAGTAAAATTTGTACCTACTAGCTATGAAGAATTTGATCATGTTTCCAATAAAGTAAAAGATAAATCATATGATTATAATATTATTGAATATCAAAAATTTTCTGTAAAAAACTATAAGCAATGGTTAACAACAATTGATAAAACAAAAAGATTTTAATTTTTATGGTAAAGGTAATTAAAAAAGGTTTAGAAACATCAGTCCAAGATTATCCGGGAAGAATTGGAACTTTAAATCAAGGGTTTCCAGCTTCAGGTCCAATGGATAGCTGGTCTTTTAGACTTGCAAACATACTGGTTGGAAATAAAACCGGTGAAGCAGCACTTGAGTGTCAATTTGTGGGCCCAACACTTAAATTTGAAAATGACAGAACTATTGCTATTACAGGTGCAAACATGTCTCCTAAATTAGATGGTAAACAAATTCCATTATGGGAAAGTATAGAAGTTAAGGAAAATCAAATCTTAGAAATGGAGTTTGCAGCTATAGGTGCCAGATCATATATTGCTTTTTCAGGTGGTATTAATAGTGAACCATGGTTAGGTTCTAGGTCAACTTTTCATAAAGCAGGTGTGGGTGGAATTAATGGTAAAGCTATTCAGAATGGTCAAACTTTGCCATTAGGGGAAAATAAGATTATCACTAAAAGAAAAATTAAAAAAAATTCAATACCAATAATGTCTACTGATAAAAACTGGTCAATTGAAGTTGTGTTGGGTCCAAATGATGATTGGGTGGATAAAAAAGGTCATGAAATTTTTCTTAACTCTAAATGGAAATTACAAGCAAAAAGTGACCGAACAGGTTACAGGTTAGATGGACCTAGATTATCTTTTACTGAAAAAGCAACAAATAAAAGTCTTGAAAATGGATCAGAACCTTCAAATATAATTGATCAGGGTTATCCTGCTGGAGCTATAAATCTAGCCGGCCAAACACCTATAATACTTGTTAATGATGGACCTAGCATGGGCGGTTTTATCAATCCATATACTGTTCCGTCCTCTGCATTTTGGAAATTGGGCCAAGCTAAACCAGGCGATACCTTTAATTTTGTTGAAGTTTCAGTTGAAAAAGCACAATTATTGAGATCAGAGCAGTCCATTGTTTGTAGTGAAGAAAGTCTTGAATCTTTTAATAATAATAAAGAAATTGATAACAATATAACAATTAAAAAAATTGCCCCGATTAAAGTAATAGATTTTGAAAAAAATAAATTAGATGAAAAGAAAAGAAGAAAAATGATGGAAAAAAATGGTTTAAAGAATATGAAAATTCGTTTTTTTAATTAACATTTATGCATGAGAGGTAATTAAATATGACAACTGAAGTTAAAACAACAGTACCAGGTAATATATGGAAAGTATTAGTTAAGATAGGTGACTTTGTGAAGAAAGATGATGATTTATTTATTATGGAAGTGATGAAAACTGAGGTTCATCATAACTCTCCAGTAGACGGAAAAGTTATTAAAGTTAATATTGTTAATGACCAAGAAGCAGTAGACCCAGGAACTGTTGCTATAATTATTGAATAGAATTAATAATTCATGAAAGATACGAAATTATACATACAAATTATCCAGGATCTCTCTGAAGAAATTGGTATTTCAAAAAATGATACTAAAAGTTTAGTAGATGTTGCCCTATCTTCTGTTGATATAAAAAAAGTAAATTATGAAGATTTAAAGAAAGAGATATTAACTTTTTTAGTTATAAATATGTTTTCTCTTATTTGTAAATTATAATTTTATGAAAAATAAAATAGTTTTATTTAATGGACCTACCTCACCATTTGGAAGAAAATCAAAAATTACTGCTTTGGTCCATGAGATAATTTTTGAAGAAAAAATAATTAAAGTTCAAGAAGCTAAATTTTTAGACAAACACAATCCCTTAAGAAAGATACCGACTCTGTTGGTTGATAATTCAACAATTATTGATAGTGACAATATTTGTATTTACCTAGACTCAATCTCAAATAAAAAAACTCTTTTTCCTAAAAAAAACTATTTCAATATTGTATCAATGGTTTCAGTTGCTAATGGGTTAATGGAATCTGTTTTAGAAAGACGTATGGAGATAACTAGGCCAAATAATGAACAAAGTAATGAATTTATTAATAAGCAAGAAACTAGAATATCAAGAACTATTGAATGGTTTGAAAATAATTGGAAAAATTACGACAACAACTATTTAACTATGGATCAAATAACTATTGCTTGCTCATTAGAGTACACAAATTTTAGACTTAATAATCAATGGGAAAAAAAATCTCCAAACTTATTAAAATGGTTAGATAATTTTAGGCAAAAAGATTTTATGAAATCTACAATTCCCTTAGAAGCTAAATAGTTTTTGTTAATCGTAATAAAACATTGGAGCTTTATTCCATTGTAACCAAGTAACTGGATCGTGTCCCCATACAACTTTTGCATTAGTTTCTTTGGCAATTTTTCTTAATTTAGCTACTGAATCTGCTGCATCTGAAGCTGACGCGACTAAGCCTGGCAAACATTTATCGCACCAATGATCTCCAGTGTAACAAGCATCTCCAGTTAATAGCATATGACCTGTTTTTGGTAAATTAACTAATACAGATTGGTGACCAGGCGTATGACCTGGAGTGAATATTATTTTTATAACCCCATCACCATATAAATCGAAATAGTCTGTCTTTTTTCCCTGTAAAAACTTCCATCTAATATTTGGTTTATCAAAGTCTTCTTTTATATAAGCTGGTTGAGAAAACCAATCAGGATTATACGCATAGTCATATTCTATTCTCTGAGTTATATGAGTAGCATTTGGAAAGTGTCCTATTGCACCTGAATGGTCTAAGTGTAAATGCGTTTGGATAACATTTTTTACATCTTCAGGGTTCGTATTTACAGTTTTAACTTGATCTCTACACCATTCAGATGCTTTCATAACTGGATCATAAACATCGACTAAAGAGCCCCAATGTTTATGTTTATCTAGGGCAGCTTCTATTGGCATTCCACCATCAATAATAACGTCTCCTTGTGGATGTTTAATTAAAAACCAAGGAATAGGTATTTCATAAGGTTCTTCTCCCTGGTTCATTTTTATAAATTTTACTTTAGTTTTAATAGTGCCTGTCTGAAACATATACAGTCGTATCCCTGTATTAAACTTTGTTGTGTGTTCAAATATATCTTTATCTTTTTGTTCCATAAAATTCCTACCAGGCAGCCTCATAAATGTTAAGTGCATCACTCTCTGTCATCTCTCGTGGATTATTAACTAATAGACGAGTTTGCTTCATTGCATCAGAAGCCATTTTTTTACATGCATCTTTTGGGATGTTTACCTCTCTTAACTTTTGAGGTAGTCCAATTTTTTTTGACAAAACTTCTAGTTTATCAATAAATTCTTTACATATTGCTTGACTACCTTGATCTGTGTTAATGTCTGGAAAGATAAATGGTGCTAGCTCAGCATAATTTTTGGTTGTTTTACTATCAACACTATTAAATCTTAAAACATATGGAAGGACTAATGAGTTTGATAATCCATGTGATACATGAAAAGTTCCTCCAATAGGATAAGCAAGAGCATGAACTGCTGCTACAGGTGAGTTTGCAAATGCCTTTCCAGCTAACATTGCTCCAATTAACATATTGCCTCTAGCCTCTATATCAGATCCATCAAATACTGCTCTTTCAATTGAACAAGCTAAAAGTTTTAGCGCCTCTACGGCTAACATTTTTGAAATTGGATTATTATTTTTGTTTGCTGACGTATAACCCTCTATTGCATGAACCATTGCATCTATACCTGTTGCTGCAGTTGTGTGGGCTGGTAGTCCAATAGTTAAGTCTGGGTCTAAAATTGCAATATCAGGTAAGATTATTGCTGATGAAACACCTTTTTTTTCCTCTTCACCAACGGTAATAATAGATATGGGAGTCACTTCTGAACCAGTTCCAGCAGTTGTTGGCACCAAAACTAATGGTAATCTTGGCCCTTTTGCATTCGATACACCCCAAACATCTTCAATATTCTCATTTGAACCTAAAATTAAAGCAGATAACTTAGCTACATCCATTGAAGATCCACCACCGAATCCTATAACACCAGTAGCATTAATCTTTTTTCCAACTTCAATAGAGTTCAAAAGTGTTTTAATCGAAGGATCAGCTTCAACATCTTGAAATATTTCTACAATAGATGAATACTTTCTTAATTCATTTAGGGATGGTTCTGTTAATTTTAATGACATCAAATCTTTGTCAGTAATAAATAAAATATTTGGTCCTAATTTTTTAGAAACTTCTTCAGCACAAAGTTTGGACATGCCACTACCAAATCTAATTCCTGAAGTGGTGTTAAATATAAAATTATCTAAACTCATAAAAACCTAAGTATAATAAATATAAAAGATTATTGAAAATATAGCCATACCAATTAATATTAAGATCCAACCATAACCAGTTCCTAAATTATCTAGGTAATTTTTTTCTCCTGAAACTTCATCTGGGTGTTTATGAAGGTCTCCAGGCTGTATAGCCTTGTTTGGTAAAGTTGATAAATCCATTTTATTTGCTAGAAACCAAATTAAACCAATTCCAAAGAACCACCATATTAATTGGTACCCCCACAATGAAGGTATTTTTAAGATCCAAAATTCATATCCTGCATCTGGTGCTCCAAAAAAATTATTCCCAAGTACTTGTCCAGGACCCACACCAAAGAATAACCAGATTAAAGATAAAACATACGCAAATGATCTTAATTTTGCTCTACTAGGGTGAATCCCCATATGCTCATCTAAAAAATCATGAAATTTTTCACGATGTTTTCTATCTGGATCTATTTTTGTTAATGATGAAAAAGCTGATACTGAAAAACAAACAAACACATTAAATAATAAACCCCATACACCAGAATGAATGGTGAAAGGCCATCTTCCCCAGGGCAATCTATTTCCTGAAATTTGTTGACCAATAGTTTCTGTTAAAATAACAATAATTATTCCAATTATTATACCAGATATAGCAGCACCTCTTGTTATCCAGGGAAACCAAACAAGACCAAGTAAAACAATCAAAAACTGAAATGCTATAGCAATTGAAATTCCACTAAATATAATCATTGCCGGTTTTGCAAATGTTGCTAAATAAAGTGATGCTAAAAATATTAACAACATTATTATACGAGCTGCACCTAGCTCCTTTTCCCAGCTTATATTTTTGTTAAGGTAAGCTTTATATAAATCTCTTGTAGCAATACTCCCTGATGTCATTAAAAGAACAGCTGCAGTGGACTGAAGTGCTGCAACCAATCCTACAGCTAATAAACCTGTTAACCAAAGAGCGTATTTGTCCATTAAACCTATAATATGATAAATAATTACTGAATGATCTTTGCTGGAAATTTCTGGTAGTAGTTTATTTATAGAAAGACCATTACTATTTATTTCAGCATTTGCTCCTAATAAGTTAGCACCAATTCCTTGAAAAGTTGCAAATATAAACAATAACAGACCAACAATAACGGCTGATCCCCATATTTGATAATAAGAAAAAGCTTTTGGATGTTTAGCTGTATAGCTCAACATTGAAAATGATGGAGAAAAAACTATTCCCATAAAAGAAATTGTAAAAGTAAAAATCATCATCGCTGTCCAAGGGCCTCCAACTGATCCATTTTTTCCTAATCCTGCAACCCACTGTATAACTCCAGGCAAAGCAAAATAACTGTTATAGTCACCTCCTCCATAACCATTGGTATTTCCCCAAAAACTAATTTTTGTACTTGCTACTTTTGCTAAAGATTTACCAAAAGTTTCAAAATCACCTATAAAAGAATAAGTGATTAACCCTAAAATTATTACTGTTAAAAAATAAAGCCAAGATTGAACCACTCCTACACTAAAAATAGATTTAAAACCTCCTCTTGTAACATAGAATAAAATAATGGTAGAAATTACCCACATTCCCAATTCTCTAGAAACATATCCTTCTGTTAATGTGCTTACAAGATATCCTGTGGCTCCAAACAAAACTGCCAACAAAGGTATTGCGAAAAAAAAAGTTACTAAAACTGAAATAATACGAATTGCGTCACTCTTATAATAATCATAATACATTTCACCAGGAGTGATGTATCCAAATTTTCTACTTAACATCCATTGTCGTTTAAAAAAAAATAAACTTCCTAAAGGGACTGTTATTGCAATAAATGCTGTTCCAACATATTGAAAGCCATCATGAAAAACAAGGCTAGCTTGAGAAATTATAGTAAGACCTGCGAACGTTGCTGCTGTTGCTGCAAAGAAAAATACCCAGGAAGAAATGTTCCTATTAGCTAAATAATAATTTTCTGGATTCTCAGAATTATGTTTTGAACCTCTTACACCCCAAAAAAAACAAAATGATGCATATAATAATATAAAAATAAATAACCAAAGAGATTTTTCAGACATAATTTTATTCTTTTAATTCAACCTCAATAAATGAATATGGAAAATTATTATTGTTAAAGACATTATGCTCTACTCCTTTTTCTCTATAATAAGAACCACCTTTGGTGAGTTTTGAAATTGTTTCATTTTTCTTATTATCTATTATTTTTAATTCTCCATCAAGCATGGGAATCACTATGTAGTTATATTTATGAGTATGGTGACCTGTGCTATCACCTATGTTAAATGACCACTCTGTCACTATAGTTTTGTCATTTTCTATAAGGACTTTAGATTGAGCCATATCTTGAATTCTTTTAAGTTATTTAGGTACAACGTCTTGGTGCTGTCTCACCTCTTTCTTTTTTAATTTTTTCTGCAGCCTTTTGTGCTTCTTCAATTGAGGTAAAAACTTTGTCTTCGTATAAAATAAATGGTTTAGCTCTATCTGCATTTAATTGAGCAACACACCACTCTTTCCCTGGCTTCGTGCACATCACCATATAGGCACCTGGAATTGGTCCATATTTTTTATTATTAAGAACAAAAAGACATTCAGCTAGATCACTAATTTTATCTTTATCTAAATCATTTAGAGCTACTTTTTCTAATTTATTTAAAGCTGTTGTGTTATCAGAACCAAGTATAGCCTTACCATCTGTTCCTTTTGGCCTATTAATTAATTGCTCTTTCATTATGGTAGTGGCCCCTCTTTTAAAAATCCACGAATAGCATTTTCTAAAATTTTTGAAACATTATTATTATAATCGTTATGAGATAAGCTTCCACACCATGAAAGTGATCCTGGAGCAAACAATGCGCCATCTTTAGGTGTTTTGTAATAGATCATATCAGCTCTAACCATTGGATTTTCTGTACCACCACCATGATAACCTCTTACAGAAAAATGAATTTCTTCATTTACTTGTAGCATTAAGTTGGTGTGGTTTTCAGATCTTGCTAGTAAGAAAGCATTATGAGGTGTACCAAATTCTAGATCATATCTATCTAATTCTACACCAGCAGCTCCTCCACCTACTAAACCAAAATCTCCAATAACTTCATTTTCTCCTACACCGTCAAAAATCCAAGAGCATTCTGGTTTTTTACTATCTGGTTCTCTTTTGTAATATGAAGAAACATCAAATCCATAAGCAGTAAAAGTTAATCCACAAACTTTACTTGGTATTCTTCCTCTCGCACGCCACATTCCACCAAATTTACCATCAAATGCATTATTGTATTCACCCGGGTTTGCAGTCCATGCTCTTGTACCTGCTTCTCCTTTTCTCACTTCAATAATATTTAAATTATCTGGATGATACTCACTAATCCAGTAAAAACCATCTGCACCTAAATAGATCCATCTACCACCATTTAGTTGATATGATTCATAAGCTGCTAACATTTTTTCTGAACTGTATTCAGGATGTGATCCAGTTAATACAACTTGATAACGATTTAACAAATCAACTCCCTCAACATGTAAATCCTCATCTGTCATAACATCAAAATCTATATTCTTTTCCTCAAGCCAATCAGTCAAATGAAGATCTGCATTTAATTGCCATAAAGAAGGTGATAACCAATGTCTATATTTAGGCCTCATGTTAAGTATTGGTCTAAGTCTAGATGAATAACAAACTCCACTTCCATCAGAATGTAAAGAGTAAGTTGATAAACCATACTCCCTATGTTCGTTTAGATATAAATCTGCAGCAGACATAACAGGAACTTTACCAGCTAATAACTCAGCAACTACAGAGTTTGTTGCTAAATTATCATTTGAATATGCAATATAGCTATTTGAGGGAAGTACAAATAAAACTTTTGAAGTTGTTTTACCTTTTGGTGGTTTTATTACAAAAGGAATAAAATCTTCAGTTTCTGGTGAATCCTCTCCATCAATTCTTAGTCTAGCAGCATAAATTCCACTTTTAATAATATCTGGAACCTCAAAAGTAAAATCAACTTCCCATCTAGCATCATCAATATCGTCGTCATGAAAATGTATAGCTCCATATTCATCTGGTTTATGATGAAAAACCATTTCATCAGCCGTCCAATTATATCCAGTCATTCCTCTCACTGGTAAATTTACAATAAATCCATTTAAGTGATTTGAAGTAGTGTCAATAATATATGTAGATGCAATATTTTTTGTTATATTTGCATGGAAATCCCAAGCTCCAATAACTTCAGATCTAAGTTCTGCTGAACACCCACTGTAGCCCCTAGCTAAAGATTCAATTTCTGATTTTGATAAAGCTTTTTTACTTAATCTTGGTCGGTCAATTTTTCCATTATAGATAAATCCTTGCTCAGGTAGTTCAATAGGTGACAAAGCTTCTTTATAATGAGCTCCATATATATGTCTTCCAGAGTGATCATTAACAGTAGATGCGGCCATTAAAAAAGGAGCATCATTAGCTTTTGGTTTTAAATTATTTGTAGCCTCAACAAATGCCGTTGTTTCATCAGCTGGATGTAATAACGACATTCCTAGTCCAGCATTTGTAGGAGTAACACATGGTTCTTGATAAAGTTTTATCTTACCAGTCTCAGCATCATAACTTACAGCTACGAGATACCATACTTTTCTCATTAATTTTTTTTCACTAGACAAATTCATAACTTGCCCCTCACCATCTCCTATCATTACGGATAAACAAGAATTATCATCAATGAAAAGTCCGTAGCCACTATTGGTTTTCTCATTCCATTTTGTTAAAATTCCTTGTTTTCCTTTATCTGGTGTTGTTGGAAATATATAAGCTTGTAAGGTAAAACTTTTAACATTTAGACGATCATCTTGAGGAATAATCACATAAGAGCCACCATGAACTTTTTGATTTCTACCTTGATATGACTTGTTACAAACTGCTCCTATTTCTTCTTCTTTATATCCAGGACCTTCTGGATTTGTATCTCCATGAATTAATCTTACTATCTGAACATCATAATTTTCTTTTTTTTCTGAATTAACATAAAATTTAATTTTTTCACCTGGAAAGGCTTGGTACTTGTCACTATATCCTGTAATTCTTAACATATTAAACCCTTCTCTAAATATTAATTATTCTGCGTACTTATCTAAAAGTGCTACAATTCTTTTCAAGAAAATTGCATGCTCACAAGCTTCTTCTGATGAAAAAGATTCTTCTAGAATTTCAACTGGTTGTCCTCTAACTCCACTAGCAATTCCAATTCTGTAATCTTCATGAGGTCTTTTACATACAGTAAGCAATTTACCAGCCATTGGTTGTCTTCTTAATTTATCTAAAACTCTTATTAAATCCTTACTATGCTCTACTTTTTCCTGACCATTTTGAGGAGCTCTACCAACCGGACAAGCTCTGTGTTCTTCTATTAGTCTATTTCTAGTTTTTTCATCTCTTAATAAAGGTAGAACATATTTTTTAGTATTAAAATCATCTACACTCGAGTGAGCCTGGTTTAGTTGTGTTCCAGTTTTTTCTTTAATCATTTATTTGTTCTTTCATTAATAATTTTTAAAGCTTCTATTAAATAAATTCTAAACAATTCATGGTTTTCACTCATGGGAAAGTGCCCAATATCTGGCATTTCAATATAAACTCCACCTTTTATTTGTCTTGCTGTGTTTTCTGACGCTTCAGGAGGTGTTAAATAATCATAAGTTCCTGTCATCATAATTACTGGGCACTTATGACCATCAATATTTTTTAACTCATTTCTTAAATCATGGTCTACTGAATAGAAATGCAAATCTCCTTTAAAAGCTTCTGCACCTTGAGTGTAATAATGCCATGTTAACCATCTATCTTTTTCTGGAGATTGAGGTGCCATTAAATCCCATGTACCACTTCCACAAACTTGTGCCGCGTTGGCATGAGGATGTCTCCACCAGTCTAGATAATACCCTGGAGAATGGTCTGCTGCCTCTACTGGAATTACTGCCCTAAACTTATTTGGATGACGTAAAGCTAATTGAAGAGCTACATTTCCTCCAAAAGATGATCCCATAAATATCGGGTCTTTTAAATCAAGTGCTTCACAAAGTTTAACTATAAAGTTACAAAAATGATCTGCAGTTAACTTATAATCTTCTTTCCAAAATTCTTTATTATGAGGTGGGTCAGATTTTCCGTGTCTTGGTAAATCATAAGCTATTACATTATAATTTTTAATAATTTCCTCATCCTCGAGCAAACCTCTCCATTGATGATTATGACAACCAGCAGTATGTTGGCAAATTAATGGTATTCCTTTTCCATTTTGAAGATAGAAGACTTTATATTCACAATCATCAACTTCGATTGTAACGTATCTTCCAACAACGTCATGATGCTTTACCATTTAATATTTCCTCTCAATTCAAAAAGTTTCATCTTAAACTGGTACTCCTGATTTTCTAAGTAACTCAAATTGAACCGTAAAATTTCTCAAATTTTGCATTAATATTAAATGATTTCCTTCAATTTTTAGATCTTTTCTAAAGCTTGCTGACCATATTCCGTGATACATGGGCTTTGGCATTGGTTGACTAAACTCTTTCCAAGTATTTGCAGATGCTCTAAGAGCAAAATCATATGGGTCTAAAGGTCCAGGATTAGTATTGATGTGTTTTACTTTACCGTCGTGCATTTCTATAATGACTTTTGCTTTTTCCATATCAAACATAAAAGAGCATGAATAATATTTTGCCATAGCTGCAATAGTTGCATCACTATTGGTAAGATCCTCATATTTTTTTGCCCAATTATCTAAATCACTACTCATATTATTTATTTATTCTTTTATTTAGGATCTTTAGTTTCCTTGGTTGGGTCTTTATCAAAATTCATGTGGAAATCTTTTTTAGGATTTTCATAATCTCCAAGAATATTTCTGATATTGCTGACTTCTCCTGGAGCCATTCCTATTTCTTTAAGTAAGCCATCTAAAAATGGTTGGTGAGCTCTATAGCGTAATGCAGAGCTAACAACATTATCTGCTAAATTTCCACTTCTTGCTCCATCTTTGGTACCAACACTTTCTCCAGTACCACCTCCACCAGAGCCTTCTGAAGTTCCACTAAAGCCAGGTAAACCATTAACATCAATAATTTTTATGTCATTAATGTTTGCCATCGGTTTAACACTTTCTCTAATAATAGACTCAATTTTATCAGCAAGCTTTAAACGTAACGCACTTCTTCTACTTGCATCACTTCTAATATTTTCAGCAGCATTTAAAGATTCTTTACCAGCAGCATCTATTTCATATCTTAGTTTGGCTGCCATAGTAGAATGTCTTTCTTGCTCAGCTTTTGAGGCAGCTGTAATAACATCAACCTTTTTAATACCTTGTGCTTTTTCAACATATCTTGCTGAGTTAGCTCTCTCTTCTGCTTCAATTGCTTTACCTCTTGAATTCTCTTCTTCAGCTTTAGATTTTAAAACTTGTTTAGATTTATTAATTATCTCAAGATTTTTTTGATGTTCTTCGATAGACAATCTCTTAACTTTTTCTATATCAAGAAGTCTAACTACTCTTTCTGATTCTATTTTATGTGAGTCAATATTTTTTTGCTGTTCAATTTTAGCATTTTTAATTTGTTGTTCTGAAATAATTTGTGACTCTTCAGAATCTCTTTGTCTTTCTGATTGCTCTTTTATTATTGTTGCTTTTTCTTGAGCACGTTTTATATCAACATTTCTTTGTTTTTCTAATCGAGCATATTCACTCTCTTTATCTAATTCTAAGATCTTAACTTCTATCTCTAGATCTTTTTGTCTAATTTCAAAAGCAGAGTTTTTTTCTAATTCATTTTGTTCTTTTCGACGTTTTTCAATTTCTTCAACAAGTCGTGTTTCAGTTAATTTTTTCTCAACTTCGATAACTTGATTCTGAGATATTTTAGCAACTTCAATTTGTTCTTGATTGCTTATTTCAGCTTCTTCAGCTTCTCTTTCTTTTTCAGCTTTTTCTTTTATTGTTGCTGTTCTCTCAGTAGCTTTTTGAATAGCAATCTCTCTTTCTTGTTGGTATTTAGAAAACTCCTCATTTTTCTTAATTTCTAGTTCTTTTTGAATTGTTTCTAAGTTTTTATTTTCAATTGATATTTTTGTATCTTGGGTAATATCATTTCTTTTTTTCTTTCTAGATTCTATTTGTTCTGTTAATTGAGTTAAACCTTGTGAATCAAATGTATTAGCTGGATTAAATGTTTCAATTGGTGCTTGATCTAAAGAAATCATAGAAACTGTTTCAAGTGCTAAACCTGTGTGACCTATTGATTCATTTGCAATTTTTGCAACTTCTTTTACAAATTGACCACGATTTTCTTGTATCTCGTCCAAAGTCATCTTTGCTGCAACCTCTCCAAGTGCATCTGCAAAACGACCTGCTACCACTTCTTTTAAGTGTTCTGGATCTAGCGTTCTATTACCTAAAGTTTGTGCAGCAGTTGAGACAGCTTTCTCTTCTGGTGGCACTTTAGTAAAAAATTCTGTAACTAGTTCTGCTCTCATTCTATCTTTTGTAATCAGAGATTTCTCTCCTGATCTCTCAATACTTAAGCTCAAGGTACGCATTCCTACTTGGGTAATATTATGAATTATAGGTAAGACGAAAGCACCTCCAGAAATAACAACTTTTTCGCCAAGCATACCTGTACGTACAAATGAAACTTCTTTTGAAGATCTTCTATATAGCCAGTGTAATAAATAAACTATGATTGCTATTCCAAGTGCAACAAGAATTATTGCTGCTATTATGTCTGCTCCTTTAGTCATATATTATTCCTCCTTAATTCTTATTACCTTTTTTAGTATCCTCTAATGCTGCACTATAAATTATCATTCCAAATATAATTTTATTCAAAACATCAGCTAAATTGTATATTATGTTTAAACTGTTAATATTTGCACCACCTGCTAAATGCTCAATAAAGTACCCAATATGGTAAATAGAAAAACCTATCGTTATTATTAGTCTATTTGCAAAAAATGCCATTTGAACGCTTTCATTATTGCAGGATGCATTAGTTCTACCGGCATCACCCATATAAAGCTCTCCTATAATATAAAGCCATCCAACAATACCCACAAGGAACCCTAGAGTTACACTCATGTAACCATACGCTCCTAAAAGTTGTGCAATAACCCAAATCAATGTTCCAACAAGCAATCTCCAGAACATCCCACGCTTCACATCTGTTACAGACCTAAGCATCACATAGAAAGTGAGTATCGAAAGAGGAAATGTTAGTATCCAATCAATATATCTGAGTGCTGTAGGTGCTTGACCATTCATCACCCATAAATTCTTTGCATAAAAGTAGTGTATAGAAGACATCAGAGCTATAACTCCAATGAGATTCATTACAGTGCCCCATTTAGATGATAGCCGACCACTTTCACGGAAGAAAAATATCGCTGCACCTATCATTGCAACAGATATTAACCAAAAAGAACCTCCAACGACGTCTTGTGGCATTAATAGTTTGTTCATTAACTCAAATCTCTCTCTCTATCTATATTAAACGTTCTATTGTCGCACAAATCAATTAAATAATGTTGATTATAAATATATATATAATTTAGAAGTGTTTAAATTCTGATTTTTAAAAAAAATATTTAAATAAATTAACAGAGAATAGATTCAATCATTACTAGAATATTACAACTAATCTCTTTTCAATTACTCTTTACTTATAAGGTAGATTCTATTTTGCTGAATATTATCGAAGTATATTATATTACTTTAAAATGCTTTCAAAAGTCATAACTATCGCTCAACAAAAAGGAGGTACTGGAAAAACCACTCTTTCAGTACATTTGGCTCTAGCATTTATTAAATATCATAACTTAAAAGTAGCCATTATTGATACAGATCCTCAAGGAAGTTTGGGTAAATGGTTTATGATAAGAACAGAAAAAAAAGTGTCTAACGAAGGTTTAACTTTTAAAACTGCAAGTTTATGGGGAGCCCAATACGAGTCTAAAACATTAAAAGCAGACCATGATATAGTAATTATAGATACTCCTCCAAAAATAGAGTCAGATGCACGACCCTCAATAGAAGCTGCTGATTTAGTTTTAATACCAATGGCTGCTTCACATGTTGATTTTTGGGCAACAGGTGCAATTGCAGATATTGCAAAACAAGCAAATAAAAAGATTTTAATACAAATTAATAGATCCAACCAAAGATCAAAGCTTATAGATAAAACAAATGATTTTATAAAAAGTTTGGACTTATCATCAACTAAGACAATAATTGGGAACCGTCAAATTTACACTTCTTCTATGGGTGAAGGAAAAACGGCTGTTGAAAAACAAAAAAAAGGGAGTGCTGTGGAAGAAATTAAAAACTTATCAGAGCAAATACTCTCAGAAATAGAATAAAATGCCAGTCCTGCTCACTACAAAAATGATAATGAAGGAGTGGACTGATTATAACAACCATATGAATTTAGCTTATTATATTTTGGTATTTGATATGGGTGCTGAAAAAATTTTATCAAAATTTCAAATGGGTGAACATTCTGCTAAAACATTAAAAAGAAGCACAATGGTTGTGGAAACAAGTACCACTTATCAAAAAGAAATCAAAGAGGGTGAAGAAGTAGATATTTGTTTAATTCATTTAGACCATGATAGTAAAAGACTGCATTATAAATTAGAAATGTATAACAAGACTGATAATATTTTGTCTGCTACTACTGAAGTTTTAGCACTCTACATAAACCTAGATAAAAGAAAAGTTTCAGAATTTGAAAATGAAAAAATTAAGATAATAGATAATTATATTAAAGAAAACAAAAGCAACTTCAATACTGATGGTTTAAAACTATCAAATAAACTAAAAAAATGAAAATTAAACTTGAACTATTTGGTGCAAGTAGAGACTTTAGTAATAATGATTACTTAGAATTCAATATAAAAGAGCAGCTTGAAATTAAAGATTTTAGGAAAGAAATAATTAATTATTTAGATAAAAACTTTAAGGGTAATGAGAGTTTTATTAAAATTGTAAAAAATTCTGTTTTTTGCTCAGAAAATAATAATATTATCAATGATGACTTTAAAATTATAAAAGATCAAAAAATTGGGATTATACCTCCAATAGGTGGTGGTTGATGCTACATACAAAAATTATAGATATTAAAGAAGATAAAATAAAAACCTCTGTTGCAGAAACTTTTATAAAATCTTCCTCATATGGTGCATCAATTATTTTTAACGGAACAGTTAGAGATATTAATGAAAATAAAGAAGTTGTTGGTATGACTTATGACAGTCATGATGAATTGGTATTAAAAAGTTTTGAGGAGATTTATAAAGAAACCACTGAAAAGCTAAAAATTTTAGATAAAGCTGTATTTATTGAACATATTAAAGGTTATGTGGGTCTTGGCGAAACTAGTATTATTATTGCAGTTGCCTGTAAACATAGAGATGAAGCCTATGAACTATCTAGATATATTATTGAAGAAATTAAAAAAAGATCACCTATATGGAAAAAAGAACATTATAAAAATGAACAAAGCGAGTGGTTAAAAGGTAATCCTATTAAATATGAAAAAATATAAATATTCAGAAATAACACCTGAACAAATATACAATAAAAGAAGAAAGTTTATTAAATCTATTGGCTTAGGCGTAGGTTCAATATCCTTAAGTACCATACCATTTTTAAACAATGCTTATTCACAAAATAAAAATGAACTAACTTCATATGAGGATATAACAAGATACAACAATTATTATGAGTTTGGGACTGGAAAAGGTGATCCTTTCAAAAATTCACAAGAATTTGTTACTAAACCTTGGAGTGTTACTATTGAAGGTGAAGTAGACAATCCAATTACACTTTCAGCTGAAGAAATAATTTCTTTATTTCCTTCTGAAGAAAGAATTTACAAACTTAGGTGTGTTGAGGGTTGGTCCATGGTTATTCCTTGGATGGGATTTTCTCTAAGTAAATTACTTAATAAAGTATCTATTAAAAATACTGCTAAATTTGTTGAATTTGAAAGTATTTATGACCCTGAACAGATGAAAGGTCAAAGATATCCAGTTTTAAATTGGCCATACAGAGAAGGATTAAGAATTGATGAGGCTATGCATCCTATAACAACAGTTGTTACTGGCCTTTATGGAAAGGCATTGCCCAATCAGAATGGAGCTCCATTAAGAATTTTTGTTCCTTGGAAATATGGTTTTAAAAGTGCAAAAGCAATTGTTAAAATAAAATTAGTTGAAAAAATGCCTACATCATCTTGGATGAAATCGTCCCCAAGAGAATATGGGTTTTACTCAAATGTTAATCCAAACGTTTCACATCCAAGATGGTCACAAGCAACGGAACGTGTCATAGGTGAGGGTATTTTATCTCCTAGAATTGAAACTGAAATGTTTAATGGGTACGGTGATGAAGTTGCAAATTTATATTCAGGTATGAATTTAAAGAAAAACTTTTAAGTAATTAAACTTTTTTTATAAAATATGCATAAATATATAAAAGTACCAATTTTCTTTTTATCTTTACTGCCAATATTAATTATTTTTTATCAAATTATCTTTAACCAGTTAGGTCCTGAACCTGTAAAAGAAATTACACATGTAACTGGTAATTGGACTCTTCGTTTTATTATAATAACTCTTGCAATGACTCCTCTACAAAAATTTACTAGATTAAATTTTTGGATTAGCTATAGGAGAATGTTTGGCTTGTTTGTCTTTTTTTATGCATCAGCGCATATGATGACATATGTGGGAATAGATTATCGCTTTGATTGGTCTAGTATTAGTGATGATATTGTTAAAAAAAAATTTATATTTGCTGGATTTTTAGCTTGGCTTTTATTGGTGCCACTTGCTCTTACTTCATCTAAACGAATGATAAGGTTGTTAAGAGATAAATGGAAAAAACTACACAAACTTATTTATATAATTTCTTTATTAGGAATTACTCACTACTTGTGGTTAGTCAAAGTAGTTACGGCAGAGCCTTTAATTTATCTTATTATTATAGTAATTTTACTTACGCTAAGAATTAGAATGAGATTTAATTAATTAGATTGACTTTTTTCAGGTACACAAATTTCTGACCTTGTTAGAAATCTTCTTCCAGTACCATTATCTAGAGAGAACATTCCACCCATTCCTTTAATACAATCAATGATTAAATCTGTATTTTTCCAAGCTGTGTGCTGAGTTTCACTTATGTAGAAAGGGATACCTCCAATTTTTCCAACTAATACATCGTCATCACTTATTAAAAATTCTTTAACAGGATAACACATTGGAGCACTACCATCACAACAACCACCTGATTGATGAAATAAAAGCTCTTCACCATGATCTTTCTTTAAATCTTCAATTAATTCTAATGCTAAATTTGTTGCTGATACTTTCATAGTTTTATATGGCCCGTATATTTTACGGGCCAGAATAATATATCTGTTAAAAGAAACCTAATTTTTTCTCACTATAAGACACGTGTAAGTTCTTCACTTGTCTATAATGATTAAGCATCATTTTATGAGTTTCTCTGCCGATTCCAGATTGTTTGTAACCTCCAAAAGCAGCATGAGCTGGATAAGCATGGTAACAGTTTGTCCAAACTCTTCCTGCCTGGATTCCTCTTCCCATTCTATAAGCAACATTCCCATTTCTAGTCCAAACACCAGCACCTAAACCATAAAGAGTGTCATTAGCAATTTCTAATGCATGAGCTTCATCTTTAAATTTAGTAACTGATACAACAGGACCAAAAATTTCCTCTTGGAATATTCTCATAGAGTTATCACCTTCAAAAATAGTAGGTTGGATATAATTTCCTTTTTCCAATCCACTGTTTAAGTTGGCAACTTCACCTCCACATAGAACTTTAGCACCCTCTTTCTTCCCTAAGTCTAGGTAAGATTTTATTTTTTCCATTTGCTCCAATGATACTTGAGCACCGATCATGGTTTCCATTTTTAAGGGGTTATCTTGGACGATGGCTTTTGTTCTAGCAATTGCTCTTTCCATAAATTTATCATAGATAGATTCTTGAACTAATACTCTACTAGGACAAGTACAAACTTCACCCTGATTGAGAGCAAACATTGTGAAACCTTCAAGACATTTATCAAAGAAGTCATCATCTTGATCCATGACATCTTCAAAGAAAACATTTGGAGATTTTCCACCTAATTCTAAAGTTATTGGAATTAAGTTTTGCGCCGCGTACTGCATGATCAAACGTCCAGTTGTAGTCTCACCTGTAAAAGCAATCTTTCTAATTCTTTTAGATGACGCTAAAGGTTTTCCTGCTTCCAAACCAAATCCGCTTACAACATTAAGAACTCCAGGAGGTAATAGGTCTCCAATCAATTCCATTAAAAGCAAGATAGATGCTGGTGTTTGTTCGGCTGGTTTTAAGATTACACAATTTCCTGCAGCCAAAGCTGGTGCAAGTTTCCATGTTGCCATTAATAATGGGAAGTTCCAGGGTATAATTTGTGCAACCACACCAAGTGGTTCAGGGATATGGTAAGAATATTCACTATTACTTATTTCTGAAACCAACCCCTCTTCTGCTCTAATAACTCCAGCAAAATATCTCCAATGGTCAACAACTAATGGTAAGTCAGCTGCCATACATTCTCTAATGGGCTTTCCATTGTCTAAACATTCAGCAGTTGCTAACAACTCTAAGTTTTTCTCAATAACATCAGCTATCTTAAGTAAAATATTTGATCTTTCTGTTATTGATGTAACACCCCAAGTAGGAAAAGCTGCGTGTGCCGCATCAAGTGCTGCCTCAACATCTTGTGCATCAGATCTTGGAACGGAACATATAACTTCATTATTGATTGGGCTTACATTATCAAAATATTTTCCTGATTTTGGTTTAACGAATTTACCACCTATAAAATTTCCATATTGTTCTTTAAATGGAAATTTGACTTTTAAGTGAGACGTATCTAGTAACGGAGATCGTCCACCTTTTACTGTTTCTGTACTCATTTTTATCCTCTCTCTCTTATTAATATTCTTAAGCTTATTTTTTTTTATTGGCTTAAGTAACTTCTTTTTAGTCACACCTTTTTTCTTCTTAACTTTTTTAATATTTTTAGGTAATCGCTTAACCAAGTTTTTCTTAATTTTTTTTTTGGCCTTACGTTTAGATTTTTTGGCTGTTTTTTTCTTTTTAATAGCCATTTCTTAACTAAACAAAAATTGATATTAATATCCATTAATTATATTATTAATTTTCTACTTAAGATTGAATACAGCCTACATCTTGTGCTTAATTAAAATGTGTCTAATAATTTGACTATGAATGAAAATACAAAAAAAGAATTGCAATCTGCTACTTTCGAAAGGCTTCTTAAGCATTTAGATGAAAGAAAAGATGTTCAAAATATAGATATCATGAACCTTGCTGGTTTTTGTAGAAACTGTTTATCAAAATGGTATTGCGAAGAAGCAGACAAAAAAGGTATTGAAATTTCAGATTTAGATGCACGAGAACATGTCTATGGAATGCCTTATCCAGAGTGGAAAGAAAAATATCAAAAATAATTATTTTTCCTTAAGTCTTGGAAATAGTTCTACAAAATTACAAGGTTTGTGATTTATATCTAACTGATGTTTTAAAATTCCATCCCAAGCATCAGTAACACCACCTGAAGATCCTGGTAGAGCAAACACATACTTACCATTAGCTAGCACAGCACAAGCTCTAGATTGAATAGCAGAAGTGCCAACTGTCTTTAAACTAATTGTTCTAAAAACTTCTCCAAAACCTGGGATATGCTTATCAGCAATTTCATTCACTGCCTCCGGTGTGATATCTCGACCTGTAAGCCCTGTTCCACCAGTTGTAATTACAACATCTATTTTAGATTGATTAATCCAATCTTTAAGGATTATAATAATGTCTTCTTTGTTATCTTTGCAAATTTTTCTATCTATTAATTTATGTTTAGCCTCCTCTATTTTTTTTACTAAGATCGCACCTGACTTATCATTCTCAAAAGTTCTAGTGTCTGTAACTGTTAAAAGTGCTATATTTACAATCATAAATTTAAAATAATTATTATGATTATATTATCATTTTTATTTCTTCTAACAGCAACTTTATATTCAAGTGTTGGATTTGGCGGTGGCTCTACCTATCTAGCTCTTCTATTAATTTGGGATGTTCCTTACTTGATCTTCCCTGTAATTGCCCTCTTTTGTAATATTATTGTCGTATCAGGAAATTGTATTAACTATATTAAAGCTGGGAATATCAATCTTAAGATACTTACCCCATACTTAATATCATCTGTTCCACTTGCATTCATAGGTGGATCTTTATCGATAGATAAAGAGGTTTTTGAAATTTTACTTTTTGTTGTTTTGGCACTAGCAGGAGCTCTACTTCTCATAAAATTTCAATCTTTTGATCAAAAAATTGAAGTTTATAAAAAGATACCAATAATATTATCACTATTAATTGGTGCATCTATTGGATTTGTGTCTGGTATAGTTGGAATTGGTGGTGGTATTTTTTTAAGCCCTATATTGTTATTAATTAGAGTGGACAAAGCAAAAAATATTGCAACAGCAGCATCATTATTTATACTAATTAATTCTTTATCAGGACTTGCTGGTCAATTTACAAAAACATCAACGATAAATGGGATTTATGATTATTGGCCATTATTTCTATTTGTTTTATTAGGCGGTCAATTAGGAAACTTTTTGAATCTTAAGATTTTTCCTGCAAGAATATTAGCTCTGGTAACATCGGCACTTGTCATATTTGTCGCTATTCGAATGGGACTGAAGTTGTTTGCATAAAACAAGTATTAAATTATTATAGATAAAATATGAAAACATTTAGAGCTTTTGGACCAACTATAGGAAAAAGTAAGTTATCTAAAAAAATTATTACTATATTAAATAATCACATTGATAAGTCTCAATTATCTAAAGAAAATGATTATAGCTCTAAACTGGCAAGTCAAATTAAAAATGAAATCAGGATACCTAAAACATTAGTTAATAAAAGTTTGTCTAAAGAGTTAATAAATAATATCAAAATTTATCTTGATAAGTCTGATGTAAAAAAAATTAAAGAAATTAGAATAATTAATCTATGGGTAGTTAGGCAATTAAAAAATGAATATAATCCTATTCATTATCATGAGGGACAATTGTCAGGAGTTGGCTATCTTAAAATCCCAAAAAATATGAATCAAAATAAACTTGTTAAAAATAAAAAGTTTAAAACTAATGGAACTATTGATTTTATTAATGGGCAAACACACTTTTTGAGTAAAAGTATCTATAATTTAAACCCTAAATTAGGGGATCTATTGATTTTTCCAAATTATTTGATGCATACTGCATACCCATTTAACGTAGATGGTGAGAGAAGATCTTTTTCTTTTAACGCTAAAATATTATTTAAGAAGTAATTTACTAATCACTAAACCTAAATAGTCTTTTTATTTCCTGCTTTTTTTACAAAATAAAGACCAACTAAAACCGCTAACAATGAAGTTAAAACTTTATCAGTAATTAACTCATCTAAAAATATATAACTTAATATAATTCCAAAAATAGGTATTAAATAAGAAACTTGAGACTGAAATATTAGTCCATTGTTCTTTAAAATTCTAAATCTAAGAAGCCATGCTAAACCTGTTGATACTAAACCAAGATAAACTACAGAAATACTTGACACTATTGAGGGTGTAGTTTCCCAAGGTTTTTCTATAAAAGAAACTAAGGGTATCAAAATTATTATAGCCCAGATTAATATTGAGCCTGTTACATTCTCATTTTTTTTATCACTGATTTTAAGAGTTAAAACTCCACCTATGACATAACAAGTTGACCCAAGTAAAATCATTAATGCAGAGAAAAAATTATTATCATTAATTAAAAAATTGTCTGAAAATAAATAAACTATTCCTGAAAAACCAATTAATATTCCAAAAGTTTTAATAAAATCAAATTTTTCATTTTTAGTAAAAAAATGTCCTAATACAGTTGAGCTTAATGGTGTAGTTGACATTAATATTGCTGCTAAATTACTTTGAACCGATTTTACACCGTAGGCAATTAAAAAAAATGGTAGTACTAAATTTACAAATCCAATTATAGCAAACCAATACCAATCTTTTGAAAAAGCTTCTATTTTAATTTTTTTATAAAAACATAATAATAGTACTGGAATTGATCCAAAAAAAACTCTTAAGAAAGCAATTGTAATAGGACCAAAGGATTCTGTTGCAATTTTTATATTAAAAAAAGCTGAAGCCCATATTAAAGATAAAATTACTAATAAAGTATAGTCAATTAATTTAGGCTGTCTCATTCAATTATATCTTCAACTTTTCCATTTGTAATTTTTTGAATATTTTTAAAATTAATCTTAAAAACGCAGTTTGGATGTCCCGCTGCAGCAAACAGTTCATTAAACCTTTCTAAAGATTTATCTATAAAAATTTCTAGCTTGTTTAAATGACCTACTGGTGAAACACCACCTATTGTATAACCAGTTTGAGTTTTAACTTCTTCTGGAGAAGCCATAGAAATATCTTTTATATTCTTAATTTTTTTTAATTTATTTAATGAGCATCTCTTGTCACCTGCCACTAAACACAAGGTAAAATTATCCCCAGTTTTAAATAATAAGCTCTTAACAATTGCACCAACATCACAATCTAAAGCTATTGCAGCATCTTTTGCTGTTCTGGCTGAATTATTAAGTACGATAACTTCCAAAGATTGGTCAAAACCTTTGAGAAATTTTTCCACTCTTTTAACTGGTTCTTTGTCTAATAAGCTCATATTTCAACTAACAATTGATTGCTAATTTAGCAAATAATGTTGTAATTCATATGTAAAAAACGCATAGGTGATATTTATTAATCAAGCAATATTATTTTAAAAAGATTTGTTAATAATGAGCTACAAAATTTAAAAAGGGAGAAACTATGACTGCTAGTAATGTATTAAAATTTATTAAAGATAAAGAAGTTGAATTTATTGATTTAAGATTTACTGACCCTAGGGGAAAACTTCAACATTTAACTATGGACCATACGATTGTTGACGAAGAAATGCTTAATGAGGGTGTATTTTTTGACGGTTCATCCATAGCTGGGTGGAAGGCTATCAACGAGTCAGATATGATTTTAAAACCTGATACATCAAGACTTGTTATGGATCCTTTTACCTCTCATAATACTTTAATACTTTTTTGTGACATTTTAGATGCTGTTAAAAAATCTCCTTACGAAAGAGACCCAAGAGGAACGGCGAAAAAAGCAGAAGAGTATTTAAAAAAATCTGGAGTTGGTGATAAAGCATTTTTTGGTCCAGAACCCGAATTTTTTGTTTTTGACGATGTTAGAATTAATAACGATCCAAATAATACCGGTTTTATAATAGACAGCAAAGAAGGTCCTTATAATTCTGGAACCATATATGCCAATGGAAATATGGGTCACAGACCTCCAGTTAAAGGTGGATATTTCCCAGTACCTCCAGTTGATAGTGAACAAGATATGAGAGGTGAATATTTAAAAAGTTTAAAAGAAGTTGGTGTTAAGGTTGAAAAACATCACCATGAAGTTGCTCCAAGTCAACATGAGCTAGGTATGGTTTTTGGAACTTTAGTTGAAACAGCAGATAATGTTCAGCTTTATAAATATGTAGTTCAAATGGTTTCTCATTCATTCGGAAAAACAGCAACGTTTATGCCTAAACCTGTTGCTGGTGACAATGGTTCTGGAATGCATATTCATCAATCAATTTGGAAAAATGATAAGCCCGTTTTTTCTGGTGAAGCTTATGCCGGATTATCAGAGATAGCATTACATTATATAGGTGGTATTTTAAAACATGCAAAAGCTATTAATGCTTTTTCAAACTCTACAACAAATAGTTATAAAAGATTAATACCAGGATTTGAAGCACCAGTACTGTTAGCTTACTCTGCAAGAAATAGATCTGCATCTTGTAGAATACCGATTAGTTTAAATAAAAATGGTGCTAGATGTGAGATAAGATTTCCTGATGCATCAGGAAACCCTTACTTAACTTTTGCTGCTATGCTTATGGCTGGTTTAGATGGTATTAAAAATAAAATTCATCCAGGTGAATCTTTTGATAAAGATCTTTATGACTTACCTCCTGAAGAGGTTAGAAATATCCCAACTGTTTGTGGCTCCCTAAGAGAAGCTATGGAAAGTTTAGATAAGGATAGAGATTTTTTAACTGAAGGTGGTGTATTTACGGATGATCAAATTGATGCTTACATTGCATTAAAATTTGAAGAGATACATAGATTTGAACATGCACCTCATCCTGTTGAGTTTGAAATGTATTACAGTAGCTAAAATTATTACTGTCTAGTAGTTGCGATTTTATCTTTGTTAATTCCCTTTTTAACAACATAATCCTGTGTGCCATTAGCACCAGTATTTACTTCCGTTCGAAGAGTCTTGAAGAATGTTCTTTCTTTTAATGATTTTTCTAATGATTTAACAAGATTTTTAAATTCAAATTTATTCATACACATTAAATACCCTAGATATGCATAAATTGCAATACTGATATGCGTATTTGTTATATTAGACTTTAAAAGATTCTCCACAGCCACAACGCTCAGATTCATTAGGATTATTGAACACAAATGAAGAAGAAAACTCCTCTTTTTTATAATCCATCTCAGTTCCGAGCAGATACATTACAGCTCCCGCATCAACAAACACTTTTACACCCTTATCTTCGATAATCTCATCTGTAGGATTAACTTCTTTAGCATATTCCATAACATATGACATTCCTGCACAACCACCAGATTTAACTGCAACCCTGACACCAATTGAGCTTGATTCAATTCCAGACATAATTTCTTTAATACGACTTGCAGCATTATCACTTAGTTTAATTATTGGATTCATTATAAATTTAATTCCAATTTAGCTGCCTCGGACATCATTGACTTTTCCCAAGGTGGTTCAAAAACTAAATCAAGATCAACTTCTTTAATACCTTCCACTTGCATGGCACTATCTTTAACCTCTTGAGGTAAGCTTTCAGCGACAGGACAATTGGGTGTAGTTAAAGTCATTATAATTTTAGCTTTATCCTCTTTTACCTTAACGTCATAAATCAAACCTAATTCATAAATATTAACTGGTATCTCAGGGTCATAAATTTTTCTAATTTCAGCTATTACTTGTTCTCTTAAATCCATAATTTTATCTAGTTTTCAGTATTGATTTCTTCTTGAGTTTTGTCAATTGCAGAAATTAAAGTGTGCCACGATAATGTTGCACATTTTACTCTCATTGGATATTGCTTTACTCCAGATAAGCACATTAACTTAGTTTTTTCATCTTCCTGCAAATTTTTTGATTTTAAATCTGGGTTTTCTTTAATCATACCCAAAAAATCATTTACAATTTCTTTGACTTGAGCTTCTTCTTTTCCCTTCATTAAATCAGTCATAATTGATGCTGATGCCATTGAAATTGCACAGCCACTTCCCTCAAATGAAACATCTTGTACTTTTTTGTCTTCATCCAATTTTAGAAATATATGAACATTATCACCACATAAAGGGTTATTACCTTTTGCATCTTTGTTAAAATTTTCTGTCTTTCTTAGATTGCGTGGATTTTTTCCATGTTCTAAAATAATTTCTTGATAAAGTTCTTTAATATTCATTATAAATTAAAAATTTTTTTACAGTTATTTATTGAGCTATTAAGTTGGTCTAGATCTTCCTTTGTATTGTAAACACCTAATGAAGCACGTGCGCTTGCTGAAATTCCTAATTTATCATGTAAGATTTGACAGCAATGGTGTCCGGCTCTTATAGCAACACCATCTTCATCTAATATAGTGGCTATGTCGTGTGGATGTACGCCTTCAATTGTAAAAGATAAAACTGCAGCTCTATTTTTAGGATTACCTATTAACTTAACAGAATTATTTCTTTTTAAGATTTCTTGTCCATATTCAATTAATTCTTGTTCATGTTTGATCATACTTTCTATTCCAATTTTTTCTAGAAACTTTATAGATTGATCAAAGGCAATAACTTGTGCTGTTGCCATTGTTCCTGCTTCATACTTGTTTGGTAAATCACCATAAGTAATACTGTCTTTTTTAACGTCATTAATCATACCACCACCACCTTGATAAGGAGGTAATTGTTCTAACCATTTTTTTTTAGCATAAAGCACTCCAAGACCAGTTGGTCCATACATTTTATGACATGAAATAGCATAAAAATCACAGTCAATATCTTGCATATCTAATTTTAAATGTGGTGCACCCTGACAACCATCAACTAAAACTGCGATACCTTTTGAGTGAGCTAATTCTGTTATCTCTTTAACTGGCAAAACGGCTCCAGTCACATTAGATAAGTGAGTAATAGCAATTAATTTTGTTTTTGAATTTATTTTTTTTTCAATACTTTCGAGTGTAATTTCACCATCATCATTAATTTCTGCAAATTCAATCTTAATCCCTTTTGATTGTCTTAAAAAATGCCATGGCACATAATTAGAGTGATGCTCAAGTTCAGTTATAAGAATTTCGTCTCCATGTTCCAAATATTTTTGGCCAAAAGTATTAGCCACAAGGTTAATTGCTTCAGTGGCACCTTTAGTAAATACAATTTCATTTTTATCTTTAGCATTAATATATTTTTGAACAGAAGATCGTGTATTTTCATAAAGATTAGTTGCTGCCACAGCTAAGTAATGAACACTTCTGCCTGTATTTGAAAATTCATTAGTATAAAACTCGTTTACTCTATCAATTACTGATTGTGGTTTTTGAGATGAGTTAGCGCTATCAAGATAAACAAGATCATTATTATGAATCTTGTTACTAAATATTGGAAATTCATTTTTTATATCTGATATACTCATTCTGTAATTCCTATCATATTTTTAATTAAATCTTTAATTTCTATATCTGTAATTTTTTCTACTGCATCAAGTAAGAATCCTTTAATTAATAATTCTTTTGATTGCTGATTACTCAAACCACGAGACATCAAGTAAAATATTGCATCTTCATCTAAATTACCAGATGTTGCTCCATGAGAACATTTTACATCATCAGCATAGATCTCAAGTTCTGGTTTTCCATCAAATTCAGTATTCTCACTTAATAATAGAGCTTTACTAAGTTGATACCCATTTGTTTTTTGGGCTTTTGAGTTTACATAAATTTTACCTTGATAAATACCTTTTGCATTTTCATTTAAAACACTTTTAATTAATTGATAGCTTTTTGTATTTTTAGCTAGATGATTAATATTAGTTTTGATTTCATGATGTTGTGAGTTTGTTAAATTTATTATTCCATTAATAAATGCTGAGCTGTACTCATCATTTAAATTACAATTAATTTCATTTTTTATAAATTTAGACCCAGTCGAAAAAATAAAATTTTCTGAAATACTATTTTTTTCTAAATTAATATTATTATAAGAATATTTAATATTAGAATTTTTTTTATGATCAATCTTATAATTTTTAAGAATAGCATCTTGTGCAATATCAAAATTTTGAACTATATTTATAAAATTATTTTCAGAACTATCATCAAACAAATCTATGAGTTTCAAACTACTATTTTTTTCAAGAACAATGTCTGTTTTCAAATTGATCGCTGTTGATTTAAGTTCTTTGGTTGTAATATTGTATATAATTAATGGCTCATTCATTGAATAGTTCTCTTTAACCGTTACTCTGATATAACTGGCAATTAGAGCATTGTTCAATGAAACCAATGAATTAACTTCTTTAGAATTTTCATTTTGATTTAAATCTCTTGTTATCAAAACTTTAGTGTCATCTTCAGAGCTAAAATCAACTTTTGAAATTACTCCGTTAAGAAAAATTATTTTATTATGTGCAAATTTATCAATAAAGGTAGTTTCATCAATCTCACTTATTTCAAAGTCGGTATGAAAGCGTAAATTTTCAATATTAGAAGAAATTATCTGATTCAAATCTGAAAACTTCCAATCTTCCGCTCTTTTATTTGGAAAACCATTCTCTACAAATTGATTAAAGTTTTCTTTTCTAGAATTTATACTTTTCTCTGAAAGTTTTAAACTTTCTATGACTTTATTAAAATCTACTTTTAGTTGTTCCATAATCTAACTTAAACTTTCGTATCCTTTGTTTTCAAGTTCTAATGCAAGTTCTGACCCACCCGATTTAACTATTTGTCCATTAATTAAAACATGCACAAAATCTGGTTTTATATATTCTAATAATCTTTGATAATGAGTAATGATTAAAAAAGAACTTTCTTTACTTCTTAATGCATTAACACCTTCTGAAACTATTTTTAAAGCATCGATATCAAGTCCGGAATCTGTTTCGTCTAGAATAGACAGCTTAGGATTTAATATAGACATTTGAAGTATTTCATTTTTTTTCTTTTCTCCACCAGAAAAACCTACGTTTAATTGTCTGCTTAGTATTTTTTCATCAAATTTTAATTCGCCTGCTTTTTGCTTAACTAATTTTAAGAATTCAATGGCATCTAATTCTTTTTCACCTTTAGCTTTTTTAATTGCATTTAAAGATGTTTTTAAGAATATATTGGTATTAACTCCTGGTATTTCAAGTGGATATTGGAATGCTAAAAATATTCCTTTATGAGCTCTTTCTTCAATCTCTAAATCTAAAAGATTTTCATTAAAATACTTTACTTCGCCAGTTATTGTGTAACCTTTTTTCCCTGAAAGAACATTTGATAGAGTGCTTTTACCAGATCCATTCGGTCCCATAATTGCATGTACTTCCCCTGGCTTAATTTCTAAATTTAATCCTTTTAATATTTCTTTATTATCAATATTTGCTTTAAGATCTTTAATTGTTAACATTAACCAACACTCCCTTCTAAACTGATACCAACTAATTTTTGCGCTTCAACAGCAAATTCCATTGGTAGCTGCTGCAACACTTCTTTGCAAAAACCATTAACAATTAAACTAACAGCCTCTTCTTGATTTAAACCTCTTTGATTACAGTAAAATAATTGTTCTTCACTAATTTTTGATGTAGTCGCTTCATGTTCAATATTTGAGCTAGAATTTTTATTCTTTATGTATGGAACTGTATGTGCTCCACACTTGTTACCCATCAAAAGAGAATCGCATTGAGTAAAATTCCTCGCATTATCAGCACTTCTAGCTATATCTACTAATCCTCTGTATGTATTATCAGCAAAACCAGCCGATATACCTTTAGAAATTATTTTGCTTTTTGTATTTTTTCCAAGATGAATCATCTTTGTACCAGTGTCTGCTTTCTGATGATTATTGGTGATAGCTATTGAATAAAATTCTCCAACAGAATTATCTCCTTTTAAAATACAACTTGGATACTTCCATGTGATTGCTGAACCTGTCTCGACTTGTGTCCATGAAATTTTTGAATTTTTCCCCTTACATAATCCTCTTTTAGTAACAAAATTATAAATACCTCCTACACCATCTTTATCTCCAGGGTACCAATTTTGAACCGTTGAATATTTAATTTCAGCATCATCTAGTGCAATTAATTCTACATTAGCAGCATGCAATTGATTTTCGTCTCTCATTGGTGCAGTACACCCTTCTAAATAACTTACATAACTTCCTTTATCAGCAATAATCAAAGTTCTTTCAAATTGACCTGTTTCTGTAGCATTAATTCTAAAATAAGTAGAAAGTTCCATGGGGCATCTTACACCTTCGGGAATATAAACGAATGACCCATCAGTAAAGACTGCTGAGTTAAGTGTTGCAAAATAATGATCTGATAATGGAATTACAGAACCTAAGTATTTTTTTACTAATTCAGGGTGTTCTCGTATCGCTTCTGACATAGAGCAAAAAATAATTCCTTTTTTATTTAACTCACCCTTGAATGTTGTTGCAACAGAAACAGAATCAAATACAGCATCAACTGCAATTCCATTCAGTCTTGCTTGTTCTTGCAAGGGAATTCCAAGTTTATTGTAAGTTTCTAATAATTTTGGATCTAACTCATCTAAACTTTTTGGTTTATCATCCATACTTTTTGGTGCTGAATAATAATAAAGATTTTGATAATCTATTTTAGGATATTTAGGTTTTTGCCAATTTGGTTCTTTTAATTGTTTTAGTCTTTCAAATGCTTTTAGTCTCCAATCAAGCATCCACTGTGGTTCTTTTTTAATATTTGAGATAAACTTAATTACCTCTTCATTTAAACCTTTAGGAGCTCGAGTGTTTTCAATATCAGTTGAAAAACCATATTTATAATCTTTTAATTTTTCTATTTCCTTTTCTCTTGCGTCCATTTTAATTTCTACTTTCTGAAGAATTGTTAATAAGATCTTTTAAGTTTTTTTGTTCAAAAAAATTATTGATATGAATCTCAAGTTCATCCCACAAATTATGAGTAATGCACTTTGTTGTCTTGCTGTTACATCCTTTTTTAGATTCTTTTTTACATTGAACAGTTTTAACTTCTTCATCTACAGCACTAAGTATATTTGCTAATTTAATTTCTTCTGGTTCTTTGTTTAAGATATAACCACCATTAGTTCCTCTAATGCTTTTCACAATATTGTATTTTTTTAATTTAGAAAAAATTTGTTCTAGAAAATCTAAGGAAATTCCTTGTCTTAACGATATATCTCTTAAAGATACTGGATTAACGCTATTAAACTTAGCGAGATCAGCTAATGCCATTACTGCATATCTACCTTTTGATGTTAATTTCATTTTACCCTTATTTAAGAAGGCTTTTTATACAATCTTGACTAAATTAGTCAAGTATACAATATGTAAAAAAGATAACATATTGTCGCTTAGTTATGATAAGTGTATTTTTTTTTGAGAATAATAATCAATATCATTTATGGACAATAAAATAGTAGAAGTTTTTATACCTGGACCTGCCGGAAGAATGGAAGCCAAGTATTACAAAAGTGAAAAAATTACATCACCAATAGCACTAGTATTGCAACCTCATCCTCAATATGGAGGAACAATGAATAATAAAGTTGTGGTTGATACATTTCATACTTTTATGGAAAATGGATTTTCTGTATGCAGAGTAAACTTTAGAGGTGTTGGAAAAAGTGATGGTGAATTTGATAATGGTCAAGGAGAACTAGCTGACGCAGCTGCAGCACTAGATTGGTTAGAACGTGAAAATTTTGATAACTCACAATGTTGGGTTTCAGGATTTTCTTTTGGATCATTAATAGCAATGCAATTATTAATGCGAAGACCAGAAATAAATAGATTTATTGCAATATCGCCACAACCAAACGTATATGACTTTTCATTTTTATCTCCATGCCCCACTTCGGGTTTGATGATTTATGGTAAAAAAGATGAGTTAGTTCCCTTGGAACATATTGTAGATCTAGATAAAAGATTAAGTGCTCAAAAAGGTATTAAAGTTGACTTTCAAGCTATAAGTGATGCTAATCATTTTTTCACTAAAACAGAAGACGTATTGGTAAAAAGTTTAGATAGATATATTAAAAAAGAATCTGCTTTATTTTAATCTTAATAGTTTTTAACTAAAACTCCGCCAATTGATGGTCTTAGTACACCCGTAGTGTTAGGGTATGAAATTACTTTTTTAAGTGAAGATCTAATTGCGAGATAAGCGAAAGCTTGAGATTCAATAAAATCTCCATCAATATTATAATCATCAATTATTTTTAAGGAGATATTTTTTGGTAATCTTTTTTTTATACTCTCCATTAAAGATAGGTTTTTTCTTCCCCCTCCACAAACAATTATTAATAACTTTTGATTTTCTTTGATCTTAATTGATTTTAAAATTGATTGGTAAATTATTATCGCAGTGAAATCTACTAATGTTGATAAGCCATCCTCATATAAAAGACCTTTCACAAAACTTAAGTCAAAATCCTTTATATCAAATGAAAGTTTTTTTTGATTACTTATATTATCAAAATTATCAATCGCTTGATTTAGAAT